>JAYTRR010000132.1:0-4651 GCA_043746005.1 Burkholderiales bacterium
GCAGCAACGGCGAAAGACGGCGGTACCGCAGCCATTGAAAAGCAGGCTGCGATTTTCGGCAATCCCTTGCGATTGCCTGGAAGCAGTGGACTCTATGGCGTGTTGGCAGCGACCGACTTCAAGGAAGTGCGTGTGATTCGCACCGAGATTGAAATCCTTCCCGGCAAGAAGACGCCGTACCTCGCCTATGCCGTGGAGTCTGGCGGAAAGACCTATCTGAATCCGGCGCTGCTGGCGCGCCGTGGCGACGAGATCCGCGTCAAGATGGTGAATCAGCTCAATGAGCCCACCATCATCCACTGGCATGGCCTGCAAAACGATTCGCGCAATGATGGCAATGGCCTGTATGCGGCCGATCCAGGCAAATCGTACGAGTACGCCTTCAAACTCGAAGAGCGGTCCTCCATGCATTGGTATCACCCGCACACCCACGGCTACATTCCCCAGCAGGCCTACCATGGGCTGGCAAGCCTGCTGTTCATCGAAGATGACGAAGAAGCGGCATTGCGCAAGAGCCTGGACCTTACCTTGGGTGTCACGGAAATCCCGCTGGTCATTCAGGACCGGACCTTTGATGCGCAAGGCAAGCTCCAGTATCAACCCACCGATGCAGAAAAAATGATGGGGTTTCTCGGTGAACGGATTCTGATAAATCTGACTGACCAGCCCTTCATCACCGCAGAGCGCCGAATCTACCGCTTCCGCATCTTGAATGGCTCCAACGCCCGCAGCTACCAATTGGCATTTCTCCAGCAAGGACGTAAGTTGGCGTACCACCTCATCGGTACGGATGGTGGTTTGCTCTCCGCTGCACAACGCATGGAGCAAACGTTCATCGCGCCGGGACAGCGTCTTGACGTGTTGCTCGACTTGCGGGAGGTGCAAGACGGCAAGCCCGTAACGCTGGCGACACTGGCCTTTGACCCCATGCATGCAGAGGGCGTGATGGATGGTACTGCAGGCAATTCCATGGCTGGAATGGACCACAGCAAGATGGATATGCCGCCATCAAACAGCATGGCGGTAGAAGGCGAAGCACGTGCTTTGCTGCGTATCGATGTGAAGGGCTCACCTGCCTACGCCAATGTGATCCCCTCGACCCTCTCAACACTAGCGGCACCCACCCAAGGCGGTGTTGTTACCCGCCGAATCAAACTGGCGCAGGGCAAGCATGGGACATGGACCATTGATGGCCAAACCTTTGACATGAAGAAGATTCCTATCACGGTCAAGCGCGGATCGAAGGAGATTTGGCAGATTGAAAACACGCGTGCCAGCATGCCGCACCCGATGCACATCCACGGATTTCCGTTTCGCGTGCTGGAGCGACGTGGTAGCCCGGCGCAAGTCCGTGCGCTATCCAAAGGTACCCAAGGCTTGTTGCCGCAGGACCTGGGTTTCTCGGACACCGTTCAGGTTTGGCCTGGTGAATCCGTGCGCATTGCCATTGATTTCTCGCATACCCACGCCGGTGACCAGGACTATGTGTTTCACTGTCACAACCTGGAACATGCAGAGATGGGAATGATGGTGCGATACCGGGTTGTTTCATAAGTGGGTAATTTTCCATGGATCACACACAACACCATGGCCCTCACGGGCCCATAGTCGGCGCGGTCTATACCTGTCCCATGCACCCCGGAGATCCGGCAGGATCATCCCGGCAATTGCCCTAAGTGCGGCATGACACTGGGACCACTCATTCCGGAACTGGAAGACGACGACAACCCGGAACTGAAGGACCTTTCAGCGCCGCTTCTGGTCGACGCTGCCACTGACAGTGGTGGTCTTTGTGCTCGCCATGTTTGCGCACCAGCTGAATCTGTTTCATGGTGACACCCGGAGCTGGATTGAGCTGGTGTTGAGTCTGCCCATCGTGCTCTGGTCCGGCTGGCCATTCTTTGTCCGGGGATGGCAGTCCATCGTCAATCGCAGCCCGAATATGTGGACCCTGATCGGGCTGGGCACCGGTGCCGCTTTTGTCTACAGTGTGGCGGCCACCCTGGTGCCGCAGATGTTTCCGGCGTCCTTCATATCCATGGGGCGTGTTGCAGTTTACTTTGAAGCGGCGGCGGTCATTATTTCGCTGACCCTCCTGGGGCAGGTGCTGGAACTCAAGGCCCGATCACAAACCTCGGCGGCCATCAAGTCTTTGCTGGGCCTGGCGCCCAAGACGGCGCGACGCATCGGGGCTGATGGTGCCGAAGAAGATATTCCCCTCACCCATGTGCATGTGGGCGACCTGTTACGTGTGCGTCCCGGCGAAAAAGTGTCACTGGACGGCGCTGTGGTCGAGGGGACCAGTGCAGTGGACGAGTCCATGCTGACGGGTGAACCGGTGCCGGTCACCAAGCGCGTGGGCGACAAGGTCATCGGTGCCACATTGAATACCAGCGGCGCCCTGGTGATGCGCTCAGAAAAGGTGGGCTCTGGCACCGCGCTGGCACAGATCGTCCAGATGATCGCGCAGGCGCAGCGCTCCAGTGCACCCATGCAGCGCATGGCGGACGTGGTGGCTGGTTACTTTTTGGGCACGGTCGTGGCCATCGCCGTGCTGACTTTCTTTGCCTGGGGTCTGTTTGGGCCTGAGCCCAGCTGGGTGTTTGGCCTCATCAATGCGGTCTCGGTTTTGATCATTGCCTGCCCATGTGCGTTGGGTCTGGCAACACCCATGTCCATCCTGGTGGCTCAGGCAAGGCGTCTTGTTTCGGAATGCTGCCGCAATTGAAAATTTTCGCAAGGTCGATACCCTGATCATCGACAAGACCGGCACCCTCACGGAAGGCAGACCATTTTGAATCGGGTTCCGACATTGGCGTGCGGGGTCTGGTGGGGGGCCGTCAACTCGCCTTAGGCAACACCACACTCATGCAGCAAATCAACGTATCGGTTGATGCACTCGTTGCGCAAGCGGAAGCACTGCGCGCCGAAGGGGCCAGCGTGATGCATCTAACAGTGGATGAACAGTTGGCCGGCCTGATTGCTGTTTCAGACCCCATCAAGCAGAGCACACCCGAGGCGCTGAAAACGCTCAGGACCGCAGGTCTGCGCATCGTCATGGTCACGGGCGATGGCTTGACCACGGCCAAAGCGGTAGGGGCACGTTTGGGAATTGAAGAGGTTCACGGCGAGGTAAAACCCGCAGACAAGCTGCTGCTGGTGGAAAACTTCAGAAAGAAGGACGGGTGGTGGCCATGGCGGGTGACGGCATCAACGACGCTCCGGCACTCGCCAAGGCCAACGTGGGTGTTGCCATGGGGACTGGCACCGATGTCGCCATGAACAGCGCGCAAGTTACGTTGGTGAAAGGCGATTTGCGTGGCATAGCCCTGGCACGCGCATTGTCAGAAGCGACTGTTGGCAACATGAAACAAAACCTGATGTTTGCGTTTCTCTACAACGGTTTGGGCATTCCCGTTGCAGCGGGCGTTTTGTATCCATTGACCGGCTGGCTGCTTTCACCTTT
Organism: Burkholderiales bacterium; assembly: GCA_043746005.1. Taxonomy (GTDB): domain Bacteria; phylum Pseudomonadota; class Gammaproteobacteria; order Burkholderiales; family Burkholderiaceae_C; genus Allorhodoferax. The sequence continues at coordinate 3,467 of JAYTRR010000132.1, forward strand.
GATCGCAGCTCTGGCAATGAGTTTTAGTTCCGTTTTCGTGATTGGCAATGCCCTGCGATTGAGGCGTTCGAAATAAGCCGCGCTGATGTTAAGAGGATGTGCTGTACCGCACAAACAGTTCAGGTGCGAATGAATACAGTCACAACCTGTACGCAGCAAAAAGAACTTGAACAATGAAATACCTACCAGTCAAAACATGCCAGCACGCCATTGGCCATACCCAAATGGGCCGGCCCGTATTTTGTGGGCGGCATGTGACACTTGACGGTGGCTATTGCGGCGGGCACGTGACCGCCAGCAATGAAACGTTGCCCCATGACAGGCAAGTCTTCCAGAAAAGTCGTGCACAGGCTGCGCAAATGCAACTTTGCTGATATCCGCGAAATAGCTACAAAACCGCCGCATGGTGCGCCACATGGTCCGCCATGAAAGTCGAGATGAAGTAGTAACCATGATCGTAACCCGCATGGCGGCGCAGCATCAAAGGCTGATGGACCGACTGGCAAGCCGCTTCAAACAACTGCGGATGCAACTGCTCCGCCAGAAACTTGTCGCCCAGCCCTTGGTCAATCAGAATGCCGCCTGGATAGGGCGCTGACAACTGGGCCGCCATCAGGGCCACGCTGTCGTGCGCCGCCCAGGTGCCTGGGTCGGTACCCAAATAGCCGTTGAAAGCCTTTCGGCCCCACGGGCATTGCGTGGGCGCACAAATCGGCGCAAATGCGGAAACCGATTTGAATAAACCGGGATGCTTGAGCGCCAGAGACAGCGCTCCGTGCCCGCCCATCGAATGCCCGGTGATGCCCATGCGCCTGGCGTCAATAGGCAATTGCGCAGCGACCAGAGGCAGCAACTCCTGCGTAATGTAGCTCTCCATGCGGTAGTGGGTCGCCCACTGCGGTTCGGTGGCGTCCAGATAGAACCCGGCCCCTGTGCCAAAGTCCCAGCTATCGGTCTCGCCAGGCACGTTGGCACCACGCGGGCTGGTGTCGGGCGCAATCAATGCCATGCCATGCTGCGCGGCAAACTGCTGCGCGCCGGCCTTGGTCATGAAGGTTTCGTCATTGCAGGTGAGCCCGGCCAGATAGACGAGCGCAGGCACGCGTTGCAACGCAGTACCGAAGGTGGCCAGCGGCGGCAAATAAACCGAGAACCTCATCGACAGGCCGATTTCTGTGGAGGCAT
>JAYTRR010000133.1:0-4645 GCA_043746005.1 Burkholderiales bacterium
TTGCTGTGCCATTGCGCGCGCCGGGTGTACTCGCCCGTCAGCCGCACCGCACCTGCCACCAGCGCCAGACTCTTGAGCGGACGCGCTATTTGCTGTGCCACCACATAGACCAGGCTCAGAATGCAGCCCAGCAGCAGTAACGCGGTTCCCAAATGCAGCCACATGCGCGAAAACTGACCGTCCACCCGCGCCTGGAGCAGTTGATTCAGCTGCGTAAGCCCAGTGGTCCAGCTTGTGCCCAGAGCCTGCAACACACCGGTGTACGTGGCATCCAGCATACGTGACTCGTCTGCGGTAACAGGCTGGTCTACCATCTGGCGGATAACGCGTATGAACCCGCCCAGCTGCTCGTCAAGCTGCAGTTGAACCGGCCGCAAAGCGGCCTGGAGTTGCGGAGAACCGGCCAGCGTGGCCTGGGCTGCGTCCGCACGCACGCCCTCCGCCACGGCTTCAATGCGCCCCGCCAGAATCAGCAAACGGGTCCGCTGGTCCTGGCCTGCAAAGGCCTCTGAACGGTAGGTTTTGAGAAACTCCATCGTTTCGTGCATCACCTGCAGCAATTCCGGATAGCGCAGCACCGTGAGGGACATCACGTAGTAGCTGTCCAGATCGGGATCGAGAATCAGGTTGGACTGGTTACCGACGGCTGTCACCAGCGCGCGTCCCTGTGCGAAAAGGGGTGACAGATCGACCGAGCCCGCAGGGTGCGATGTACCACCCTGTATCACCTGTACCGTCTCGATGATTTGCGGACTGACTGCCACGGTTCCCAAGTCCGGATCCCATGCAGCGCGGGCCTGCGCCAGCCGCTGCAGAGACTGCCCACTCTCGCCCGGCTGGGCGGCGGCCGGCAGGGCACTGCCCATCATGACCTGGCGCACGGCATCGGTGTAGTTGACACCCACAATTTCCTTGCGGGCAAAGTCAATCGCCAGGTATTTTTCGTGGATCAGGATGCCCGAGATGTAAATCACGGCCGTCAGATCCAGCAAGTAGATCAGCGTGAGCTTGCGGCTGACACTGAGCGTACCCAACCAGCCCAAGAACCGACCCACCCAGCCTGGCTGCGCATTTTTCACGCTGAAACCTGCCAACCCGGATAGTCAATAATCATGCGGTCGTGGCCACCAGAAACTCGCGGCTGATGTGGGCACCCAGATCGTTCACACGATCGAGAAACTGCGTCAGATACGCATGCAAACCGGTGGCCAGAATTTCGTCAATGCGGCCATATTGAAGCTCTGCACGCAGCTTGCCTGCGCGGCGCAGTGTTTCACTGAGCGGGTCACTCGCCACCAGCCCCAGGTTGTTGACCACCTCGTTCAGGCTGGCATGCAGGGAGCGCGGCATGTCGGGCCGCAAAATGAGCAAATCGGCCACCCGCTCGGGTTTGATGACATCGCGGTACACCTTGCGGTACACCTCAAAGCCCGAGACGCTGCGCAAAATGGCGCTCCAGTGGTAGAAGTCGTACTCTTGGTCTTTCCCGTTGGCCGTGCCAAAAAAGTCGCTTTGAACCGCGTGAAACTTCACATCGACCAGGCGCGCCGTGTTGTCGGCCCGCTCCAGGAAAGTACCCAGGCGCATAAAGTGCAGTGCCTCGTCCATCAGCATGGTGCCCACAGTGACACCCCGGGAGAGATGCGAGCGGAACTTGACCCATTCAAAAAACTGCGCAGGGTCGTGCTCGAACTCGCCGGAGTTGACCATGCGTTTGACTTCCAGCCAGGTCTGGTTCTGTGTCTCCCACACCTCGGTCGTCAGGGTGCCGCGCACCGCGCGGGCGTTCTCACGGGCAGCGCCCAGACAGGACAGGATGGAAGACGGATTGCTCTCGTCCTTGACCATGAAGTCCATCACGTCGCGGGCTTCAATGGCGCCAAAACGCTCGGTGTAAGTGGGCAACAGTTCGCTGATGCTCAGCAAACCTTGCCAGCCCACTTGCGCAACAGCCTCGGACTGGGGCAGCAAAGCGGTCTGGTAATTGACGTCCAGCATGCGAGCCGTGTTTTCCGCGCGCTCGGTGTACCGGGACATCCAGAAGAGGTGATCGGCAGTACGTGACAACATGAATAGTCTCCTTATGCTTCCAAAATCCAGGTGTCTTTGGTACCGCCACCTTGTGAGGAATTCACCACCAGCGAGCCGTCTTTCAACGCCACACGGGTCAGGCCGCCAGGCACCATCTGCACGGTCTTACCGCTCAGAACATAAGGGCGCAGATCGATGTGGCGCGGCGCGATGCCGCTTTCCACAAACGTGGGGCAGCTTGAGAGACTGAGGGTTGGCTGGGCGATGTAGCCGGCCGGGTTGGCCAGAATGGCTTTGCGGAAGTCTTCGATCTCGGCCGTGGTGGAGGCCGGGCCCACGAGCATGCCGTAGCCACCCGCGCCATGCACCTCTTTCACCACGAGGTCTTTCAGGTTGGCCAGGGTGTAGGCCAGCTCATCCTTGTTGCGGCACATGTAGGTGGGAACGTTATTGAGGATAGGTTTTTCTCCCAAGTAGAACTCAATCATCTTGGGCACATAAGGGTAGATCGACTTGTCATCGGCCACGCCCGTTCCCACCGCGTTGCAGATGGTCACATGGCCTGCGCGGTAGGCGTTGAGCAGCCCGGCGCAGCCCAGGGTGGATGTGGGCCGGAACGCAGTGGGGTCCAGAAAATCGTCGTCCACCCGGCGGTAAATCACATCCACACGCTTGGGGCCGCGCGTGGTGCGCATGTAGACAAAGTTGTCTTTGACGAAAAGGTCTTGCCCCTCCACCAGTTCCACGCCCATTTGCTGCGCCAGAAAGGCGTGCTCGAAGTAGGCACTGTTGTGCATGCCAGGGGTCAGCACCACCACCGTAGGCTCGGCCGTGGTGGCAGGGCTGCTGGCGCGCAGGGTCTCCAGCAACAAGTCGGGGTAGTGGGCGATGGGCGCCACGCGGTGCGCGTTGAACAACCCGGGAAAAAGCCGCATCATCATTTTGCGGTCTTCCAGCATGTAGCTCACGCCGCTGGGCACGCGCAGGTTGTCTTCCAGCACGTAGTACTCGCCCTCCCCCTTGTCATTGGGTGCGCGCACGATGTCGATGCCCGATATTTGCGAATAGATGTTGTTGGGCACATCCACGCCCATCATCTCGGGGCGGAACTGGGCGTTTTTCTCAATCTGCTCACGCGGAATGATGCCGGCCTTGAGGATTTCCTGATCGTGGTAGACGTCATGGATGAAACGATTCAGCGCCGTGACCCGCTGCACCAGGCCTTTTTCCATGGTGGCCCACTCGTGCGCCGGGAGGATGCGGGGAATCAGATCAAATGGAATCAGGCGTTCGGTGCCCGCGCCGTCTTCGTCTTTCTCGCCATACACGGCAAAGGTGATGCCGACGCGGCGGAAGATCATCTCGGCTTCTTCGCGCCGCTTGGCCATCATGTCGCCGGGCTGGCGGGCCAGCCATTCGTCGTAAATCTTGTAGTGATCCCGAACCTGCTTGCCCTGCGTGAAAAACGCGTACGGCAGGCTGGTGTACATCTCGTCAAATTTCCGCATACATCACCCTTTTGAAACTCTGCGGGACTGGCTGCTGCACAGCTCGGCCCCAGGTTGTTATTGACTTAGCAAGGTTCGCGCCACACCATGCAAATGACCACGGCACCAATAAGGCAACGGCACAGCACCACTATGGCACACGATGGTGCCAGTAGCGTTGCGTCAGAATCCGGGTGCATGCACTGTTTTGGGGTTTATCAAGCTGCCACGACTGCCAGGTAAACGCACCGCAATGAGGCGAATCCAACACGGCAATTTGGCGCTCCAGGTAGCGCGCCAGCACGGGTGGCGCCGGATGTCCGAAGCGATTGCGGTAGCCCGACTGCACCACGGCCACTTGCGGCGCTACGGCATCCAGAAATGCGGCACTGCTGGAAGTCTTGCTGCCGTGGTGCGGCACCAGCAGTACGCCGGCTTTCAATGGCACGCCCGACGCGACCAGCCGCGCCTCTTGCGCCTGCTCAATGTCGCCCACCAGCAAGGCCACCTGATCGCCCGCAGCAATACGCAGCACGCAGGACATGGCGTTGGATTTGGCCCCCGAGTCATAGTCAGCGGCTTGTGGGTGCAGCACCTCGAAGGCCACGCCATCCCACTCCCAGTGCTGTCCTGCCACACAGCGTTGGGCCGGACGCAGCGTCTGCAAGGCGTTGTCGGCCTCAATGGAACTGAGCAACGCGGCCTGCGGCTGCATGGCCAACACGGCGGGCGCACCGCCTACGTGGTCCATATCCCGGTGGCTGAGCACCACCGTGTCCAGACGGGTGTGCAGCGCCTGCAAAAGCGGCACCAGCACGCGGTGGCCGGCATCACTCTCCAGACTGAAACGAGGCCCGGCGTCGTACAAAAGCGCATGGTTGGCGGTGCGCACCAGCACGGCGTTGCCTTGGCCCACATCGGCGGCCAGCAACTCAAACTGCCCGGGTGGTGGCAGCGGTGCGTGCCACAGCACAACCGGCAATAGCAAAGGCAGGCCCAACACCCGCAGGGTCCAGGGCAGAGGCGCTACCAGCAACACGCCGCCCAGCACGCCCGCCACGCCGGCCCACAGCGGCGGCATGGCAACTGAGATGGCGGCCCAGGGCCAGCTTGCGAGCCACTGTAAA
>JAYTRR010000134.1:0-13924 GCA_043746005.1 Burkholderiales bacterium
CGGCGCCACGCATTTGGTATCTTTGTAGTTGCAGCTTCTATAACGTTTGGGCATTTATGCCCGTGGACATAATGGGGAGGTATTTCAGCAGCCTGCTAGGAGTCCATTGATTCCATTGATTCCATTGATTCCATTGAGTTTTCAGGCTACTCTTCAATCTGGATTACGTGGTGTCAAACCGTGATCGGTTTCAGCCAACCGCTGCGTTTATCGATGGTGCCAGCGATGGCATCAAATCCGCAGCATATCGCTCCACTGGGAACCGGAATACACCGCGTAGATTGATCCCGCTCAGACGTGTGGGCGCGATCTTGGCCATGATGTCAGCCTCTATGACCTGGCGCCGATTGGCCCAGCGATTCACAACCGCCTGCATTTGCATCGTGTTCCATGCTATGACCGTATTGGCCAGCAGACTCAAACCGTCCGCCACCGCCTGCATCTCGTCTGGTCGCTTGGCCTGGGCCGGAGAGATGCGCCCGGTAGTGGCGTTTGGACTCAGCGGCCCAGCGTTCGGGCGTAAAGAACAAGCGCGCACGACCCCGAAACACCAGGCTGTGGTCCACCCACATGGAGCCATTGGGCACGGCACGCCGCAATGAGAATAGCGTGGCTACTTCCATGGCCCGCATGGCCTTGTCCCGGTCATCCCCCGTGATTGCCTCCGACCACACGCCACCCAGGCGAGGGGCGCTGATCTCGACTGGCAGCTCACGCGCTTTATCAGCGTACAGTTTGAGCAGTTGGTTCAGGGCGATGAGAGCTGGGTTGTCCGGTTCTGCTTGCCAGGGCATCCTGGCGCTCAACGCAGCGGTCGAAGCGGCACGTGCCGGTGAATCGGGCCGCGGCTTCGCCGTCGTCGCCACCGAAGTTCGCAGCCTCGCCGGTCGCAGCGCGGAAGCCGCGCGCGAGATCAAGCGTTTGATCGGCGTCAGCGTCGAGCGCGTCGAGCAGGGCAGCCTGCTGGTCGACAAAGCCGGCTCCACGATGATGAAGTCGTGACCAGCATTCGCCGCGTCACCGACATCATGGGCGAGATCAGCACGGCCAGCGCCGAGCAAAGCGTTGGCGTGGCGCAAGTCGGAAGCGCCGTCAGCGAGATCGATGCCTCGACGCAGCAAAATGCCACGCTGGTCGAACAAATGGCGGCTGTCGCAACCAGTTTGAGCACCCAGGCGCACGACCTGGTTCAGTCGGTGGCTGCATTCAAGGTGATGGGCAGGTGACAGCAGGCGTCGTGTTGGGAAACATCGTCTACCTGAAGCGAGCAGTGACTGCGTTGCACGGCCACGGCTAGCGTACTTTGAATTCCGTTTTCTGACGGGACCCCATAACCAACTTGGAAATCGCGAGTTTGCTCGTACTCCCGATACCAGCCAATCAATGAATTCTTGGTCGGGTAGCCCAACTGGCGAATGGTCGCGTTAAGGCGCTTGCCGAGCTTGATGTAGAGCTTTACTGCTCGAATTCTCTCTTCGTATGAAAACATGAACTACCTCCAAGTAGTCCATGTTATTGTCCGCACTCCCCAACAGACTGGAAGCCAAAACCGGTTTCTCCAAATTTTGAAATTTGTACATTTATCCAGTATGGTAAGAACATAGGACAGAGTGCAATGTGCAAATGTCGTCAATCGACAATCCAGTCGCCGGACGGTGAGATCAACTGGGGGAGTGATGCAGTCCATATCAATCCTGCCAATTCGTGTAGAGACAAATCGCCCAGTCTCCAACAAGTTGACAATACCGAATGCGCATAGGTTTGTACCGTGTTGCTGGCGATTGGAAAAAATTACGAGCGCTGACATCTACAGTGGCAGGTTCAAGCTCAGCCCCAAGATCCAGTTTTGCGGCAAACCTGACTCATAAAATTGGGAGGCCGACTGGTTGACAATTACCGAGCCGACATAACGCTCATCGCTCACGTTGTTCCAGCGCGCATAAGCAGTCACCGCAGCTTTGCCCCAAGACAAACGCTGGCTTGCACTCAAGTTGAATACCGTGTGGCCATCGGCAGATTCGGTGTTGGTATCGTTAGCGTAAATACGACCGGCCTGCACCATCTCGAAGCCCAGCCGCAGGCCATCCTGCGGCGTTTTCAGGGGCGCCGGGTTCTGCGCCCATGCCAATTCAAAGAACAGAAAGGACTGCGGGATACCCGGCATTTGTTTGCCTGCAGCGACCGCAGTCGCGCCGTTTTTGAATGGCTGCGAATAGTGGGCGTCAATCATCGATGCGGACCCAGTGAGAGAAACTTGGGGTGTCAGCAACGTGCTGCTAGAGAGTTCCCACCCTGTGCGCGACGTCCCCGGAGCGTTCTGGTAGGAAGTCTGGCCGGCAACGCTGCGCAGCACCACCATCTCATCCACCGTGTCGATCTGGTACAGCGCGAAATCCAGCCGGGTGCGCTCGCTGGGTACCCATTTGGCACCTGCCTCGTAGTGCTGGCTGCTGGACGCATTCAACGTAGTGTTGAACTGCCCGATCACTGACGCACCCGGTGCGTTCTTGTAGGCCATTTCCGCCAACGTGGGGGTTTCAAAACCCTTGCCGTAATTGGCGTACAAATTGAGCGTGTCCAGGGCGTGAAACGTGAATCCCAGCACAGGGTTGGTGGCTTGGTAGGAGACATTGCCTGAGCCATTGTTGCCATCCCCCAGGTAATAGTCGTCGCTCACGAAGCGTACAACGCTGTTACGTAGGCCCCCCGATACGGTGAACCTCTCTGACACCAGAGCCCGCCCCTGAAAAAATAGATCGCTGTTTTCCGACTGGTTGTCTTCGCTGCGGTTGGGTTGTCCGACCTTCTGCCCGTTCAAGGTACTACCCGCCTGGCGATATTCCCGTGAGCGATCGAATTCATAGCCACCAGCCCAGTCCACAGGCATCCCGGACCAGAGCGCGTGTTCGTTGTATTGCAAGCCCAGGCCGTAGTAATTGCGGTTCAGACCGGTCCATGAGCCGTTCACGGCGGCTCCCGCTCCCGCCTGGTATTGCAGGTTGTCCCGTGTGCCGACATACACCCGGCTGGTGATAGACCGGTCTTTGTCCAAAGAGTATGTGGCTGATCCGCCCAGTTGGTTTTGAAGAACGGATTTACGGGCGCTGTCTTTGATGGCGCGCGTCCCGGCCTGGCTCGGGTCTGCAATGAGTTGTGCGCGGGTAAGGCCCAGCGGATCCCGCGCCAGGGGCATATCGAATTGGTTGAACACCAGGTTGACCTTGAGATCCTCGTTGGGCGCGAGCGAGATTTTCCCGTTGAACTGCTTGCGCTCCGCACTGCTGTTGGCGCGGTAGCCGTCAATCGTCATGGTGCTGTAGTCGCCGACGATTCCAACGGTGCCGACGGTGTCCCCGAACTGGTAGTCGGCACGGTGCAGGCCATACGACCCTACGTAGTACTGGTAGCCCCATTCGGCCTGCACTGGCGCAGCTTTGGTGAAAGCCTGAATCACGCCACCGGACGAGTTTCCATACAGCAGCGCCTGAGGGCCCCGCAGAACCTCAATGCGTTCGGTGGAGGGAAGGCTGATGCTGGAGCCCTGACCTTGCCCGTCAGGGGTGGTGGCGGGAATGCCATCAATGAGCAGCCTGATGCCGCGGATACCGAAAGCACTACGCGCCCCGAAACCGCGAATGGACACTTGGAGGTCCTGCGCGAAGTTTTGACGATCGAGAATCGTCAGGCCCGGTACGCGCCCCAGCGACTCTGACAAATTGATCTGAGGCCCTGCGCTTTGAATGACGTCACGCGTCACGCTCTGGATCGCAGCCGGAGCATCAAAGCTGCGTTGTGCGCTGCGCGATGCAGACACCACAACCTCCTCCAGGCTCTGTGCTGCCGCTTGAAGCGGCTGGGATGCACCTATGGCGAGCAGCAGCGTCAGCGTGATGGAATGCAAATGAATGCGCATGTGTCTGTCTCCCTTGTTTAACTAATTGGCGAAAGGTATTAGACGAGAGGATCCGTGGCCTGCAAATGAATATTTTTCATTGGATTGTTGTGCAGAACACTACGAATAGCCACTCCATGCAAGGATTTTCCCGCTCTGATGTTTGCGTGCAAAGCTTTGTGATGATCTTGGTGGATCATAGGGTGTCTTATTCGTTATTCCAAGGAGAACCCTGTCATGAAAACTTTTGGCTTTGCTGCATACCTGCTGCTGGCAAACGCATCAACTTTTGCCGATGTCAAACCCCTGCCAGAATCGCAATGGCCCAGCACGACCGCCACGGCAATTCCGTACATCCTTGCGGAGATGACTCCCACGACACGCTCCATCGTCAAAGACACCAGCGAAGACAGTCTGTTTTTGCTGATGGGAGAATGGGGCGCAGATGTTGCTCAGCTCCTCGGTCTAGCCAAGGGCAACAAAGCGCTCGTAGAGGATGCCTGTGGTCGCCCTTGCTCCATCGAGCAAGCGACACTGGCTCTAATGCAGGCCGCTAGGCTGTCGCTGCAACGTTGACCGCCACTCGCACCGACTTGGCCCCAGATTAGAAATTTTTTCACTATAAACTTGAAAAAATATACGCCGTTTTTGTCCCGGCCGTGACTCTTTCCGAGGGTTGACCCTAGTCACCTTGCGACAAGTAATCCTTACAGTAATTGTTGTCGTTGACAAACGAACAGTATTTGTCAATGGCCTCATGCAATTTCATTCAATCAAAGGGGTATATGTTGAAACAGGTCAAACTTACATCGCTTGCGCTGGCGGTCGCAACGATCACTGCTATTCCAGTCTTTGCGCAGGACGCCAATCTTTCGACGCTGCAGCGCATGGGGACTACTGGTACGAGCCTGATCATTCCTACCATCCCGCAGGAAGGCAAGAACGCCGATGCCATCCGCGCCAACCTCAAGAAGGTCAAACTGCCGGACGGATTCAAGATTGATTTGTATGCCGTGGTACCCGACGCACGCCACATGGCAGTGGCTCCGTCCACCAATATGCTGTTTGTCGGAACCCGCAAGACCACGGTGTGGGCTGTCACCAACCGAAATAACGGCGACGCGGCGACCGAGGTCAAGGTTTTCGCGCCATCGGTCAAATTCAACAACCCCAATGGGGTTTGCTTTACCAAAGATGGCTTTTTGATTGTTGCTGAGACGAACCGTATCCTGCATTTTCCTGCCGCTGAATTTTTTTATGAAAGCCCGGATGTTGCAGTTGGTGTTGTTGTCCCCGAGGGAAAGCTAATTCCGGTTGAGGAGCAGTCTTTTAACCATACCGCTCGGGTCTGTAGGGTTGCCTCAGACGGGAAAATTTATGTATCCCTGGGCCAGCCCTATAACGTACAGCCTGCAGAAAAAGTGGCGCTGTACGAAAAGGAGGGCATGGGCGGGGTGGTGCGATATAACGGTCTGGACGGTAGCGGCCGTACCGTGTACTCAAGGGGCATGCGCAACCCGGTAGGCATGGACATTGGCCCCAAGGGTGATATCTGGACCACTGACAACCAGGTAGACGGTATGGGCGACGACATGCCGCCCGGCGGATTGAACAAGCTCACTAAGGCGGGAGAACACTTTGGTTTCCCGTACGTCAATGGACCCGTTAAAATAGCGGGTTCAGCTGCAGCACCGGATCTCAAAGACATGAAAGAGCCGGTTGGAATCGTCCCCTGGCAAGGGCAGTTCCCTCCCCACCAGGCGCAACTCGGTCTCACCCATTACACGGGCAAGGTGTTCCCCGCGAAATATCAAGGGGGCCTGTTTGTGGCATCGCACGGTTCCTGGAATCGCTCCACACCGAGTGGATATCTGATCAACTTCGTGCCGATCAAGGCCGACGGTAACGCAGGTCCTATCGAAGTATTTGCTGATGGCTTCCTGGACAAGACCACCGGACGTGCGCTAGGTCGTCCCGTGGACGTTGCAAACCTGCCGGACGGCTCCATTCTGGTGTCGGACGACTACGCAGGTGCGCTGTACCGGATCAGTTATACAGGCAACTGATCGGCTGTTAAGGGGCGGGCCTGACGCCCGTTATTCAACCCAACAAGGGCCCTCTTGCAGGGCCCTTGTTTTTTATAATCGCACAATGAAAAAACTAATACTCATCGTGTTGGCCGGCCTAGCAGTTCATGCCTGGGCGGACGACATCACTGAAGGCCGCACAAAAGCTGAGGTTGCATGTGCCCTGTGCCACGGCCCTACGGGTATCGCCGTACTCCCCAATGCACCCAATCTGGCAGGGCAACAGGCCATCTATTTGAGTGAGCAATTAAGAAATTACCGCAGCGGAAAACGACAGAACGAAGTGATGCAAATGATTGCAAAACCACTCACGGACGCGGAAATTGCTCATCTCACCGCGTGGTATAGCGCCGTTAAGGTGACGGTGGAGTCACCCTGAAAATTTAGATTGGTACGGAGATTGGGGGCAGGTCAGTAGGGCTGCGTTTTCGACAACTATGAATACGAATGTCTCAGGAAACTGCCTATTTTTAACGTACGAAACTCACTCGTCTAGCCAAATTTACTCGTTCAATAAATCTTCTAATTTTCTTACGACTAGATAGGAGCTCGCCAAATCAGAAAAATCAAGCCGCCAAATATGGTGTTTGAGATCGAGTGGGAGTGGTGTGCATGAAATTCCAGGTACCCTCAAAATTCACTACACCAGCTTGTGAACCTAGGCCTGTTGCGTTGAGTGCAGAAGTAGCCTGAGCAAAACGTACAGCCTGCATTGGATCCAAGCTGCGCTTAAGGGCTACGGCAAAGCCGGCATTGAAAGCGTCACCGCAGCCACAGGTGCAACGCACATCTACTGCATAAGCGGGCACGTGAAATTTTAGTCCCGATTGATCCTGGTAATAGGCGCCATCAGCCCCCAGAGTAAATACACAGCACCGTACCCCCTTATCCAGAAAGAACTGCGCGGTACCCTCCAAGTCATTGCGTCCAGTCAGGGCATGGGCCTCCTCTATAGAGGGCAGGAAGTAGTCTGTGTAGGGGAGTATTTGTTCGACGGCTTGCATTTCGTCTGGTGAACTAGCAAATACGTCTACCGTTGTAATAGCACCGCGATTTTTGGCGTATTGCGCCAAACGAGCATTCTGTCCCTGGTCCATCCGGGTCATTAGTCCTACGCCACCAAAGTGGACTACGTTGGCATTGGATACGCGCTCAAAATCAGAGTCGGTTACGTAGAAGTCGCCAGTAGCCCCTTTGAGATGTAAGACTGGACGTGAGCCGTCCGCGCGAGTGGTCACAATTGATGACGACGTGCGTCCCGCCGCAATACTTTGTAAAAAGTCGGTGTTCACGGCAAAGTCGCCCAGACGCTTGCGTACCCATTCACCCATCAGATCAGTGCCAACGCCACCTACGGCCTGCACGGATAAGCCCATTTTGGCTGCTGCAATAGCGGCCGTGCCTGCGGCGCCGGAGACTGCGAGAGCGAAGTCTTCAACCAAGTAGGTGCCCCCGCCATCTGGCATTCCCACGAAAGGCCATCCCAAGCAGTCGAATGTGATGAAGCCGATGGTGGTGTAGTCGTATTGCATGTGTTGCTCCTTATTTATTTAAACCGATGGGCGTTTGCCGAAAGCGACCGCCAGAATGATGATGGCGCCGGCCACCATGTATTGCTCGCTCACATCCAAACCCATGATGATGAGACCGTTGTTGATGGTGCCGATCAGTAGCGCGCCGACAAAGGTGCCGATGATGGAGCCCTTGCCGCCATACAGACTAGTGCCCCCCAAGATGACTGCTGCAATAGCAGAAAGCTCACTGCCAGTACCAAACGAATAACGCGCGGTTTGCATCATTCCGGAATACAGCATGCCCGCCAGAGCCGCGGCACAGCCACTGATTAGAAATGCGTAGAGCTTGATGCGTGCGGTGTTGATGCCCGAGTAACGTGCCGCAGTTCGGTTGCCGCCGCTTGCCAGAATCTTGCGGCCAAATGGCGTGTATTTAAGTACCAGATGTCCCACCGCAGTCGCCGCCAAAGACCACAATAACAAGGAGGGCAGTATGCCCAAGCTACCCTGGCCAAACAGGTTGTTGAAGGTGTCGTCTGCAATAGCCACTGGCTTGGTGTAGGTCAGTCGCATATCCAGCCCGCGAATGAACTGCATCATGCCTAGCGTGACCAAAAATGAGGGGATATTCATATAGGTTACAAAAAAACCGTTAAGCAGGCCAACGCCCAATCCACACAGCAGGCCGGCAATCATGCCAGCCAGCCAGCCGTATCCTGCCTGCATGGTCAGACCAGCGGCAAGTGCGGCAAGTGCAGCGGTAGAGCCAACGGACAGGTCAAGTTCGCCGACGGAGATCACAAATGTCATTGCTACGGCCATCACAACAATCATCGACGTTGTACGGGTGATGTTGAACAGGTTGTTTAGGGTCAGAAATCCTTGGTCGCCAATCATGAGCGAGAAGAAAAAAATGACGAGGAAGAAGACGATGTACACCACGTAGTCTTGCCAACCAGCGGTGTATTGAAGAAGTTTCTGCATAGCAAGTACCGTTGAATTGAATGGAGGGGGTTAGGCTTGCACCGCGTGGTGTAGCATTTCTTCGGACTCGATTTCCTTGCGTTCCAGCAAGCAGGTGGTGCGGCCGTTGCGCAGTACCAGCAGGCGGTCACTCATGGCCAGTAGCTCCTCAAACTCGGAGGAAACCACCACAATGGCCGTCCCCTTGCTGGCCAATTGACGCACCAGCTGAACGATTTCAGACTTGGCGCCAATATCAACTCCAATGGTTGGTTCGTCCAATAGCAGAACCCGTGGAGCCCGCACCAGCCACTTGGCAAGCACCACTTTTTGTTGGTTTCCACCCGATAGCAGACCGACGGTCTTGTAGGGATGGTCAGTCTTGATATGTAGGCTCTGAATGAAGTCTCCCACTGTCCGCAACGCATCCGACAGTTTGACCACGCCACCGCGCTGAAACAAGCCAAGGTTGGGAAGTACAAAGTTGTCAAGCACCGAGTGCGATAGCACTAGGCCTTGTGTTCGGCGGTTTTCTGGCACCAGCGCCGCACCGGCTTCAATGGCCTTTGTCATGCTCTGCACAGGCAATCCGTTGATGCAAACAGTGCCCTTGCCCGCCTTATGCAAGCCAAAAATAGTTTCCACTATCTCAGTGCGTCCCGAGCCCATAAGACCGGCCAAACCGACAATCTCGCCCGGATAAACCGAAAGGCTTACGTCATGAAAATGTGGCGCACGGCTCAAATTTGTTAGCTCCAGCGCCGGTTGGGTACCGAGCGCATGGGTGCGTGGCTGCCAATGCATGGATGTACCAGCGGAGCTACCCAACATGGATTCAATCAGGGACTCCATCGTCATATCTGCACATGCTGCGCTAAGCACGTTCTCGCCGTCACGCATGACGGTTACTCGGTCACACAGGCTGAAGATTTCGGCCATGCGGTGCGAGATGTAGATGATGGATATGCCGTTGTCTTTGAGCTTGCGAACGAAGTTAAATAGGCGATCCACTTCCGTTTCAGAAATAGACGAAGTGGGCTCGTCCATGATCAGAATTTGCGCGTTTTTCGATAAAGCTTTTGCAATTTCTACGATTTGGCACATACCCACACTTAGGCGCGAAACGGGTGTGTTCGGATCAATGTCTTCCCCCAGCTCGTTCAGAATGGTGCGCGCGCGGCGTACCATTTCAGCATCGTCGATGAGAAGGCCTGCACCTTTGCGCGGCTCGCGATTAAGAAAAATGTTTTGCGCTACGGTGAGAGAAGGAACCAGGCTGAACTCTTGAAAGATCATGGCCACCCCCAGAGCCTCAGCAGCATTGGGGCTGTCGATATGTACTGGGTGCGCGTTGATACGAATATCTCCGCTGTCCGCTGTGTAGACCCCAGTAAGGATTTTCATCAGGGTGGACTTGCCTGCACCATTGCCCCCCATGAGTGCGTGCACTTCGCCCCGGCGCAAGTCGAAGTGGACATTTTTGAGAACAGGGTTGTTGTTGAATTGCTTTTCAATCCCTCGCATCTCCAACATGGGCTGTGCATTTGCCATGGGTATCCAATCAGAATATTTCTCAGGAGAATCTGAGGTGCGGTCAACGCAGTGCCGCACCTCAGACCATAGCCATTACTTCTTGAGGTCAGCTGCCATGGCAGCAGGAAGTTCTGCGCGGTAGATCGTCTTATAAGAGGCGGACAGGTTGCTGCGCTTCACAGCCAAAGGAGGAACCACTACGTAGGGAGGAGTTGGTGCACCTATCAAGGCCAGCGCTCCGACGGTGGCTTCTGCAACGCCCTGGTCATAGGGGCGCTGCGAAGATATTCCGGCGATCAGCCCATTTTTGGCTACATTGCCAGCCACGATTTGATCGAAGTTTTCGCACACGATCTTGAAGTTACTGCCATTCTTGCCAGCAATGTTTGCGGCTGCTGCAGCGCCCATGGCCGGGATAGACCAAGAGCCGTACAGACCCTTGAGATTGGGGTAGCGGGCCATCAGTGCTTGCGCCACTTCCTGTCCCTTGTTCGGGTTGTCGTGTCCTGCCACTGCCACCAGGTTGATGTTGGGGTACTTGGCCATGATGCGGGCGACAAAGCCCTCGTATCGCAGGTTGGTCACATAGAAGTCGTTGGCGAAAAACATTGCGCCCACATCGCCTTTACCACCCACTGACTCAGCTAGCAGATCGGCTACGTACATGCCCAGGGCTAAATTGTCTGAGGAGATGATGGAAGCGTAGTCTTTACCGGGGTTCATTCCGTCAACGGCTTGGTCAATAAACACCACCTTGGCGCCAGCGGCCTGTATTTTCTTGTAGGCGTTGGCAGTAGTCTGGCCATTCAGGGGAATGGAAACCAACAGGCTAGGCTTTAGCACTCCAATGGCGTCCAGGTCGGCAATTTGCTTGGCGTCATCCCAGTCGGCATTGGTCTCAGCTACTACTTTGATACCTAGTTTGGCAAAGGTTTCTTTTAAGCCCTTAAGCTGCTCAGAAGCCCAATCATCACCCAGCCAGCCCATGGAAATAGCTGCAGTAAAGTTGCCGGCCTTGATTTTTGTTGCTTGCTCTGGCGTAATTTTTAGGGACGATGCAAGCACCCCTTTTTCACCGCGCTGGCCATCGCTAACTACAGTGTTGGAAAGATCGTCAACCTTGGCAAGCTCCAGCGTTTTGGCAGAAGGGGCCTTGTACCAAAGCGGATGTTGCACCTTGCCGATGGTTGCCTGTGCGCCTAGCGGTATTGCGACGATGGCAACAGCGGTCATTGCCAGTTTGAAGAGCGTGCGTTTTTTCATGGGTGTCTCCTAGAAGTTATTTTGATTTCGAAAGTTGATTTGCGAGGCACTGACTTGGATCCGAAGCAGGCGGTGCCCGCGCTAGCACCTGTTCGGTGGAAAGATTCAGGCTCCGAGCATGAATTCCCTGAGCATCTTGGCTAGACGTGTTTCTGCTTCTAGGGCCAGGCTATGGCCGCATGCTTCAAACACCTCTGCACGCTGCACGCCCGTTGAGACGTCGCGCATTTGCTGCTCCACAAGATCGCCAAAGAATTCTGGTGCGCCTACCGTCATGATGGGCAGGTTGAGCTTGCTTACGGCCAATTCCTTGTTGATTCGACCGTTTTTGAGTCCAGCGCGGTAGGTCTCCATGCAACCACGCAAGCCGCCGGGCGAACTCAGGCAGGCAATCCACTCTGCCAACGCTTCTTCGGAAATGGCGTTTGGATTCCAGGTTTCTGCCTTGATCCAGAACTCCCAGAACTCGCGCTCGTGGCCTGCAATCAGCATTTCAGGAAGGTGTGGGATCCAGAAGAAAGGGATGTGCCATACCCAAACACCCTTCTGACGAAACTGCGCAGAGATGTTTTCCGGCGTGAAGTTGGACCACTCCTCCAGCCCGGCACCCGACAGCAGCATCTCGCAGAATGACAGTGTCTTAATTCTGTCACGCTGTGTGGCAGCCAGGGCGTAGGCAAATTCCGCGCCACGGTCCTCTCCGTGGACGTGAAATTTGTCGTGACCCAGTTGGGTCATCAATTCGCTCACGTCTCGTGAATTTGTAAGTGAATCGTAGCCCTCCTCTGCTGGTGGCTTGTCGGTGTAACCAAAGCCGCGCAGGTCTGGAGCCACTACAGTGAAATAGGGTGTTAGCAGAGGGATTAGCTTGTGCCAATAGAAATTTGTTTTTGGGGTGCCATGCAATAGCAGGAGAGGTTCGCCTTGGCCCGCAGTGACGTAGTGCATGCGAATGCCATTGACACGAGCGCGTCCGTGCGTCACTTGTTTACCTAAATGATCGTACATCTGTGCCATTGCATTTCCTTTATTGGTCAGGTTTCACCTAAGACTTCAGCAGGGCTTTTGGGTGCATCTCAGCAAGTCAATGAGGTGTTGTCTAATTACTTCGACTTCGCATGAATGATACATTCGTATTTGTAAAAATCAATATGTACATGCATAGGGTTTACTCTACGTGGGATGCACTCCGCCGTCTACGACGTCACTTCCCCGGCGCAGGTGCTGCTGGCACACCACCTCAAATCGCTCAAGCTGCCGACCTTCGCCAGAAAGTACGAGAAGGTTGCATCCGAATGCACCCGAGACCAGGTGGACTACCCGCGTTATCTGCTGCGGCTGTGTGAGTTGGAGCGCATTGAGCGAGACCGGCGCAATATGGAGCGGCGTATCCGTGCGGCCAAGTTCCACCAGACAAGAGCTTGGACACCTTTGACTTTAAGGCTATTCCCAGCCAACCACAAACCAAGGACCTTGTGCCCCTTAAGAAAGCCGCTTAACCAACCACCTTTATGCGACAACTACCTTGACAACCACCGTACGTCGTCCTGGACAACCTCAAGGAAGGCGTGATCAAACCCGACCTGTACGATCCCGAACTCAACACGGTGTATGCCGCCATGCTCACGCACTACCAGTGCGTCGCCGACCCGGCACGCGTGCGTGACCCCAACCGCAAAGGCACGGTGGAAAACGCCATTCAACACACCCAGAACACGGCTCTGAAGGGGCTCAGATTCGACACCATCGAGCAACAAAACGAACACATGGAGCAATGGGAACTGCGCTGGGCGGCCCAGCGCATCTATGGCCGCGAGAAGCGCCAAGTGCAGGCCATGTTCGAGGAAGAGCGCGCCTCGCTTACGGCCTTGCCACTACTGCACTTTGCCTACTTCAAGGACCTCATTCGCACAGTGTGCGACGACACCACGGTGCGGGTGGACAACAGCAACTACGCAGCACGCCCGGCCGCCATTGGGGCCAAGGTACTGGTGCGCCTGTCTTCGAACTTGGTGGAAATACGCGCTCTGGGCAGCTTGACGCTGCTACGCACCCATGACATCACCTACATCGCTACTGATGAAGGTTGGTTGTACTTGGCTGCCGTCGTTGACCTGTTCAGTCGCCAGGTCGTGGGCTGGAGCATGCAGCCGCACATGCAAAGCAGCTTGGTGACTGATGCATTAAAAATGGCATGGTTCCGCCGCCATCCCGCACCGGGCCTTATCTTCCATTCCGACCGGGGCAGCCAATACTGTGGTCATGAGTTTCAGGACACGCTCAATGGCTACAAGATGCAAAGCTCGATGAGTCGCAAGGGCAACTGCTGGGACAACGCCCCTACGGAGAGCTTGTGGGGGCGATTGAAAGTAGGACGACTCTATGGTCAGAAATTCTCCACGCGCCGTGAGGCCATGGACGAAGTGATTGACTGGTTGACGTTCTACAACCATCGACGACTTCATTCCACATTGGGCTACGTCAGTCCAATGCAGTTTGAGCAAAGCTGGGACGCGGCACAGCTATTGAAGGCCGCATAATTCGAGCAGTTAAGCGATACGTCAAACAGGGGCACCCGGGTTCGACAGTTAAGCGCGTAAGTTATTGATCTATATAGGGGTGCGCATCAAGCGTGCCACTACAAGAGGGTCAATTGGGTGTTCAGGCTTGGT
>JAYTRR010000135.1:0-13913 GCA_043746005.1 Burkholderiales bacterium
TGACACCAACTCTGCTGCTGCGTTCTTGGCCGCTTCTCTTGGAATCAAGTCGCTTCAACAGTTAACGAGGACATAGCCTTTAATTAATAGCTGCTTGCGCCCGTATTTAAAGGGCAAAACACAAAATTCATGCAGAAAACAGCTGAAAATTACTCAATCCGGGTGACGGAGCTGGGTTTAAAGCCCAAATCAGCCGCCTTACCCTTGCGGGCCCGCGCTGCTCTCGCGTTGTTCAGGCTGCGGATTTCAAGCGTTTCATCACGCGCCTTGCCGCCGCGGCCTATGCCATCAATGCGGACACTGCGCGTATAGGCTGCTGCTCCTGCCAGAGTGTCTTTGGCGTCCAGATCAATCAGCATCAAACCACGCCCGCCTCCTGCCATTTGTTTGAGCTCTGTAATCTCAAAGGTTAGGATTCGACCCGCCGTCGATGCGCAAGCCACATGGGTTGCGGAGTTAAACGGCAAGCTGCCGGATGTGCCCGACGCATGCGATGGTTTGCAGACAGACTCACCCTCGGCGCAGCTGATAAACGCTTTGCCCGCTTTGGGCCTTGATGTCATAGCCTCCACACTGGCTAAAAAGCCATAACCGCCGCTGCTGGACACCAGTAAAATGGCGCCCGCTGGGCCCGCAAAGTAATGCAGGGGCTGCGTGCCCGATTCAAGTTCTATCAATGTAGTCACAGGCTGGCCGTCACCGCGCGCGCCAGGTAGCAGCGAAACTGCCACTGAGTACACGCGGCCTGTGGCTTTGGCTGCGCTGCCAAACACCAGCAGCGTGTCCACCGTGCGGCATTCAAACGTGCCGTACAAACCGTCGCCTTCTTTGAACGCAAAGCTCGCAGCCTCATGACCATGGCCAGTGCGGGCACGAATCCAGCCCTTGCTGCTGATAACCACGGTAACTGGTTCATCCAGCACCTTGACTTCTAGCACAGCTTTTTTCTCGGCCTGAATAAGCGTACGGCGCGGGTCGGAAAATTGCTTGGCATCCGCTTCAATTTCTTTGATCATCAGCCGCTTGAGCGCGGCTGGGTTGCCCAGAATTTCTTCCAGCTTGCCCTGCTCTTCGCGCAGGCTTTTCAGCTCTTGCTCGATCTTGATGGCCTCAAGCCTGGCGAGTTGGCGCAGGCGGATTTCAAGAATATCTTCTGCTTGCCTGTCACTCAGTTTGAAGCGCTCGATCAGCGCGGCCTTGGGCTCGTCCGATTGACGAATGATGGCAATCACCTCGTCAATGTTCAGCAGCACCAAGGCGCGGCCTTCCAGAATATGGATGCGATCCAGCACTTTGGTCAAACGGTGCTGAGAGCGCCGGGCAATCGTGGTTTGCCTGAAGTCGATCCACTCGACCAGCATTTGCCTGAGAGACTTTTGCGCGGGCCTGCCATCAATACCAATCATCGTCAGATTGATGGACGATGAAGACTCTAAACTGGTGTGCGCCAGCAACGTGGTGATGAGTTCGCTTTGCTCAATGCGACTGGTTTTGGGCTCAAACACCAGGCGCACGGCGGCTTCTTTGCCGGACTCATCACGCACCACATCCAGCACCGCCAGCAGGGTTTGCTTGAGCTGCAATTGATCTGCACTCAGGGCTTTTTTACCTGCCTTGATTTTTGGATTCGTCAGCTCTTCAATTTCTTCCAGTACTTTTTGCGTGCTAACGCCAGTCGGCAACTCAGTGACGACCAGTTGCCACTGACCGCGCGCCAGGTCTTCGATCTTCCAGCGAGCCCGCACCTTGAGCGAGCCCCGGCCGGTGCTGTAGGCCGCGGCAATCTCAGCCGCGCTGGAAATGATTTGCCCGCCTCCGGGGTAATCAGGTCCGGCAACGATGGTGTACAGCTCATCATCTGGCAGCTTGGGGCTTTTGATCAACGCAATGCAGGCATCGGCCACTTCACGCAGGTTGTGGCTGGGTATTTCAGTGGCCAGGCCAACCGCAATACCGCTAGCGCCGTTAAGCAGCGTGAACGGCAGGCGCGCAGGCAACTGGCGCGGCTCTTCAAACGAACCGTCGTAGTTGGGGATGAAGTCCACCGTGCCTTCGTCCAGCTCCTCCAGCAGCAGGCTGGTGATGCGAGCCAGGCGCGCTTCGGTGTAGCGCATGGCAGCAGCGCTGTCTCCATCACGGCTGCCAAAGTTTCCCTGGCCATCGACCAGCGGGTAGCGCTGGCTGAAGTCTTGCGCCATACGCACCATCGCGTCGTAGGCGGCACTGTCACCATGCGGGTGGTACTTGCCCAGCACATCGCCGACCACGCGAGCACTTTTGACAGGTTTGGCACCGCTTGCGCCGTTGGCTCCACCAAAGCCCAAGCCCATGCGCGACATGCTGAACAAAATGCGCCGTTGTACCGGCTTTTGGCCGTCGCAAGCATCCGGCAATGCGCGACCTTTGACAACGCTGAGAGCGTATTCAAGGTAAGCGCGCTGGGCGTAAGCTGAAAGCGAGTCCTGGTTGGCGGATTCTGCACTGCCAGGGGCAGGCTCTGCGGTAAAAAGATCCATGGAACCTAAAAAATGTTATGAATTGCGGCTAGTCAAGCACGGCAGAGGGGGCCGCCTGGAATTGGGCAGTGAGTGCGGGCACCATGTTGCTGCGACCCAAGACAGCGGAGCTACCGGCTGTGCCGCCCATCATCTCCATGCGTATTCGGCCTGAGGTTCTGCGCGCCTCAAGCATCACGGCTGGCGGCTTGAGGTGACCGTAAAGCTGCATCACAGTCTTGACGTAATTTTTGGTTTCAGGGTAGTTCGGGATTTTGTTACCCGCACGCTGGACGGCGCCTTCACCCGCGTTGTAGGCGGCCACAGCCAGCTCCAGCTGGCCAGGAAACATTTTGATCAAATCGCTCAGGTAGCTGGCACCCGCCTTGATATTGGTTTTAGGGTCGGTCAGTTTTTTTTCAATCGGCGCTTTTTTGTCCGACTTGACACCGTAACGCTCTGCCGTAGGCGGCATCAATTGCATCAGGCCCACAGCACCTTTGGGTGATACGGCAAAGGTATCAAAACCGGATTCAGTAGCTATCAAGGCCTGGAGCAGCTCATAGTCAATGCCATGGGTTTGCGATGCATCTTTGAGCAAATGCTTGACAGCTTTGTAGTTGGGCGAGACATCGAAATAAGCCAGCAGTTTGGTTGGCGCGTGCGCACTGCCAGCGGGAATCTGATAACTACCAGTGCCAGCCTTGCCTTGCAAAGGTGTGGGCTTGTCGGATTTTTCAGTTGAGAAACTCTCGCCACCCTTAAAAAATAGCTCATAACGCTCATCGAGCTTTTCAGTTGAAAAATGTGCCGCGCCTTTGGCATCGATATAGCCCCACACCTCAGCCACCGCTGGCAGAGCGCACAGCCCCAAGAGCAGCGCGACAAACGCGCCAGCGGCACGCTTTTTCAGGTCAGTCAAAACAAAAAACATCAAATGTCAATGTCTACGGCATCGCCGTGGAGTTCCATCAATTCGCGGCGAGCCGCAGCTTCACCCTTGCCCATAAGTTTGGTGATCAAGTTCTCGGTTTGCAAAAAGCTTTGGTTGCCCAATTGCACAGGCAGCAGGCGGCGGGTGTCTGGATTGAGTGTGGTTTCCCATAATTGTTCCGCATTCATCTCACCCAAACCTTTGAAGCGGCTGATGCTCCAAGAACCTTCTTTAACGCCTTCTTTGCGCAACTTGTCAAGAATAGCCGTTAACTCTCCGTCATCCAGCGCATATGCTTTGGATGCTGGTTTCTTACCTCGGGCTGGTGCATCGACTCTGAACAGCGGTGGGCGGGCCACATACACGTGGCCTGCGGCTATGAGTTTGGGGAAATGCCTGAAAAAAAGCGTGAGTAGCAAGACCTGAATGTGCGAGCCGTCAACATCGGCATCACTCAAGATACACACCTTGCCATAGCGCAACCCGCTCATATCCGGCGAATCGTCAGGACCATGCGGATCAACACCAATGGCCACCGCAATATCGTGAATCTCGGTATTGGCAAACAGGCGATCACGCTCAACCTCCCACGTATTGAGCACCTTGCCGCGCAACGGCAAAATCGCCTGGCTTTCCTTGTTGCGGCCCATTTTGGCGCTGCCACCTGCCGAATCGCCTTCCACCAAAAACACCTCGTTATGGGCTAAATCTTTGCTTTCGCAATCGGTTAATTTGCCGGGCAGCACCGCCACACCAGAGCCTTTGCGTTTTTCGACTTTTTGACCCGCTTTTTGCCGGCTTTGCGCGGCGCGAATCGCCAGCTCGGCGAGTTTTCTGCCGTATTCCACATGTTGGTTTAACCACAGCTCAAGCGCTGGGCGCACGTAGTTTGACACCAATCGGACAGCATCCCGCGAATTCAAACGTTCTTTGATCTGACCCTGGAACTGTGGGTCCAGTACCTTGGCGCTCAATACATAGCTGGCTCTGGCAAACACGTCTTCGGGCAGCAGCTTGACGCCTTTTGGCAGCAGGCTATGCAGCTCGATAAAGCTTTTTACGGCGGTAAACAATCCGTCACGCAGGCCACTTTCGTGCGTGCCACCAGCACTGGTTGGAATCAAATTGACGTAGCTTTCGCGCACGGCGTTGCCGTCTTCGGTAAACGCAACGGCCCAGCTTGCGCCCTCACCTTCGGCAAAGCTGTCATGCGATGCATCGGCGAAGCCCTCGCCCTCAAACATCGGGATGACCGGGTCAGCGGTCAAGGATTGCATCAGGTAATCACGCAGGCCGCCTTTGTAAATCCAGGTTTGGACTTCTTTGGTTTTCTCAACCGCGAGCGTCACTGTGACACCTGGCATCAACACCGCTTTGCTGCGCAGCAAATGGCTGAGCTCGGCCATCGGCAGCGCTGCAGACTCAAAGTACTTGGCATCTGGCCAGGCGCGTACTGTGGTGCCCTGCTTACGGTCGCCCTCAGCGGCTTTGCGCAGATGCAGTTTTTCAATCACATCGCCGCCTGAAAACACCAGTGCGGCGACCATGCCTTCGCGGTAAGAGGTGACCTCTAGCCGCTTGGACAGGGCGTTGGTCACGCTCACGCCCACGCCGTGCAGGCCACCTGAAAAGTTGTACGCGCCACCTGAGCCTTTGTCAAACTTGCCGCCCGCGTGCAGGCGGGTAAAAACCAGTTCAATCACGGGCGCTTTTTCTTCCGGGTGCATGCCAAACGGGATGCCGCGGCCGTCGTCTTCAATGGTAACGGAGCCGTCGGTGTGCACGGTGACCTTGATTTTTTTACCGTAGCCGCCCAGCGCTTCATCGGCCGCGTTGTCCAGTACTTCCTGGATCACGTGCAGCGGGTTGTCGGTGCGGGTGTACATGCCCGGGCGTTGTTTGACGGGCTCCAGGCCCTTGAGGACCCGGATGGAGCCTTCGGAATATTCGGGGGTTGGTTTGACTGACATAGCGTGCCATTGTAGTCGTGCAACAAAAATAAACTGTACAAAAGCCCAGCCATTTCCATGACATCCGTCACATCTGGCACATGGGACGTCGCCCGGATTGGCTACATTAAACGTATGCACCAGTCACCCCGAACCCTGTCCCTCACCCAATTGCTGATATGTGGCGCTGCCATCGTCACCCTGTCGATGGGCATTCGCCACGGCTTTGGGCTTTGGCTGCAACCCATTACCCAGCAACAGGGCTGGAGTCGTGAAAATTTTGCGTTTGCCATTGCCATCCAAAACCTCGCATGGGGCGTATCCGGCATTTTTGTGGGCATGCTGGCCGACCGGTTTGGCGCCTTTCGCGTCATCGTCGTGGGTGCGGTGCTGTATGCCCTGGGCCTGGCAGGCATGGCCCATGCGCCAACGCCCCTTCTCTTCACCATGGCCACAGGTGTCCTGATAGGCATTGCCCAGGCCGGAACCACCTATGCCGTGGTTTACGGCGTGATTGGCCGCAATGTGCCTGCCGAACGGCGTTCATGGGCTATGGGTATCACTGCGGCAGCGGGCTCGTTTGGCCAGTTCCTGATGGTGCCGACCGAGGGTTTTCTGATTAGCAGCCTGGGCTGGCAACAGGCTCTGGTGGTACTGGGTTTTGCGGCCCTGCTGATGGCGCCGCTGGCCTGGGGCCTGCGCGAACCCGGCTTTGGCGCCAGCGCGCACCACCAACGCGAGCAAACCATTTTGCAGGCACTCAAAGAGGCATTCAAGTACCCCAGCTTTCAACTGCTGATGGCAGGCTACTTTGTCTGCGGTTTTCAGGTGGTATTTATTGGTGTCCACATGCCAAGCTACCTGAAAGACAAAGGACTGTCACCCCAGGTAGCGAGCTATGCACTCGCTCTGATCGGCCTGTTTAACGTGTTTGGCACCTATGCCGCTGGCGTGTTGGGGCAAAAATTACCCAAACGCAATATTCTGGCCTTCATTTACCTGGCGCGTGCGCTGGCCATCAGCGCCTTTTTGCTGGCACCGCTTTCACCCGCCAGCGTCTACATTTTTGCCAGCGTCATGGGCTTGTTGTGGTTGTCCACCGTGCCGGTCACCAATGCCACCGTGGCCCAGATATTTGGCGTGGCCCACCTCTCCATGCTCAGCGGATTTGTGTTCTTCAGCCACCAGATCGGTTCTTTCCTGGGGGTGTGGCTGGGTGGCTACCTCTATGACCGTACAGGTAGCTACGACCTTGTGTGGTACATCGCCATTGGCCTGGGAGTTCTGGCCGCCTTGGTAAATCTGCCCATCAAGGAAATTGCCATCACCCGCCCCACCCCGCAGACAGCACACTGAAACATGAAACCAACAAAGCAGGTACTGACCGGCACGGTGGCCACTGCCGTGCTGGCAGGCATCTTTTTCCTCTACACACGGCCCGACTTTCTGATGCAGATGGCCAACCAGCTGTGGTCATGCTTTTGAAACCTTCCCCATGGATTGTTCGCTGGTCGCATCTGCTGGAGCCGGGAGCCACGATTCTGGACGTTGCATGCGGGTCAGGACGTCACCTGGTCTGGTTTGCCGCACGGGGTCATCCGGCAACGGGCATTGACCGCGATGTGGAACAGGCCCGTATGGATTCTCCGACCGCCACACTGGTTTGTGCTGATATTGAAGGCGAGCCCTGGCCTTTGCTCACCCAAGGCAGCGCGCGCCAGTTTGGCGCGGTTGTGGTCACCAATTACCTGTGGCGACCGCTGCTGGAAACCCTGATCCAGAGCGTGGCGCCCGGTGGAGTGTTCCTGTATGAAACTTTTGCAGCCGGAAATGAGACCGTGGGCAGACCCGCCCGCCCCGACTATCTGTTACAACCCGGGGAACTTTTGCAGGCTTGCCGAACCCTGAATATGGTGGCTTATGAAAACGGCTTCCTGGACAACCCGGATCGTTTCGTCCAACGCATCGCAGCCGTGCGACCACCGCTGGATGACGCAACACGTCGCGAACCGCAGCGACACCCACTCTAGGTAAAATGCGCGCTTACCTTACAAATTACCGACATGAACTCACCTCAAGGTCAAATCAAGGGCAGCATCGTGGCTCTCGTCACTCCGATGCACGATGATGGCTCCGTGGACTATCCCGCGCTGCGCAAACTGATCGACTGGCACATTGCCGAAGGCACTGACTGCGTTGGCGTCGTCGGCACCACAGGCGAGTCTCCAACCGTCAACGTCGATGAACACTGCGAAATCATCCGCGTTTCGGTCGAGCAGGCGCGCGGACGGGTGCCCATCATGGCTGGGTGCGGTGCAAACTCCACGTCTGAAGCCATTGAACTGGCCCGCTTTGCCAAAAAGGTGGGCGCTGATTGCCAACTGCAGGTCGTTCCGTACTACAACAAGCCCACCCAGGAAGGTCAGTACCTGCATTTCAAGGCCATTGCCGAGGCCGTGGATTTGCCCCTGGTTTTGTACAACGTACCCGGCCGCTCAGTTGCTGACATGGCACACGACACCGTCATGCGTCTTGCACAGGTGCCCGGCATTGTCGGCATCAAGGAAGCCACGGGCAATATCGAACGTGCACAGTGGCTGATCAAGGAAGCGCCCAAGAGCTTTGCCATCTATTCCGGCGATGACCCTACTGCCGTGGCACTGATGCTGTGCGGCGGTCACGGCAACGTAAGCGTCACGGCCAACGTGGCTCCACGCCTGATGCATGAGCTCTGCATGGCCGCCATTGCGGGCAATGTGCAGCGCGCCATGGAGATTCAATTGCAGTTGCTGCCTCTGCACAAGGCTTTGTTCGTGGAATCGAACCCCATTCCGGTCAAGTGGGCCGTAGCGCGCATGGGCTTGTGCAAACAAGCCTTGCGCCTTCCCCTGACAGTTTTAACCGAAGCCAACCAGCCCGCATTGGAGCGCGTAATGCACGCCTCGGGCCTGATTTGAGTATCCATTCCCTTTTTAGGATTTCCGTGAACCCATTTTCCAAAGTAACACTGCTGACTGCTGCAATATCATTGTCGGCATGTACCGTGCTTGAAACCGACAAAGTGGATTACCGCAGCGCGACAAACTCAAAAGCACCGTCGCTGAGCATCCCACCCGACCTCACCCAACTCTCCAAAGACACGCGCTACACGGTCATCGGCGGCGCGGTGTCTGCTTCAGGTTATCAGGCGGGCCAGGTGGCTGCTGCCCAAACGCCCATCGCAGCGGCTTCCGTCGGTGACGTACGAATCGAGCGGTCGGGCAACCAGCGGTGGCTGGTTGTCAACCGTCCTCCCGAAAAACTATGGGAACCGGTCAAGGACTTTTGGCAAGAAAACGGCTTCTTGCTGGCCATGGACCAGAATAGCCTTGGCATTATGGAAACAGACTGGGCCGAGAACCGGGCCAAGATTCCAATGGACATCATCCGGGCCTCGCTTGGAAAATTGCTCGATTCCGTTTACTCCACGGCAGAGCGTGATAAGTTCCGTACCCGACTGGAGCGCAGTGCAGACGGAAGCACCGAAATTTTCATCAGCCACCGCGGCATGATTGAAGTCTATGCTTCCGAAGGCAAGGGAAGTACCGTGTGGCAACCCCGCCCCACAGACCCTGAACTGGAAGCCGAATTTTTGCGTCGCCTGATGGTGAAACTGGGTGCAACCCCGGAACAGGCCAAGACACTCGTCGCCAACAGCATCGCAAAGAGTACCGCCGCAGTTGCCACCGAAAACGGACAGCCGGTCGTGCGCATCGAAGAGGGGTTTGATCGTGCCTGGCGCCGCGTGGGACTGGCACTGGATCGCACGGGCTTTACCGTGGAAGACCGCGACCGTAAACAAGGGATTTACTTTGTACGGTATGTACCGCCCCAGACAGAGAACTCGGAGCCCGGCTTTTTCAGCAAGCTGTTCAGCGGGTCTGCCAAAGGCAATGAAGCATCCAAATTCCAGATTGCCGTACGCAGCCAGGCAGACGTGACCACCGTTTCCGTTTTGGACGCCAAAGGGGCTCCTGAAACATCGGCCAGTGCGCAACGTATCGTCAAAGTGATCGCCGACGACATCAAATAGTGTGCTTTTGGAGCTTGACCCCAAAAGCACGGACGAAAAAAAACCACCTTTCGGTGGTTTTTTTTCGAAACAATTAGCCGGGGCTAATTATTTCTTTGGAGCAGCGTCAGCGGCAGCTTTGGCAGCGGCTTCAGCAGCCGCTTTTGCGGCGTCAGCAGTAGCGTCAGCAGCACCCTTGACAGCATCAGCAGCAGCAGTAGCGGCAGAAGCAGCACCGGCAGAAGCAGAAGCAGCAGCTTCCAGAGCAGGAGCGACAGCAGCAGCAGGAGCGGCAACAGGAGCAGCTTCTTCTTTTTTACCGCAAGCAACCAGGGCAGCAGCAGCAATAACAGCTGCCAAAACGAGAGATTTGTTCATTTTTAAAAACTAGAGTGAGTTAACGAAACAATTTCCGGAAATCGTCAAAGCAGCATGCCGCCCAGACTCAGACAAAAAGCATTCGATCTCTTTCTGCCTAGGAGAAATTATACAGGATGCGATCCGTTGCACCCGGGTAAACCCTCTCGCAATTGCTTACAAGCCCATTGTGGACGCAGGAAACCCCGGAGAGCTTTGCCGCCGGCACTCATCCAGCGACTCCTTCAGGTGCACCCGGCGCTGGCTGTCGAAACCCGCCACACCGGTGCTGCGCACCAGATCAAACCGACACATCACCCAGCGCGGGCTCCACAACGCGCTGGGGATTTCACTGGCATCCAGACCTTTAACCGCCCGGCATTCAACAATATGATCCCACTGCTTGCGCCAGGCCACAAAGCGCGGGTGACGGCGCAAGACTTCGTCATAGCGCTGGGCAAGAATAACCAGACGACGACCACTGCGGGACCAGGCTTGCAGGGAATCCACAACGGCCTTTTCACGCAAAGGCCAGTCCTCAAACGTTGCATCGCTCCAGACCATCTCGGGCCACCCTTCCCGCGCGGCACACGCCAGTGCATCCCGCACCAGCTGCGCGAATACCGGTAGCCCAGCAAAAGGCCCTTCCAACAACTCGCCGGCAGGTTCACTGGTCGACATACAACCACCCCGCGTCGATCCAGTCCGCCAGCAAATCGCGGGCGCGGGCGCTCAGGCGCTTCACGTCGGCCGCCTTCAAATTCCGTTCGTCTGCCAGCAGGCGCATCAACTGGGCATCGCGACCCGCAGCCCGAAAACTCTCACCGTTTACAAAAACATGGTGGTCGTCATACATCATGCGGGTGCGTCGGTCTAATCGGACCGGGCCATCTGCCTCCCCGGACACCTCACCCCCGTCAAAGCTGACATGGGCTTTAGGCTCGCTCAGGTACTCGCCCAAGGCGCGCGGCACCGCCAGCGGATCGCGCAGCGCAGCGGCCAGCGCATCCCGCGCAAACTCTACCAGGTCGGCAGGAATTTCGCCGCACCCTGACACGGCAGGTTGCTTGGGATCGCGGTACAAAGAAGCGCCCGCTTCATCCATGGCGTCTTCCGCCAAGCGCTGCAGGAGCTCGCCCGCCAGCTCGCCGCGACTGGGCGACCGAAAGCCGACGGAATACGTCATGCACTCACCCACGGCAATGCCGTCATGCGCGTAACGCGGTGGCAGGTAGAGCATGTCGCCCGGATCCAGCACAAACTCCATCTCCGGCTCGAAGTTGGCCAGAATCTTGAGCGGCATGTCTGCCTGCAAACTGAGGTCTTTTTGACGCCCAATGCGCCAGCGGCGTTGCCCGTGGGCCTGCAGCAAAAACACGTCGTAACTGTCAAAATGCGGCCCCACGCCACCCCCATCGGTGGCGTAGCTGACCATCAAATCATCCAGACGCGCATCGGGCACAAAGCGGAACTGGTTCATCAGCGCGTGTGCCCGCTCGTCCAGTAAATCCACACCTTGCACCAAAAGGGTCCACCCTGGCTGCTTGAACGGAGGCAGCGCCCTGCGGGCAAATGGCCCGTACCGAAACCGCCAGTCCTGCTTGGCATCAGGATTTGCCTGGATCACCAGACGCGATTGCACCTCTTCCTGGGCGGCAAGGTCCACCAGATCGGCACGGTCCAGCGGCGGCTGAAAGCCGGGAATCGCCTGGCGAATAACCAGCGGCTTCTTCTGCCAGTGGCGTTGCATGAAGGTCTTGGGAGTCAGTCCGCCTAACAGTTGCAGAGGTTCATTGATGTTCATGGGACAATTCTCCTATGGAAATCACACAACAATGCGTCGTCGCCCTCACCTGGACGCTGAAAGATACTTTAGGCGAAGAACTGGACTTGCTGGACGATCCGGTGGAATTTTTAATTGGCGGCAACGACCTGTTGCCCCCGATTGAAGAGGCGCTGCAGGGCCACAGCGCGGGCGCCAGCGTTCTGCTGCAGATCGAACCCGCAGAGGCTTTTGGCGACTTTAATGACCAACTGCTGTTTCTGGAACCCCGCGAACTGTTCCCCGCGGAGTTGGAAGTCGGGCTGACCATGGAAGGCTCTGCCCTGCCCGTCGGTTGCAACCCGAAGGCCCCAAAAGACGCCCTGTACGCCGTAACCGACATCTACCCGGAGCATGTGGTTCTGGACGGCAACCACCCCTTGGCGGGCATTGCCATTCGCATCAGCATCAAGGTGGAATCGGTTCGCGAAGCCACCGAAGAGGAAATCGAACGTGGCACCTGTGGCACTGGTTTCTTCAAGGTGCAGATCGCGTCAGATGAGGGGCCGTCGGATCGCACGCTGCACTAATATTTTCAAGAAAATGGGGGCTATCCCCCGTATCCATTGCGCAAGCAGCTATGAAATAAACAGCAAATGCCGTTGACTCAATGCTTGCCAGTGGAGCCGTAGCCACTCTCACCGCGTTGTGTGGCCACAAACTCGGTCACCACATTGAATTGCGCCTGCACCACCGGCATGATCACCAGTTGGGCAATGCGCTCCATGGGCGCGATGGTGAAGGCCACATCGCTGCGATTCCAGGCGCTTACCATGAGCTGGCCCTGGTAGTCGCTGTCAATCAAGCCCACCAGATTGCCCAACACGATGCCATGCTTGTGGCCCAGCCCTGAGCGCGGCAGAATCATGGCCGCAAACCCCGGGTCTTCCAGATAAATGGCCATGCCCGTGGGCACGAGCTGCCACGCATTGGGTGCCAGAGTGAGCGGCTCACTGAGGCAAGCCCGCAAGTCCAGCCCGGCACTGCCTGGCGTGGCGTAGGCGGGAAGCTGGTCGATCAGCCGGTTGTCCAGTATCTTGACGTCAATTTTCATTTTGTAATGTCTTGTTATTTCGTGGAATCAGTGCGGGGACGGCCGCACGCGTTTGCCAATTTCAGCCACCAGTTGACGGGCCAAAGCCAGTTTGGAGTTGCGGGGGATTTCCCGGGCACCATCTGCGTCCACCAGCAGCAAGGCGTTGTCATCCTGACCAAACGTTGCGGGGCCGATATTGCCTACCAATAAAGGGACATTTTTCTTGATGCGCTTGGCCGTGGCATGCCTCAACAAATCGTGGCTCTCGGCGGCAAACCCCACGCAATACAACGCGCCACTTTGCGCGCGTGGCGTTTGGGCCACGGTAGCCAGAATATCGGTGTTCTCCATAAAGATCAGCGCAGGCGGTTGTCCCGAGCCATCCTTTTTAATTTTCTGGTCTGAGGCCTGCGCCGGCCGCCAGTCGGCCACCGCCGCCGTTGCTATGAATATGCTAGCTGCCTGCGCAGCATCCACGGTGGCTTCCAGCATATTTGACGCTGATTGAACGTCAATGCGCCGTACGCCCCGGGGTGTGGGCAGGCTCACCGGCCCGGCCACTAACGTAACCTGCGCACCCGCCTCATGTGCGGCGCGGGCGATGGCAAAACCCATTTTTCCACTGGACCGGTTGGTGATACCGCGCACGGGGTCAATCGCTTCAAACGTGGGGCCGGCAGTCACCAGCACATGCTGGCCCGTCAGCACTTTGGGCTGAAAAAAGGCGATCACGTCCTGCAGCAGCTCCTGCGGCTCCAGCATGCGCCCGTCGCCGGTTTCGCCACAGGCCTGGTCGCCGTTGCCGACGTCCAGTACCGTGCAGCCGTCGGCTTTGAGCTGCATCAGATTGCGCCGGGTCGCAGGATGCGCCCACATTTCCCGGTTCATGGCCGGGGCAATCAGCAGCGGCACCGTGTCGATGGGCCGCGCCAGACACATCAGACTTAGCAAATCATCCGCCCGGCCGTGCAGCAGTTTGGCCATGAAGTCCGCGCTGCACGGGGCAATCAGAATGGCATCGGCTTCCCGGCTGAGATTGATGTGGGCCATATTGTTAGGCTCACGGGCATCCCACTGCGAGGCGTAAACCGGCCGGTTGCTCAGGGCCTGCATGGTTACCGGGGTGATGAAGTGGGTAGCCGCCTCGGTCATGACCACCTGCACCGTGGCGCCCTCTTTTATCAGGGCTCGGCACAATTCGGCCGCCTTGTAACAGGCAATGCCGCCAGTGAGTCCCAGAACAATGTGTTTTCCAGCAAGATCATTCAT
>JAYTRR010000136.1:0-13905 GCA_043746005.1 Burkholderiales bacterium
GGCTACGTACCGGGTGTCCGAGAAAACGGCGGACAGTACACGCACGCCGCCATCTGGGCCGCAATGGCTTTTGCTGCCTCAGGCGACTCGCGTCGGGCCTGGGAATGCTTTGACCTGATCAATCCGGTGCACCATGGAAGCTCTGCAAAGGCCGTCTCCACCTACAAAGTAGAGCCCTATGTCGTCGCAGCCGATGTGTATACGGTTGCGCCCCACACGGGGCGCGGCGGTTGGACCTGGTACACGGGATCTGCCAGCTGGATGTACCGCCTGATTCTTGAATCACTGCTGGGATTGCGCATAGAAGCTGGCCAATTGCGACTGGCGCCGTGTCTGCCGGCCGGGTGGCCTGGATTCAAGGTGAAATACCGCTACCGCCAGACTCTGTACGCCATAGCCATCACGCAAACGGAAGAGGTGGGTCAGGAAGTTCGATTTTTGCTGGACGGCGTAGCGCAACATACGGCGGCGATTGATCTGATCGATGACCAACTTGGGCACACCGTCGAAGTGTGGATTCCCGGCAAGAAAGAAGACGCCGCGACCAGTGAAGGCAGACCATGAGCCCGACTCTTCTGCGGTACTTTAAAACCCATCGCTATGTACTCCAGCGAACAGATTTACAGGCCCAACTGGCGTAACTTCGCAGTCGCAGTCCCAGTGATCCAGAACTCTTTCAGGTTCACCTGTTTTGTCTACTCATCCAAAGGATTTTTTATGAAATATTCCATCATATTTTCAGCAGTTCTTATGTCCGCAGCCTTGACCGCATGTGACCGGCCGACCATCGTGACTCCTCCGGCCGTGGTCAATGTGCCGGTGCCAGGCCCAGCCGGCGCCACTGGCGCGACGGGTGCCACAGGATCCATGGGAAATACCGGGAGCACGGGTGCAACCGGTGAGCAAGGCAAAACCGGTGGTGACACGGTGGTCATCGTTCCTGCTCCAAAGAACTGATTTACCTCACCTGACCCGCTACTTTGCAGTAGCGGGTGCGGAAGCCCCTGCAGCGCTGCTCAGGGGCTTTTTTACGTTCTGGATCATCGTCTTGCATTGGTTCTCAATGCCTGGGCCCATTTCCACCAGCGGAATCAGTGCCAGAAGCGGGTTGATCAGACCCAACGCTAGGGCCCCAATGCCACGCGCCGCAACACGACCGGTGTCGAGTTGAATGTCGGGGTTGGAAAATGATCCCTTCACATGAATCGGGCTGCGCAGGGCAACCGGGCTGGTCGCCCGGGTTTTCGGCACAAGCGTCAAGTCAAGCGTTTCGCGCCCGAGGTCTATTCGGCCACTGCCAATGATGGTGCTTACTTCGGTTTCCAGGGCCATCGCGTTGACCTCCATCACACCTGCTTTCACGCCCAGATCTGCCACTCCACAGTACAGCTTGACGGTCTTGTCGCCCATCAGCGAAAGTTGCAGAATCTCAAGCAGGTGAAGACCCAACTTCTCCATCAATAGCTTGCTGATCTCGCCGTCAACGATCACCAGTCCGACCCGACCGTCCGACGTCGCCAGCATGCTGCCTACCGAATCGCCATGACCGGACAGATCCAATTGCCCGTTGATCTCGCCGATGTTTGATCGCGCAATGGGAATCGTTGGAAACAACTTGGCAAGCCGGACTTTGCGAACACCGACAGTGGCATGCGCCTGAATCGGACTCTTTCGGCCATCCAGTGAAATGACGGCCTTGAGATGGCCCCCGGCAAAGCCAAAGTCCAGCGGCTCAAGGGTCAGCAACGCATTCTGCATTTTCAAATGTACAACGAGATTCTCCAGCGGCACCTCCTTTGCACGCGACAGGGTCGCAGCCTTCAGAGTCACATCGGCATCTACGGTGTTCCATCGCTCGGTCTTGAATGGGATATTCGGCATGAACTTCGACCTGGAAACCAGGGTCGATGCCGATACGGCGTGTTTTTCTGTGGCGCCAATCAGGGGGCCAAGATCGGCCAGATCCAGCCGCCGCGAAGTCAGTTCACCCTTGAGAAAAGGCCGCGGACTTGCGAGGTTTATCTGCATCGTGCCTGCAAGGTCACTTTGGCCGAAATGACCTGAAAACTTCTCGTATATCCAAATATTTTCGCTACGTACGACGCGACCTGCAATGGCGTATGGCGTGGTTTGTGGCAAGGCAATACCCAACAACGGAAAGAGCTGCGCCAGACTGTCGCCACGTAGCGCAAGATGCATGTCTGCGGCGACAAGCTTCATCAGGCCGGTAACCGTGCCGTCTGCCTGGAAGCTGGTTCGACCGATGGACGCGTCCACTTTCAGTGGATAGGGGACATTTGTGTCATATAGACCGAGCACCGAACCGCCGCGGCCCTTGGCGTTGAAGGTCTGCCCCTGATAGCTTCCGGTAGCAGAGAAAACAACGTCATTGACACCGACTCCGCCGGTAAGCAAATTCTGGGTCGAGAGGTCGGTCCGAATGTGGGTTTTTTGGCTCACGTCGTCGTACCCGACTAGGCCCTGATCCAGCGTCAAACGTCCGATAGGAATGAAGGCGTTTTCGCTGGACTGGGCCCGGTCCAGAAGCCATGTCTTGCGTCCGTCCTTCGCCTGCTCCAGAAAGACCGCTGGGTGTTTCAGGTGCACCTCGGGGAACGCCAGCTTCATGCTGAAAAGAGCAGGAACATCGACTGTGAGTTCGACCTCGTCCACTGCAACCATCTGCTTCTCGACCGCCCAGTCCGGATTCGCAAATGTGACGGCTTTTGCCAGAACCCGCGGCGCGTGCCAACCGAGGTCGACTTTCAGGTCTCCCTCAATCACCAGCGCGCGGCCGGTCCGATCCAGAACAATGCGCTCCAGGGGGCTGCGCGCCCAATTCCAGCCAACAACCTCGACCCACAAAAAAACCAGCAAGTGCAACCCTACGAGCAGCCCGACCGACCACATCCACCAACGATTTCTCATGCGCGGCTTCCTACCCTACTTGACCGGCACTGAAGGTGTGACCAACTCTCGCAAAATTCCGCCATCCTCCACGCTGCCCTTCTGGGTACCCTCGCCCTGCATGCGACGCACGCATTCTTCGCGGTATTCCGGTGGCAGTGGCTCACAACGTATCATACGGTTACTGCCATAGACCTGGTCGCCATCCGGCTTGAACCGTCCTGCCCTGGCTTCCTGGTAAGCCGCAGCGGCCTCCCGCAAGCAGGTGGAACGATCCTGGTTCGAGTTGCCGTCGTTGCAGGCCGCCCGTTCTGCCTGATAGCGCGCCTGCGCGGTGGGCGGATTCTGGTCAGCAGACATGGCCGGTGCCGCGAAAAGCAGTGCGCCCGCCACACCCATCATGCATGCGGAGAGACGAACAGCGATTCCACGGCTTGACAAGCCCTGTCTCAGGGTAAATTGCGTTTGAACTTGAAATTGCATGGTTTTCTTTCATGTTTTTGGCTCGCCTGAAAGATCAGACTTGCTCCACGGTTTCAAAGGAAGTCTCTGCAGGCGCTCTCGTCAACGCATCACGCCTCCAGTGCGTTTCAGTCTAGATGCTGACAAACAATTCGTCTGTTCGCTGGGGCACTGAAAACCCGCCACTTACTCAAATACGCTGATCGGGTTGCTGTTGGTAATTTCGTCACAGCTTGCGGTAGTGGTGCCGACCACCAGCGCGGCCGGCTTGCTTGCCAAACGCGTGGAGTTTCAGAGCCAGTTGCGGGCAAAGACCTTTGATGAGCCGCTCTATCTGGCGTCACGCGAGGCGGGTGACCGCATGGAAGGCGACGTATATGCCGAGCTGGCAATACCGTTCACTAGGGTCAGCACGGTGCTCAGTTCAGCAGAATCTGTCTGCTCGCTGCTCTTTCTGCATCTGAATGTCCGCTCTTGTGCACCTTCAACCAGTGCCAGTGGTGAGACACTGACCCTGTCTGTAGGGCCCAAGCGAGCCGCTGCGGTCGGGGCCGTTTACAGCATGCACGTGGATGTGGCTAACGCCATCTACCAAAAAGTAACGCTATTGGCTGCGGAAGGTGCGTTGTCCACGAAAGACTACCGCATCGTGTTTGAATCCACTCCGATCGAAAGCAACCGCACGTTTTTGCATTTTGACTATGCCTATGGCACCAGTACCCTCGCCAAATTGGCTATGGGCGCCTACCTTGCGACGGCGGGTCGATCGAAAATCGGGTTTACCGTTACGGGTACACAGTCAGATGGTCGCCCCCAGTACGTTCAGGGTGAGCGTGCCTCGCTGGAACGCAACGTTATCCGCAACTACCTTGCCTTGCTGGCTTACAGCGGTGTCATTGCCGGTACCCCACAAGCGCAGTTGGACGCACGACTGCGTGCCTGGTTTGCGCTGACCGAGCGACACGCAGCACAGCTGCATGAGCTTGATCTGGCCGAGTACTTGCAGGAAAAGCACAGTGATCTGGAACGCAGGGCCAGTCGCGCCCCGTAACACGCAAAAACCTGGCCATTGGCAATGGCGACCGGCTCGTCACGCAAACAGCCGATCGCGCCGCCTTACTCCCTTGCCGTTGACTTCAACCGTGGTGCCTGGCGCTTTGGTCATTTGCAGATGGTGCTCAACACCCCTGAAAGAATAGCCCACATCCCAATACGCTGGAACCGTGCTGGCGACGGTTTCGCATCTGCGAACCTGGCGCTCCGGCGCCGCGCCACTGTTGCGGCCAACGTTTGAGCCAATGACGCCCTCCGCAATAGCCCCGCCTACGTTGCGATCACTATTGCCGGATTCCACCACTCTTTCCTGCTCCAGCCAGCAACGCTCATTCGGCGGACCCACCACAGCACGTACCGATGTGACCGCTTCGTTGGGCCTGCGACGGTATTCATAGGCGGGAACAGCAATGGGGTCAGGCGTGGGATTGTCATATTGACGGCCATTACTGACGGGTCGGGCAGATGACATCCGGTCATTCATACCCATGCCGCTAAAGGGAGTCGTAGCTTCCCTGGCGCAGCACCACGCAGCGCCCGCCCAAGCGGATGTCCTCGCAAACCTGCCATCGTCCCTGGGTCACGATCACAGAGGAAGCGCGATCGTTAAAGCCGCTCCGCTGGAAGTTGTTAACCTATACCTTTGAAGCAAAGGTACGACCCCTGAAGTGCTCGTTCTCATAGAAGGTGACTTGGGCGAAGGCTTGAGTAGCCAGCCCGGCAGCAAGTGCAACGATGGCTATTTTTAGCGTTAGTTTCATAAGTGACTCCAATTCGCCCCGAGCGGGACGACAACCTCCACCATGGCCCGCTTCCACCGCAATCGTCTGTGCGTTTGCGCACCGTTTACCCAAGATAATGGGAACGATATTCGCCTATAGCCCTCGTGGAATATGCGCATCAAGCTATTAAAAACATAGCGAATTGGCGGCAGCACTGGTTTACAACGCGACACGCTCGCCGTAACTGCGCTTACCCTTCCGTCCCCGACGCCTGCAGATTCTCCGTTCGGTCAAGCTGTGAAAAGCGTGCTTCGCTTTCATGCAATTCGGCTGTACGCTGCTCAACCAGGCTCTCCAGCTCGCGGTTGTAATTTTCCAGCGCCTTGTACAGCAGTCGCACCTCAAGCATGTTGTGAATGCGCGTTTTGACTTCTGCCAGATTGAATGGCTTGCTGACAAAGTCCTTGGCTCCAGCCTGCAGCGCCTGCAATTTGTGATCCGGCTGCGCGGTGACCACGATCACGGGCAGGTAGGCATCGCCGTCATTGGCTTTGAGGGCCGCCATAACCTCGAAGCCATCCATTTCCGGCATCTGAAGATCCAGCAAAATCAGGTCGTAGTCGCTTTTACGGTGCAGTGCGCATACCTCTTTAGGGTTCATGCTGACACTCACGCAGGTATAGCCCGCATCCGCAAGAATGTGCTCCAGCAGGTTAACGTTTACCTCCTGGTCATCGACGATCAGGATGCGGGCATTGAGAATATCTTGCTCGGCAATCATGAGTTGGGTTTCTGTTGATTGATTCGATCCGTGATCGTTTACGACAATGCTCGGCGATCGCCGTTGTACTCTGGAAAGAGGCCGAGGCCCGCACCCTGAATGTTGGCTCTGATCTGACTTTCGCTCACAGGGAGCTCCAACAAACCGGTCAAATCCGGCCCAGCACCAGCAAAATGATGAGGACGACCACAACCAGCCCCAAGCCGCCACTGGGCCCGTAGCCCCAGTTTCGGCTGTGCGGCCAGCTAGGAATAGCTCCGATCAGCATAAAAATGAGAATAATCAACAGTATGGTTCCAAGACTCATGGTGTTCTCCTTAGGGTAGTAATTGGGTGGGTTGCCGTAGTCAGACTGACTGTAATTTCGGCGACGGCTGCGAGGGTTGTCCCGGCGAAGGGACAAGTTGCAGAAAGTCCGATAAATCATCCGCATGCTCCTCTTCCACCGCGAGGATGGACTCCAGCATGCGCCGCGTGGTCGGATCCTTATCACTCAGGTATTGGATGAAGTGGCGATAACTGTCGATGGCAATGCGTTCGGCTACCAGGTTCTCCCGGATCATGTCGAACAGGGTGACGCCTTCTACATACTCTGCATGGCTGCGGTCTAGCAAAGTCGCGGGAGAAAAATCCGGGTCACCACCGAGTTGCACAATACGTTCGGCAATCAGGTCTGCATGGCCCTGCTCTTCGTTTGAATGCTCCAGAAACTCACCAGCGACAGCCTGGGAATGAATGCCGCGCGCCATGAAGTGGTGGCGGCGATAGCGCAGTACGCAAACGAGTTCGGTGGCCAGCGAGTCATTGAGCATTTTCAGCACGGTCGGCAGATCTGCCGTATACCCAGAAGTCACTGCGCCTTTTTCCATGCCTTGTCGGGCCCGTTGGCGCAACGCTTCAACGTTGATAGGTTCAGATGGTGTTTTCATTAAAATGCCTCACAGATAGAGATAGAAAAGAAGAGGCCTGAGAATGGCGTATTTTTCGAACCCAGTCCGTTCGATAGCGCACACTTCAGACTCTGTTCGCCAACGAGCTGAATAGATCGACCCGACAGAACAGGAGCTTTGCAATGCAA
Organism: Burkholderiales bacterium; assembly: GCA_043746005.1. Lineage (GTDB taxonomy): Bacteria > Pseudomonadota > Gammaproteobacteria > Burkholderiales > Burkholderiaceae_C > Allorhodoferax. The sequence goes on from JAYTRR010000136.1 coordinate 7,004, forward strand.
TCCAATGAACGTCTGGAGCACGACTCAATGGGGTCCATCGCTGTGTCCGCCAATGCGCTATGGGGCGCGCAGACCCAGCGCTCGCTCGCCCACTTTCACATTTCGAATGAGCGCATGCCAGACGTCCTGCTGAGGGCGCTGGCGCAAATCAAGGGCGCGTGCGCTGCGATCAATGCGGAATTGGGATTGCTGGACAACACAATGGCCGCTGCAATCAGCGAGGCTGCAACCGAAGTACTGGCAGGCGCCCACCCGGATGCGTTTCCGCTCGTGGTGTGGCAAACCGGCTCTGGCACCCAGACCAACATGAACATGAATGAGGTTCTTGCGAATCGGGCCTCCGAACTATTGGGAGGAACCCGGGGCGAAGAACGCCGTGTCCATCCAAACGACCACGTCAACCTGGGACAATCCTCAAACGACATCTTTCCAACGGCGATGCACCTTGCCGCCCTTACGGGCATCACGCACGACCTGTTGCCAGTGTTGCGTGCACTTTGCGCCAGCCTTGAAGAAAAGTCGACCGCATTTTCCGGCATTGTGAAAATAGGGCGCACGCATCTGCAGGACGCAACGCCCCTTACGCTGGGGCAGGAAATATCGGGATGGGCCGCACAGCTTCAGCATGCGGATCGTGCCATTGTGTCGAGTCTGGGCCCGCTTGCAGAACTGGCCGTTGGAGGTACAGCAGTCGGCACAGGGCTCAACACCCACCCTCAATTTGGTGAAAGAGTTGCAGCGAGGCTGGCGCAGGAAACGGGTCTTCCGCTGCGCTGTGCGGGCAACCGCTTTGCCGCGCTAGCCGCGCACGATGCGCTCGTGAGCGCTCACGGTGCACTCAAGACACTGGCCGTTGCATTGATGAAGATAGCCAACGATGTCCGCTGGCTCGCATCGGGACCGCGGTGTGGACTCGGTGAACTGCACATACCGGAGAACGAACCCGGCAGTTCCATCATGCCTGGCAAGGTAAACCCCACGCAGTGCGAGGCACTCACCATGGTGTGCTGTCAGATAATGGGCAACGATGTAGCACTTAGTCTGGGCGGTTCCATGGGAAATTTTGAGCTCAATGTGTTCAAGCCACTGATCGCCTACAACTTCCTGCAAAGCGTACGGCTTTTGACCGACGCGATGGTTAGCTTTGATACCTATTGCGCGCAGGGGATCGAAGCGGACCGACCCCGAATCTCCGAGCTGCTGGAAAAGTCATTGATGCTGGTCACTGCGCTGACGCCGCACATTGGCTACGACCGCGCTGCGGCCATCGCCAAACATGCACAGGCCAACGGCATTTCCCTTAAGACGGCCGCCGTAGCCATGGGGCTGGTCACTGATGCGCAGTTTGATAGCTGGGTAAAACCCGAACGTATGGTGTGAAACAAAGAGTGATCCAGGTGGGGTGCCAACCAGAAAACCGGGCCACATTGGTCCACTAGTCTGTCGTGAGATCACCGAAAAACGAATAGCCCCCGCCCCCCGTGCGTTTGCACTCGTACATGGCTTCATCAGCCCGCCGAATCAGGGTTGAAGCATCCGTTCCATCATCGGGGAAAACGGCGATTCCTATGCTGACCGAAAGGTTCAGCGCAGGTTCGCACAACCCACTCTGCTCCGAAATTTCCTTGATCATTTTTTCGGCAATCAGCCCTGCACCTGCACTTTGCGAAAGCTCCGCCAGCAATACCAAAAACTCATCTCCACCGTGCCGACTGATGGTGTCGGACTCCCGGACAACCGATTCCAGGCTCCGTGCTACCAAACGCAATACGTTGTCGCCAACGGCATGCCCCATGGTGTCATTAATCTGTTTGAATTTGTCAATATCCAGAAAGGAGATCGCCAGACGGGTTCCACGGCGCTGCGCCATGGTGATGGCGCTCTCCAGCCGCTCCAGCATGAGTACACGATTTGGCGTTTTCGTCAGATGATCGCGCTGGCTGGACCATGCCAACTGCTGCAGATCCTGAACGGCTTTCTCGGCGATGCGTTCAGACGCAAGAACGGCCAGTACCAAGCGCGCGTTTTCGGCCATCAGTTCGGCCAGTTGGCTCTTGTCAACCTCACTCCCTGCATCCGTCAAACGGTTTCTCAAACGCAACAGTTCGAGCTGCATCGTCGTACCCGGTGTGTTCAACTGCATTGGTGTCCTTCGATCCTCGCAGCTGATGCCGCGTGTCACTAATGTGCCGGGGTGCCCCTCTGAAGTCTGTGCGGTAAATCACTTAGCGCAAAGCGGTCTCCGATTTCTTGTGCCGTGCCGCGGGTTGCCAGCAGGTCACCTGGAGCTATCGGTGTTCGGCTGATGTGTGTCACGGCGAACAGACATATCTCGACCAAGGTTGAAAAATTGCACTGTAAGCAATCTGCAAATTTTATGGACCTATTGGGAGATCAGCATGGGAACAAAGGGAACTGTATGGCTATGGGCTGCCAGTGTGGCGCTTTTCGTATTCATGGTGCCAACACTGATCATTGGCAATGCCGCAAGTCCTGCTGCATCCGAGACCCTTGCACCCCACGCAGCGGGACAGCGCGTGGCGCGTGCCACGTTCGTCGGCACAGAAAGTGTGCAAACCACTCAACTATCCAGAGGACATGATGAACATCTCAACTAACCAGAACGACACCGACATCACCATTAGCCCCGGTCTGACAGCAGAGCGATCGTCACCGAGCCAACCCCACAGGGTGTCGGCAATTTATGCAACACGGGACGAAACCGAGCATGTTCGGCAGGACCTGATAAGCCACGGAATCGCAGTCGATGCAGTCGCACTGCTGGACGAACTTGCCCACGTGCCGGTTGCAGGTGGCAGTGACGATGTGCTCAAGGACATGCTGGTGGACGGAGCGATCGGCACTGCAGTGGGAACCGGCGTAGGAGCGATCGAAACCGTCATGCTGTGGGCCGCAAGTGTGACCCTGTTTGTCGCCAGCCCTTTGGTGGCACCGTTGGCCATGCTGGGCTGGTTTGCCAGTGTGGGTGACAGGGTTATTTCCTGTGGGTTCGACTGGGCGAAAGCGGCAGGTATGAGGGGCTCGGTTTTCATACGTGAGCGACAGTAGATGAAACACGTCACTTCGTATGTTCACCGCCGAACATATGGGCGTTGAACTGGCGGTGGATGCCGGTCAGAGCTTCCTCAACGCACTTCTCAACTGTTTCGATTGCGAATCGGCTGGCTATCGCTGTCCAGCAGCCAGTCCGAAATGCTTCAAGAATGACATTTGTATCCGCAAACACTCGGATTTTCTGCATATGGATCTCACCTCACAACTTGAATGGAGCGGTGAGGTCGTACTGAGCAAACAGCTCGGTCAACCCGCCAAGTCCAAGTCCCATGGTCTTGGCCGCTTTGCGCGCCGACAATCTTCCATTTTCCAGTGCCTCGTGGAGCATCTTCACAAAGTTGAGTGAGAACCGTTTGGGTGGTCCCGAAACCGATGGTCGCTTTTTCTCTTGCGACAGAGCGCGTCGGCTACTTGTGCGATGAAATTGCGCAAGGCCGGCGTAATTTGTTTGTCGCGGTGGACTACCAAATAGCACTGCCGTGTCATTTTCGGAATAGTGGTTGCAAGCCTATGGACGCGGCCACTTGCAAGCCAGTCACTGACAACCCAGTGCGACAAGCAAGCCACACCGAGACCTTCCGCTACTGCAGATTTGATAGCTTCAGAACTGCCCAGCTCCACGCTGCGTCGGTAGGCGCGAAGGTGGGGCAGGAGCAATTGGTCGGTGGCCTCGCGGGTGCCAGAGCCTGGTTCACGTAACAGCCAAACCATATCCCTGAGCGCTTTGAGCGGCAACCTGCCTTTTCCCTCCCCGCGTAGACTGTAGGGCCCAGCAAGTCTGGTTACGCCTGCCACCACCACCAGTTCGTCCTGCAGCCAGGGTGTTGCAGACAAGGCCGGCTGGTGGCAAGGGCCTTCGATCAAGCCGACGTCCAGTTCAAATGCTGCCACGGCATCACAAATCGCCTCTGTGTTGGCGATGGTGACTTTGGACTTCCAGCCCAGTGCGTGGTCTTGGGGGCGATCTAACAAAAAACGTTTCAGTAATTTTGGCAATACATAGTTGCCAATGGTCGTGCTAGCACCAATGCGCAGCGACTGTGCCTGCGCACCGCCGTCGCGCGACATGCGCTCGATGCTGGCCGCCCCATCCAGCAAGGCCAGGGCCTGCGGCAGCAGCGCGCGGCCGTTGTCGTTGAGCAAAAGGCGTTTTCCTGAGCGGTCAAACAAGCGCAGCGAGAGCAGACGCTCCAGCTCGTTGAGCGCTGAACTGGTGGCTGATTGCGAGAGCGAAATCTCTGTGCTGGCCGCTACGGTACTGCCGCTGCGGGCTACCGCTACAAAAATCTGTAACTGTCGCAGGGTGAGGCGTAGGACATCCATAGTTAATGTAACTTACTCGTTTGTATAGCTATTAAATAGCTATATGTTAGCTAAATAAGCTGTTTTACAGATGAATTAGCGGTCACTACATTCGGGGTTAGACGATAAAAATCTACGTAACCGAAGAAGAGCAGCCATGAATACCATCTTGATCTCCACCGACGAAGGCCGTACTCCCATAGAGGCCAGTGACATGCAACGCGCCCTGCCAGGTGTCGCACTCAGTGCTGCACTGGCAGCGCTCGGTATTGGTTTGGGAAAAATTGCTTGGCTGCAAGACCACGGGTTCAGCGCCCTGACATTGGCCATCGTATTGGGCATGTTGGTGGGTAACACGGTCTACCCGCGATTCGCCGCTGCCAGTGGTCCTGGCGTGAACTTTTCCAAACAAAATCTGCTGCGTCTGGGGGTTGTGCTATACGGTTTGCGCCTGACGGTGCAAGACATCGGACACGTAGGATGGGCTGGCGTCGCCACCGATGCCATCGTGCTGGGATCGACATTCGCTCTGGCGTGCTTGATTGGCATCCGTTGGCTGGGCATGGACCGCAAGACGGCCATGCTGATCGGTGCGGGTAGTTCCATCTGCGGAGCCGCCGCAGTCATGGCGGCAGAACCTGTCGTCAAAGCCCGCGCAGAGCAGGTCACCGTGGCGGTGGCCACGGTGGTGGTCTTCGGCACAGTGGCCATATTTTTATACCCCGTGCTGTTTGAGTTGAACCAACAGTGGCAATTGGTTCCAGGCGGTGCGGATGGCTTTGGCATCTATGTGGGCTCCACCATTCATGAGGTGGCCCAGGTGGTGGCCGCTGCGCGCGCGGTCGGCCCCCACGCGGCTGACACTGCTGTGATCGCAAAAATGGTCCGGGTCATGATGTTGGCGCCTTTCCTCATCCTGCTGTCCGCCTGGTTGGCCCGGGATGGTGCCAAATCCCAGGCCCCGGTGGCAAAGGGCAAGTTGACCGTACCCTGGTTTGCGTTCGCCTTTGTAGGGGTGGTACTTTTTAATTCGCTGCAACTGTTGCCCAAGAGTTGGGTTGCCGTGACCACCGAGGTCGACACCATCCTCTTGGCCATGGCCATGGCAGCGCTCGGGCTGGCTACGCACATCTCCTCCATTCGTAAGGCCGGTTTCAAGCCCCTCTTGCTCGCCTTGATTTTGTTTGTGTGGCTCGTCGTGGGTGGTGCCGTGATCAATCGCTGGATCTTCAACTTGATCGGGTAAACCCGAATAAAAGACTACTGATGGAATAAAACCAACCGACGCTACGTCTTACCTGACAAACCTATTTTTTTAACGTCACCTGAAATGAGATCAACCATGAAATCCCGCTCCCAATTCGCCGCGCTAGCTATGTGCAGTGCCGTCCTCACCACATTCTTCGCCGCCCCAGCGCTGGCCGTCGAGCCTGCCGTCCCCGCGCGGGTCACGTTTGACGGCAACATCCGCAACAACTCACTCGCCCTCAGCCCAGACGAGACCACCGCCGTGGTCTCGTACAGCGAACGGCCGGATGTGGTGGTTTACAACCTCAAGACCGGCGATGTTCGCGGCGTACTGTCTGGCTACATCACGCCCCGCAACATTGTGTTTGCGCCGGATGGCAAGACTTTCTATGTATCCGACAGCAGCCTGGGTGAAGTCGTGCGCGTGGATTCTGCAACGCTCAAGCCCGTGTCGCGCCTCGCCGCCGGCCCAGGCGCTTTTGGCACTGCCCTGAGCAAAGACGGCAACGCCTTGTACGTGAACAACCAGGCCAGCAGCACCGTAACCCGCTTTGACACCCCGAGCAACCGAGCCCGTGCTGTCATTACCGGCTTTGCCCAACCGCGCCAGGGTGTGCGACTCAGCCCCGACGGCAGCAAGCTCTACGTCACCAACTTCCTGGGCGACAAAGTGACCATCGTGAGCACCCAGACGGACAAAATTGAAGGTGAAATTAGTGGCTTTAGCAAGATTCGCGCAATTTCGGTCACGGCGGACGGAAAAACTATGTTTGCCGCCAACAGCGGTACCAACAATATTGCCGTGGTGGATATTGCCGAGCGCAAAATTCTGAGCACGGTCGCCGTCGGTAAGGACCCCTATGGCGCTGCCCTGGCGCCCGATGGCCAATTTGTCTACTCCGGTAATCTGGCCGACAACACGGTGTCTGTCATCGACGTGGCCACGCTGAAAGTAGTCGCCACGATTGCGGGCTTCAAGCAGCCACGCCAAGCCATTGTGTTTACCCGCGACGGCACGCTCGCCTATGTGCTGAACGAAGACCTGAGCGTGTCCAAGGTAGACCGGGCATCCCAGCACATTGTGGGCACTATGGCAGCACCCAAAAACTAGACACTCGCTTTATCGGGTCACCAAGGGCAGAATGCTTCAGTGCTTTCTGCCCTTTGACTATTACTACCGCTAGTGTAGTGCTTGGAAATTAAGGGAGCTTATTATTCCAGCGCATCTCCAACGAACACTTTGTATCCTACGGAGATTGCGATGCGCGTAGCCAGTG
>JAYTRR010000137.1:0-13835 GCA_043746005.1 Burkholderiales bacterium
CGTTCGGGACGTAGAGGCCGGAGGTTCGAATCCTCTCACCCCGACCAGATAACCATGTGTTGTCAATCTGCGTCCCCGACCCCGGCATGCCCCCTTTACAATTTACATTGTTTGTGCAATCGGCGATGATGGGCTGATTCAAACTGCAACGTAAATTCATCTCGGGCTATGGCCGCTGTCGAACCCATTCAACGTGACTCTCCCTCCATCGCTCTTCCTGGTCTCGGAAGGGCTCTTGTCACTGCCGGCAAGTTGGGACAAAAATCTGCTGAAGAGATTTACCGCAAAGCCCTTTCCAACAAAAACAGCTTTATCGCAGAGTTGGTGGGGTCAGGCGCAGTTTCTGCATCAGATTTAGCGCACACCTTGTCGGCCGCGTATGCGGCGCCGCTGCTAGACCTGGACGCAATCGACCCTCAACGCTTACCCAAGGGTTTACTGGACGGGAAAATTTGCGCGGACTACCGTGTGGTGGTTCTCAGCAAGCGAAGCAATCGATTGATGGTGGCTACCGCAGATCCGTCGGACCAAGCCGCTGCGGAAAAGATCAAGTTTTCAACCCAGATGGGGGTCGACTGGGTTATCGCCGAGTACGACAAGCTTTCAAAGCTGGTGGAGGCCTCTGGAACCACCGCTTCCGAGGCAATGGAAGACATCATCGGAAGCGATTTCGAGTTTGATGAAAACTCTGCTGAGGCGATCACCGACAACGCGCAGGCCAACGTTGCAGAAGTTGAAGATGCGCCGGTTGTCAGGTTCTTGCACAAAATGCTGATGGATGCGTTCAGCATGCGGGCGTCGGATTTGCATTTTGAGCCCTACGAGCACACCTACCGCGTTCGATTCCGCATCGACGGACAATTGCGTGAGATTGCCTCTCCCCCGATTGCCATCAAGGACAAATTAGCCTCGCGAATCAAGGTTATTTCCCGGATGGATATCTCCGAGAAGCGTGTGCCGCAAGACGGGCGGATGAAATTGAAAGTGGGGCCAGACCGGGTAATCGATTTTCGGGTCAGCACCCTGCCCACACTCTTTGGTGAGAAGATCGTTATCCGGATTCTGGACCCCAGTAGCGCGCGACTGGGGATTGACGCGCTCGGCTACGAACCGGAAGAAAAAGAGCGCTTACTGAAGGCAATTGGTCGCCCCTACGGGATGATCTTGGTGACCGGGCCCACGGGGTCCGGGAAGACCGTGTCTCTTTACACATGCCTGAATCTGCTGAATCAGCCTGGTGTAAACATTGCCACCGCAGAAGATCCATCTGAAATCAACTTGCCGGGGGTCAATCAGGTCAACGTCAACGAGAAGGCGGGACTCACCTTCGCCGCGGCGTTGAAGTCATTCCTGCGCCAAGACCCAGACATCATCATGGTGGGCGAAATACGCGATCTGGAGACGGCCGACATTTCGATCAAGGCGGCCCAGACTGGGCACCTGGTTCTCTCCACGTTACACACCAACGATGCGCCTGCCACATTGACGCGTATGCGCAACATGGGAATTGCGCCTTTCAACATCGCGTCAAGCGTCATACTCATCACGGCCCAGCGGCTGGCCCGTCGTCTTTGCCCCAACTGCAAGACACCTGTCGAAATCCCCCACGATGCGCTGATCGACGCAGGATTTCGCGAATCGGATCTGGACGGAGGCTGGAAAGCCTACCGGCCAGTCGGTTGCTCGCTGTGCAACAACGGTTACAAAGGGCGCGTAGGCATCTACCAGGTCATGCCCGTTACCGATGAAATCCAGCGAATCATTTTGCGAGACGGAAGCGCGTTGGAGATTGCGGAACAATCCGAACGGGAAGGTGTGCGTTCCTTGCGGCAATCCGGATTGAATAAAGTCAAACAGGGGATGACTTCGTTGGAAGAAGTTCTCGCCGTCACCAATGAATAAAGAGTAACCCGGGAAATTTAATGGCCACTACAAAGACCACCAGCAACAAAGACGTTGTTTTTGAATGGGAAGGCAAGGACCGCAACGGCAAGCAAGTGCGTGGGGAAATTCGCGCGGCTGGAGAAAACCAGGTCAAGGCATCCCTGCGCAGGCAAGGCGTCATCCCAACCAAAATTAAAAAGCGCCGCATGAGCGCAGGCAAGTCCATCAAACCGAAGGATATGGCCATCTTCACGCGGCAACTCGCAACCATGATGAAAGCGGGCGTGCCGTTGCTCCAGGCATTTGACATCGTAGGCCGTGGCAACCCCAACCCCCGGGTCACCAAACTGCTCAATGACATCCGTACCGATGTGGAAACGGGCACCTCGTTGAGCGTCGCCTTCCGGAAATTCCCACTGTATTTCGACAACCTCTACTGCAATCTGGTCGAGGCGGGTGAATCTGCCGGTATTCTGGATCAACTGCTGGACCGACTGGCGGTTTACATGGAGAAGACCGAGGCTATCAAGTCCAAAATCAAGTCCGCACTGATGTACCCTATTACCGTGCTCATCGTGGCATTTGTGGTGGTGGCGGTGATCATGATTTTTGTGATTCCTTCCTTCAAAGAGGTTTTCACGTCGTTTGGCGGCGAGCTGCCCATGCCAACGCTTGTCGTGATTGCCATGAGTGAGTTCTTCATCAAATACTGGTACCTGATCTTTGGCGGTATCGGAGGAGGCGTCTATTTCTTCATGCAAGCTTGGCGGCGCAACAAGAAGATGCAGGCTGTCATGGACCGCATCATGCTGAAGCTTCCCATTTTTGGCGTGCTGGTAGAAAAGTCATGTATCGCGCGCTGGACACGAACCTTGTCAACCATGTTCGCCGCCGGGGTTCCTTTGGTTGAAGCACTGGACTCGGTGGGTGGCGCTGCCGGCAATAGCGTGTACGAAGACGCAACACTCAAGATCCAACAGGAAGTCTCCACTGGCACAGCCCTCACCGCCGCCATGACGAATGCCAACCTGTTTCCTTCGATGGTCCTGCAAATGTGCGCCATCGGCGAAGAATCGGGCTCCATTGACCACATGCTGGGTAAAGCCGCCGACTTTTTTGAAGCCGAAGTGGATGATATGGTTGCCGGTATTTCCAGCCTGATGGAGCCCATCATCATCGTGATCCTGGGTACAGTGATTGGCGGCATTGTGGTTGCCATGTACCTGCCGATTTTCAAGTTGGGTCAGGTGGTTTGATGCTGATGAGTCTGCAATGGCTTGAAGCATCAGTCGCCGGAATATTGGGGTTGCTGATTGGGAGCTTTCTCAATGTAGTTATATACCGTCTACCCAAGATGCTGGAGAAGCAGTGGGCGGCGGAGTGTGCGGAAATGTCAGGCGAGCCGGCCGATGTTACGGAGCCCTTCAATCTGATGGTGCCTCGTTCAGGATGTCCCCATTGCGGGCACCAGATTCGCTGGTACGAGAATGTTCCAGTCATCAGCTACATTCTGCTGCGCGGTCGTTGCTCTGCCTGCAAGGCCCCCATCAGCGTTCGCTATCCGCTGGTAGAAATCGCCACTGGCGTCTTGTTTTTCTTCAGTGTCTGGCAATGGGGCGCCACGGCAATGGGTGGTGTCTGGTGCGCGTTTTCGGCCATTCTTCTGGCGCTGGCGCTCATTGACTGGGACACCACACTGCTACCTGACGATCTGACCCTGCCCCTGCTGTGGCTGGGCTTGGTGGCTGCAGCCCTGCAATGGACGCCCGTTGGACTGCATTCGGCGCTCTGGGGTGCGGTCGCGGGATACCTTTCGTTGTGGGCGGTCTACTGGGCGTTCAAATTGGTCACTGGCAAAGAGGGCATGGGCTACGGAGACTTCAAGTTGTTCGCAGCTCTTGGTGCCTGGTTCGGCTGGCAGGCATTGATTCCCATGATTCTTTTGGCATCCGTCATTGGCGCAATGGTGGGTATCGCAATGAAGTTCAGCACGGGGTTGCGAGAAGGAGGCTACGTGCCCTTCGGACCTTTTCTTGCCGGAGCAGGACTGACAGCCCTGGTTTTCGGACCAACCGCACTCCGTCAGGTCGTTGGTCTTTGATCGTGGGGACTTCCGCCTATCGATTGGGATTGACTGGAGGAATCGGTAGTGGAAAGACCACGGTTGCGGGCATGCTGGCGGTGATGGGTGCCACGGTCGTGGATGCAGATGCCATTTCAAGAGCCGCAACCAAGCCCGGAGGTTCTGCCATTGCCATGCTCAAGAGCACCTTTGGCGGGAGCATGCTCGCTGCAGATGGATCGCTGGATCGGGAGCAAATGCGAACGTTGATCTATTCAGACCCCACCGCTAAAGCCCGATTGGAAAACATCGTGCACCCCTTGGTAGGACAAGAAATTGCTCGGCAGGCTCAGCATGCGGAGGCCCGGGGCGCAACGTGCATCGTGTTCGATATTCCCTTGCTGGTCGAGTCAAAACACTGGCGCGCAACATTGCAGCGCATATTGGTAATTGACTGCTCCGAGCGTACACAAATTGAACGTGTAACAGCTCGAAACGGTCTGGACACGGCGAGCGTAACGAAAATTCTTGCAATCCAGGCATCCCGCACACAGCGACTGGACGCCGCCGATATGGTGATATTCAACGATGGCATTGACATGAACGTGCTGGCACTGCAAGTCCATGAAATCGGCACCCAGTTCGGGCTATGATTCGGCCACCGGAAAAATCAGCGTGATCCTTTACGAATACCCCTTCAACGAGCGAATTCGCACCTATTTGCGACTGGAGCATCTGTTTCTCCGCTTGTCGGAACTGATGTCTCGCACAGACGCGATAGACCACCATTTCGCGATCACCACGATGTTCGAAGTCATGGACGTGGGCGCGCGGGCCGACTTGAAGTCAGACGTGATGAAAGATCTGGATAAGCAAAAGCAGATTTTGAACGCCTATCGAGGCAACCCCGTTATTGCCGAAGGGGTGCTGGACAAAGTTATCGATCAATTGGAGCGTTGCTTCAGCGAGTTAAACGCGCAGCCCGGGAAAGCAGGTCAATCGCTCACGGAAAACGACTGGCTCATGAGCATACGCAGCCGGGTGGGCATTCCCGGTGGAACCTGTGAATTTGATCTGCCAGCGTATTTCGCCTGGCAACACCGCGACAGCGCGTCCCGTCAAAGCGATTTGCAGCGGTGGGCCTCCACACTCGGCCCGCTGGCGGAATCCATTCATCTGCTTTTAAAGCTGTTACGGGACTCTGGATCCCCTCAGAAAGTGATCGCAGTCGGCGGACAATTCCAGCAGAACTTGCCACAAGGGCGGACTTTTCAACTGTTGCGACTCACGTTAAATCCTGAATTCAACCTGATCCCGGAAATCAGCGGCAACCGTTTAATGGTTTCCATTCGTCTCATGCGCCACGGAGAAGACGACCGTCTGCACACCAGCAGTGAAGACGGTGCATTCGAGCTGACACTTTGCTCCTGAGACCAAGAGCCTGCAATGTACCGCGATAAACAAGAATCTCCCGAACGAATCGTGCGCTGCCCGACGTGTGGTGGTGACAGCGTTTACGCCCCCTCCAATGTGGCTCGACCGTTCTGTAGCGAACGTTGCAAGAACATGGATTTTGGGGCTTGGGCCAGCGAGAACTTCCGTGTCCAGGCACTACCGGAGCCTGACGAGATGGACCTGGACCGCACCGAACTTCAGTAGTTAGTTCCCCAAACCAAACAACGGCCTAGCCCGCGCAGACTATGCGTGGACAGCTATGAAATGTGTAGCACCAATGTACTGCTGCTCTTGCGCGAACCATTGCAGAACCGGTACGGTTCCAGGTAAAACAGGACTCGCTTGCACCGGCAATTGCTCCCAAGCGAAAGACTGTGCCTCGCGCATCTGCAACGCACCAGACCACTTGAACACTTTGCAGAAATGAAGCCGCACCAGTGCGTGCGGATAGTCCACCATTTCGACTTTCCAGGGTAGAGCCTCACCGATTTCAATACCGAGCTCTTCCTGCAATTCTCGTCGCAACGCCTGCTCAACAGTCTCACCTGCCTCCAGCTTGCCCCCTGGAAACTCCCAGTAACCTGCGTAGGCTTTGCCAGCAGGACGTGATGTCAACAAAAAACTCTTGTCCTCACGCACCAGCACGCCGACGGCTACATCCACCACAGCCCTGTCCGCACCGCCTTGGCGGGCCGATTCCGGGTCGGCAACAAGCAAACGGCCGGTCATTGCGCGCTGGACTGACGCCCCGTGAAATCCCGGGCAAATTGCCAAGCCACACGTCCACTGCGCGACCCACGCTCCAACGCCCAGACCAGCGCCTCAGGGCGGGCAGCTGCAATCTGCGCAGCATCCACGCCAAAAGCTGAAAGCCACTGCGCAACAATCTGCAAATACTCATCCTGATTGAACGGGTAAAAGCTCACCCACAAGCCAAATCGCTCAGACAGGGAGATTTTCTCTTCGACCACCTCACCGGGATGAACCTCACCATCTGCGGTGTGGGTGTAACTCAGGTTTTCGGCCATGTATTCAGGCAAGAGATGGCGGCGATTGCTGGTAGCGTAAACCAGCACATTGGCGGTTGGGGCCGCCACAGAACCATCCAACACCGATTTCAAAGCCTTGTAACCCGGTTCGCCTTCATCAAAGCTCAGGTCATCACAAAAGACAATGAATTTTTCCGGCCGCAGGGCCACCAGGTCAACGATATCCGGCAAATCTACCAGCTCGGATTTATCCACCTCGATCAAGCGAAGGCCTTGCGCAGCGTAGGTGTGCAGGCAGGCGCGAATCAGTGAAGACTTTCCGGTGCCTCGTGATCCCGTCAACAGTACGTTATTGGCTGGCAAACCACGGACAAACTGCTCGGTATTACGCTGAATCTTGTCCTTTTGGATATCAATTTCCCTGAGCTCATCGAGACGGATGGCGCCAATATGGCGCACCGCTGCAATGACACCCTGCCCCGCGGAGCGACGGCGGTAGCGAAAGGCGATCGATGCACCCCAGTCTGGCTGCTCAAGCGCGTGAGGCAACGCGGACTCAATGCGCTCCATCAGCTTTTCAGCTCGCGCCAGAAACGCGATCAAAGAATCATTCATATATCGTCAAGAACGGTAGTCGGCGTTAATCGTCACATAGTCGTGACTCAGGTCACACGTCCACACGGTGTCGACGGCCGTGCCACGCCCCAGCACGACCCGCACGGTAATTTCATTTTGTTGCATGACCCGTTGTCCGTCTTCTTCCCGGTATGCCGGGTTGCGACCGCCTTGCGTGGCCACGTGCACATCGTCCAGAAAGAGCTCAATACCACTCGGGTCCAGATCGTCGATACCGGCGTAGCCTACGGCCGCCAAGATCCGCCCCAAGTTCGGGTCGCTGGCAAAAAATGCAGTTTTGACCAATGGCGAATGCGCAATGGCATAGGCGACCTTGCGGCACTCGCCAGTGTCACGGCCGCCCTCCACCTGAATGGCAATGAACTTGGTCGCGCCCTCGCCATCCCTGACAATGGCTTGGGCCAGATTCCGGGCCACGCCCAGCATGGCCATTTTCAGGGCCACCCCGTCTGGACTCGTCAACGAGTCAACCACCGCGTTACCCGCCTTATTGGACGCGATGATCACCAGCGAGTCGTTGGTAGAAGTGTCCCCATCCACCGTAACACGGTTGAAAGACCCCTCTGCCAGCTCCAGTGCCAGTGCCTGCATTACCGACTGACTCACACACGCGTCAGTGGCAATGAAGCCCAGCATGGTAGCCATGTTCGGGCGGATCATGCCCGCGCCTTTGCTGATGCCAGTGATGCACACAGACTTGCCTCCGATGGCGACCTTGGCACCGAAGGCCTTGGGCACTGTATCGGTGGTCATGATGCCTTCGGCAGCACGCAACCAGTTGCCGGGCTTGGCGTCTGCTATGGCAGAAGCCAAGCCGGCCTCGATTCGATCATGGGGCAGCGGCTCCATGATGACGCCCGTCGAAAACGGCAAAACCTGCTCAATCGCGATACTGAACTGTTGCGCAAGTGCAGAACAGGTGCTGCGGGCCCGCGCTAAACCATCGGCACCGGTACCGGCATTGGCATTGCCCGTATTTATGAGCATGGCCCGGATACCTTGCCCGCTCGCCAGATGCTGGCGACAAATCTGGACGGGTGCCGCACAAAAACGATTGGTGGTAAACACGCCCGCCACAGAAGCGCCTTCGTCCAGCAATACCACCGTCAGGTCCTTGCGGCCCACTTTGCGCACACCTGCTTCAGTGACGCCAATGCGTACACCGGCAATAGGAAACAGTGTGTCAGGATTCGGAGCGGACAAGTTGACGGGCATCGTTGTCTTTCAGGCCAGTTTTCCGTGGCATTGCTTGTATTTTTTTCCACTGCCGCAGGGACAAGGGTCATTGCGTCCAACCCGGGGCATCTGATCAACAGCCGCCAGCGAGGCATCGCGCACGGTTTCCGGATCCACGGTAGTTTGCACCTCGCCCGTCTCTGTTGGCGCACTGTAGGTTACATTGACAATGCTTTCGCCACGACTTTCCATGGCGTCAGCCGCTTGTTCAAGCTGCTCATTGGACTGGATTTTTACCGTCATCAACACTTTGGTAACGTCATTCTTCACCGAGTCCAGCAACTGCCCAAACAGCTCAAAGGCCTCGCGCTTGTATTCCTGTTTGGGCTGCTTTTGGGCATAGCCCCGAAGGTGGATGCCTTGTCGCAAATAGTCCAGTGAGCTCAAATGGTCGCGCCAATGGCTGTCAATACTTTGGAGCAGGACCATCCGTTCAAACTGGGTGAAATGCTCAGTTCCAACGTGTTCAACCTTTGACTTGAATAAGGCGTGTGCCGCTTCGGTCACCGTGAGCAGCAGATCCCCATCCGTAATGGCATCGGCCGCCTGCACCTGCTTTTGCAAGTCCAGATCTATCTGCCACTCATCCGTGAGCACCTTTTGCAGCCCCTGAACGTCCCACTGCTCCTCGACTGATTCGTCTGGAATGTACTGATGTACCAGGTCATGAAAGCATCCCTCGCGCAGCGAAGCAATTTGAGCACTCAAGTCCTGCGCGTCCAAAATGGCATTGCGCTGCTGGTAGATCACCTTGCGCTGATCGTTGGACACGTCGTCGTATTCCAGCAATTGCTTACGCATGTCAAAGTTGCGGGCTTCCACCTTGCGCTGCGCGCTTTCAATGCTGCGCGTAACGATGCCCGCTTCAATAGCTTCGCCATCGGGCATTTTCAGCCGATCCATGATGGCTTTGACCCGGTCACCCGCAAAAATGCGCATCAGTGCATCATCCAGGCTCAAGTAGAAGCGCGAGGACCCGGGATCACCCTGGCGACCCGACCGGCCGCGTAACTGATTGTCGATGCGGCGTGACTCGTGCCGCTCGGTTGCAATGATCCGCAAGCCACCCAGCCTCTTCACCTTTTCGTGCTCGACGGACCACTGGGTGCGCAAGTCCACAATTTGCTGCTGCTTGGCCGCTGCATCCAGTGTGTCGTCGGCCTCCACTGCTTCGATCGCTTTCTCGAGGCTACCGCCCAGCACGATGTCGGTACCCCGGCCTGCCATGTTGGTAGCAATGGTGATCATTTTGGATCTGCCGGCCTGAGCCACGATTTCCGCCTCACGCGCATGCTGCTTGGCATTGAGCACCTGGTGGGGCAATTTTTCCTTGTCAAGCAACTGGGAAATAATTTCTGAATTCTCGATCGACGTGGTACCCACCAAAACCGGTTGTCCGCGCTCGTAGCATTCCCGAATATCCTGGATTGCAGCCTCGTACTTTTCGTGCGTGGTTTTATAAATGCGGTCGAGTTGATCTTCCCGGCGGCTGATGCGGTTTGGAGGAATGACAATGGTCTCCAGACCATAGATTTCCTGAAACTCGTAGGCTTCGGTGTCTGCTGTACCAGTCATGCCTGCCAACTTGCCGTACAGACGGAAGTAGTTCTGAAACGTAATGGATGCCAGCGTCTGGTTTTCCGCCTGAATGGCAACACCTTCCTTGGCCTCCACCGCTTGGTGCAATCCGTCGCTCCAGCGGCGCCCCGTCATCAGGCGCCCAGTAAACTCATCGACGATGATGATTTCCCCCTCCTGCACCACATAGTGCTGGTCCCGGTGATACAGGTGGTTCGCCCGTAGCGCAGCATACAGGTGATGCATAAGTGTGATGTTCGAGGGGTCATACAAAGATGCGCCTGCAGGAATCAATCCCATTTCCGCAAAGATGCGTTCTGCGCTCTCGTGACCTTGCTCGGTCAGGAAAACCTGGCGGGACTTCTCGTCCAAAGTGAAGTCACCTGGCTTGGTTACGCCCTCCCCTGTGCGGGGATCGGCTTCACCTTCCTGTAGCTCCAGTGCGGGAATCGCCTTGTTGATGGCCAGGTACATTTCGGTGTGGTCTTCGGCCTGGCCACTGATGATGAGCGGCGTGCGCGCCTCATCAATCAGAATGGAATCAACCTCGTCCACAATGGCGTAGTTCAGGCCGCGCTGCACGCGGTCTGCCACTTCATAAACCATGTTGTCACGCAAGTAATCGAAACCATACTCGTTATTGGTTCCATAAGTGATATCCGAACGGTAGGCTGCCTGCTTTTCCTCGCGGGGCATTTGCGGCAAGTTGATGCCTACAGTCAAACCCAGAAAGTTGTAGAGACGCCCCATCCAGCGTGCATCACGGCTGGCAAGGTAGTCATTCACCGTCACCACATGCACACCTTTACCCGTCAAAGCATTCAGGTAAACAGGCAAAGTAGCGGTCAGGGTTTTACCTTCACCTGTTCCCATTTCGGAAATTTTCCCGTTATGCAGTGACATGCCACCCAACAACTGGACGTCAAAATGACGCATCTTCATCACCCGTTTTGATCCTTCCCGCACAACGGCGAAGGCTTCTGGCAGGATGTCATCAAGCGATTCACCCTTGACCAAACGGTCTTTGAATTCCTGTGTTTTGGCGCGCAGCCCGTCGTCGGTCAGCTTCTCGAACTGGGCCTCCAGCGCATTGATACGCGCAACCCCGACTCGATATTGTTTGAGCAAGCGATCGTTGCGACTGCCGAAGATTTTGGTAAGTATGTTGATGGCCATGAATGCAAGACTGGCCTGGGTCCCACATGGGCTCACAGAACAGCGCAGTCCTTTTTTCTAGTCTGGATAAGATGGGGCCATTCCCGTGAATTCCAGCCCCAATCAAGGGACGGGCCGACACCAGAAAAGCCAAAGTGGTGATTTTACCGTTGCCCGGCAGGTAAGAGACCCGATGCTGGTTTCTGGGTTGCTGCTGGCGCCGACGATGGCGAGTTGCCTTGCGCCATCTGACCCGCAGACAGGTTTTTTCCCGCATTGAGAAACTTCTGCGGATCCTGGGGGACGCCCTGCACCAGCACTTCAAAATGGAGATGCGATCCGGTGGACCGCCCAGTGTTGCCCACTTCCGCGATTCGCTGCCCCCGTTTGATTAAGTCGCCCTTTTTTACATACACCCGAGATGCATGTCCATATCGGGTGATCAAGTCATTACCGTGATCCACTTCGATCATGTTTCCGTACTCGGGGTGAAATTCTTGTGTGACGACCACGCCGCCAGCCGCAGCATGGATGGCAGTACCTGGCATCGCCGGGAAGTCCAGTCCCGTATGCAAAGCCGATCTGCCCGTGATGGGATCAATGCGCCATCCAAACACAGAGCCCAAGTTGGCATTGACAACCGGCGTCTGCGTCGGAACCATCATGTTCCGGATTTTTTGCTCAAACAAACGACTTTCCATCACCGCCATAAGGTCAGTGCGCTGACCTGCCAACTGGTCAAGCTGCTGCAAAGTGATCTGCAATTCCTCCATCGACAGATCCCGACCGGACACCAGCATTCCACCTTGCCCAGGCTTTATCTTTATATCCGCAGGATTAACTCCTGCCAAACCGGAAACCCGCTCACCAAGAGACTCCAGTTGCAGCATCTTCGCCTGCATTGCACCGACGCTTTTTGCCATGACTTCAATGTTTTCACGCATGAAACGGTCACGCTGGGCAAACTCATCCTTCACCACCAGCTTAACTAGCGACCCAATCACTGGCCACCCCTCGCGAGCGCCTTTGACAAATACCCAGTGGTACATGCCCGCTGATAACAGCATCAAACCAAACGAAAGTCCAATGAGAGCAAGTATGAGTTTGGTGCCACTCAAATGAAAGGCGCGACTTTTGGCGAGCCACGTATCCGTGATAATCAATTGCACTGAGAACCCTCCACGCAAATATCAGGTCATGAACCGTCGAAATCACTCTATAACACTGCTGCAGGCCACGCAGGACTCGCCGACGCTATCCCGTCTGGCAGACCTTGCAACGGAGTCATTTGCACGACTAAAAGCCATTGAAACGCTTATTCCAGCAGCACTGCGATCTGCCGTCAGAGCGGGACCCATTGAAGGAACAGTCTGGTGTTTGATACTTGACAACAACGCTGTTGCCGCAAAGATCCGCCAGCTTTTACCCTCCCTGGAATCACATCTGCGAGCTAAAGGATGGGAAGTCAGCGCGATTCGGCTTAAGATTCAAACATCGCACCCTTCCACTTGAAGGACGCAGCAGTGCGCAAGAAATGGTGCCGATTATCGGATTCGAACTGATGACCTACCGCTTACAAGGCGGTTGCTCTACCAACTGAGCTAAATCGGCACGTCTCAAATTTTACATCACCGTTTGTGCCTCAACGGCGCTGGCAAAAGAAAATCCAATTATTTGATACGCGTTAATGATGGCTTCCCCGCGCCTGACGGACGCGGTGCACCAGTCCCACCCTCATCAGGCGGACTGACAACACTGGATAAAGTGGTCGCCTTGGGCTCCACCGGATGCGCGCCACGGGTCTCACCACTAGCGGTGGCCAACATTGGAAATGCCATGCCCTGACCATTTTCACGGGCGTAGATAGCCAACACCCGGTCTACGGGCACCAGAATATCCCGTGCAACGCCCCCAAAACGGCCTTTGAACTCGATGAATTCATTGCCCAGATTGAGGGAGCTCGTCGCATCAAAACTGACGTTCAACACAATTTCACCGTCTTTAACGAACTCGTTGGGGACTCGCACCGAGTCATCGACGAGCACCGCGATAAACGGAGTAAACCCGTTGTCCGTGCACCACTCGTACAACGCCCGGATCAGGTACGGGCGTGTTGAACTGGAATCTCTTGCATCAATCATGGCAGGGGGCAAAAAATTACTTGCGCATCACTTTTTCTGACGGGGTCAATGCTTCGATATACGCAGGACGCGAGAAAATCCGCTCAGCATACTTCAACAACGGCGCGGCATTCTTGCTGAGATCAATACCATAAAAATCGAGACGCCAGAGCAGCGGTGCAATAGCAACATCCAGCATGGAAAAATTGTCACCCAACATGTATTTGTTTTTCAAAAATACCGGGGCCAACTGCGTCAAACGATCACGGATATGGGCACGCGCTTTCTCGAGTGCCTTCTCATTGCCCTTGGAAGTCCGAGCTTCCAGTGTTGAAACATGCACAAAAAGTTCTTTTTCAAAGTTGAGCAAGAACAGTCGGACACGCGCCCGGTCAACGGGGTCACCAGGCATCAATTGGGGATGCGGGAAACGCTCGTCAATGTATTCATTAATGATGTTCGACTCATAAAGAATCAGGTCACGTTCCACCAAAATGGGAACCTGCCCATAAGGATTCATGACGTTGATGTCCTCGGGCTTGTTGTACAAGTCCACATCGCGGATCTCGAAATCCATTCCTTTTTCAAACAAGACAAACCGGCAGCGGTGGGAAAAGGGGCAGGTTGTTCCTGAATACAGAACCATCATGGCGAAAGACTCCTAAAAATTAAAAAGAGTGGGTTGCTCAAAGCGAACCCACTCCGAAGCCATCAAGCGGC
>JAYTRR010000138.1:0-4571 GCA_043746005.1 Burkholderiales bacterium
CAAGGGCACCGCACAAGGTGACTTCGGCACCGTGATGGCAGCACAACCACTGAACAACAGTGGCGCACGCGAAGGCGGCGACACCTTCAACTCCGGCAATACGCGCTTTGGTTTTGAAACCTCCACACCCACTGCCTACGGCCCCCTGCACACTGTGATTGAAGGCCACTTCTACAACAGCGGCAATGGCGCCAGCAACTTCCGTCTGCGCCACGCCTACGGCGAATACGCTGGCTGGCTGGTAGGCCAGACCTGGTCCACCTTCATGGACGGTGACAACACCCCCGAGACCGTGGACTTCAACGGCCCCGTCGGCACCCCTTTTAGCCGCAACACCATGGTGCGTTACACCTACGACAAGCCTGACCTGGCCAAGTTCACTGTCGCTGTCGAGGCTGCTGAATTCAACGGCTCTACCGTGCCCGGCAACAACACAGACCTTATCTCCCAGTCTCCTCGTTTGGTAGTGCGCGCGGACAAGGTGTTTGACTGGGGTACGTTGAACTTCCGTGCAATGTCGCACAGAGAACAGGTCGCAGCCACGGGTGAGAGTGCACAGGCCCTAAGCTACGGCATCGGCGGCTCCTACAAAGTAACCGAAGACCTGACCTTCTTCGGCCAGTACAACGTGGTGAAGCAAGACCTCAACGGCGGTCTGATGGTGGGTGCAAACGCCCCGAAGGTTGTTAATGGCGTCTTGTCCATGGACACGTCCAGAGGAGCCGTGCTCGGTTTGACCAACATCTTTAACCCCCGGTGGCGCGCCACGGTGGCTTACAGCACCATGCAGTCTGGCTTGGATGCAAACGATGCGTATGTCACGGGCAATACCGACGTCAACAGCAAACTGGTTCAGTGGCACATCAATGCCTTCTACACCCCCATCAAGAACGTGGACTTGGGTGCGGAGCTGATCGGCGGTCGTCGTGAGACATTCTTGTCGGGTTCCGGCGACATGAGTCGTATCAATCTCCTGGCGCGCTACACCTTCAATTAACAGAACCCTGGCATTGGTCTGCGGGCCGATGTCCAGTGGCATGGCACCCCTCCCAAGATCGGAGACGGGTGCTTTTTTATTGGCTGGCAGGACGGAATCTTCGCAAATGTGGCGTTTGAAATCAGGCTGACTGGCTACAGTGGGTCGCGTGCGCTTAGCGCTTAGAGATGTATGCCACCCGTCCAGTGTTGCTGGATGTGGCGAAAAATAACAGGAGTCCTCCAATGAAGCTCTCGGATGTAAAAATTGGCCCCAAATTGCTGGGCGGGTTCATTCTTGTTCTTGCGCTGGGTGTTCTGCAAGGCTTGTTTGGGCAGTACCAGATGGGCTCCGTGAAAAGCCAGGCCCAGGAGATCGATGCCAATTGGCTCCCCAGCGTCGTGCTGGTCGACAAGATCACTGCACAGATTGCTGATGTTCGCGTCGAGGTTTTTCGGCATTCAATGACACTGAATCAAGCCAACAAGGATGCCATTGAAATCAAGTTGAAGGCGCTGGACACTGCGATGCTGCAAAGCCGCGCCAACTATGAAAAAATATTGGCGCCTGGTGACGAGGCGCAACTCTACGCCGCGTTCGCGCAGGAATGGAAACAATACAGCGCTATCCGGGATGAGGTGTTATCCCTCTCGCGGACTTTTCAGGCATCCGAAACCCGGAATCAGCTGGAAAAAGCCGAACTGGCCCACAGAGCTGCAAACGACGTGTTGGCCAAACTGGTTGAGCTCAATCAGGCCGGAGCCAAAACGGCTGTCCGTAACATCAACACCGCGTTGGAACGGGCAGGGGCCGTGACCTATATGGGTTCGGCGCTCATGGCGGGTGTCGGCATGCTCATTGGGTGGGTTTTGAGCCGGGCCATCGCGAGAGATTTAAGGCATGCGTCTGAGGTGGCCCAGAGTGTGGCCAGTGGCAACTTGACCAATACCGTTGCCCTTGGTGGGCGCGATGAGATCGGCGCATTGCTCATGGCAATCCACACCATGCAAAACAATCTGGCCCGTACCGTGACCACGGTTCGCCAAGGGTCCGAGAGTGTGGCCTCTGCCAGCGCTGAAATTGCGCACGGCAACCATGACTTGTCCACCCGCACCGAGCAGCAGGCCAGCGCGCTGGAAGAAACCGCTGCGTCAATGGAGGAGCTTGGTGCCGCTGTCAAACAAAATGCAGACTCCGCTCACCAGGCCAATCAACTCGCGTTGAGCGCCTCTGCGGTTGCGGTGCGCGGCGGTGAAGTGGTCGGACAGGTGGTGGAAACCATGAAGGGCATTAACGCGGCTTCACGTAAAATTTCCGACATCATCGGTGTGATTGATGGCATCGCCTTTCAGACTAATATTCTGGCGCTGAACGCCGCGGTTGAGGCGGCTCGCGCGGGCGAACAGGGGCGCGGTTTTGCGGTGGTGGCCAGTGAAGTCCGCAGCCTGGCGGGGCGCTCTGCCGATGCAGCCAGGGAGATCAAAAACCTCATTGGCGCCAGCGTAGAGCGGGTCGAAAAAGGGACTGCGCTAGTCGATCAGGCCGGCATCACCATGACTGAAGTGGTGCGAAGCATTGAACGTGTGACCGGCATCATGGCGGAGATCAGTGCTGCCAGCAGCGACCAGGCTTCTGGCGTGGCCCAAGTGGGTGAGGCCGTGACGCAAATGGACCAGACAACCCAACAAAACGCCGCACTGGTGGAGCAAATGGCCGCCGCCGCCAGCAGTCTCCAGGAGCAATCGCAACAGCTGGTTCAGACGGTGGCGGTGTTCACGCTCAGCGAGGATGTTCCGCGCTTGCGCTAACGCCATAGCCGAACATCGGCAACACCTGCACGGCAAGAATGCAAGTGAAGATCAGGCCGCCACCGGCTATCTGAATGGGGCTGAGCTGTTCGCTCAGATACAGGGCGGCGGCAATGGCCGCAAAGAGAATCTCAGAACTCAAAATGATGGCGGCATCCGCAGCGCGTGCATGGCGCTGGGCCACGACCTGCAAGGTGAAGGCCACGCCCACGGAGAGGATTCCTCCATACAGAATGGCCGGCAGCGCCGCCGCGAATCGGTCAATGGTGACCGATTCGCGAACGCACGCGAGAACGGTTGCCAGCACCCCGCACACAACAAACTGCGTAAACGCAACCAGAATGGGAGCGCCCCTTTTTGCGGCCACGCGACCGACCCACAGCACATGGGCCGCCCAGAACACGGTGCTGGCAATGACCCACCAATCTCCGGTGGTCAGCGCATCGAGCGTTCCGCCGCTCAGGAAAAAAATGCCAACCAGGCTGCCGACGGTGGCGGGCCACACGGACGGGTGCGGCCGATGGCGATCCAGTAACCAGCCGAGCAGGGGAACCATGGGGACGTACAGCGCGGTCAAAAATCCTGCGTTGGAAACGGTCGTACCGGCGACGCCAATTTGCTGAAAGACTGCACCCAGAAAAAGCAGTACGCCCAGGCCACTCCAGGCCAGTATGTCACGCCCATTGAACCGCACGCCTTGCTCGGTCAGGCGGACGAATTCGCGAAGCGCCAAGGGCAGTACAAACACGGAACCGATGAGAAACCGTGCGCCGGTATAGGTCAGCGGGCCTACGTTTTGCATGCCAAGTTGCTGGGCGACAAAGGTGGTTCCCCAGATCAGGGCGGTAATCAGCATCAGCCCATTGGCAAAGGTGCGGCTCATCGTGCGGCCAGACCCAGCAGGGCTCGGGCTTCTTGTGGCGTGGCCGGTGGCCGCTCCAGCAGACGCCCCAGCGCCGCCATGCGCTCCACCAGCTGCGCGTTGCTGGTGGCAAGCTCCCCTTTGCGGAAGTAGATATTGTCTTCAAAACCCACGCGCACATGGCCGCCGAGCACAATCGCCATCGCCCCCAACTGCAACTGGGCCGGGCCGATACCCGCTACCGTCCACGTGGCACCTTCGGGTAGCTGTGACTGGAGGTACATCAGGGCCTCTGGCGTAGCGGGCATGGCCCCAGGCACACCCAGAACAAAATCGAAATGGGGATGCGGCTGGAGCCAGCCTTTTTTCAACCAGCGGTTGGCGGTGGCCATCATGCCGGCATCAAATATTTCGAGTTCCGGCTTGACGCCCTGCTCGGCCATGGCGCGTGCAAAGGCTTCCATGTCGTCAGGGTGGTTGAGAAATACGTCCCCGCCAAAGTTCACCGAACCCATGGACAATGTCGCCATTTCGGGTGCCAGACTGACCGGGGCCAGCCGCTCCTGCGCGGTCATGCCGACGGCGCCGCCCGTAGACACCTGAATGATTACGTCACAGCGCTCGCGCACGGCGGCGATGATGTCGCGATACACCTCTTTGTCCTGCGTGGCAGTGCCATCCGGGTGGCGGCCGTGAAGGTGGACGATGGACGCACCTGCCTTGACGCATGCCTCGGCCGCTTGTGCTATCTCGTGTGGCGTGATGGGCAGTGCGGGCTGGTCGGTCTTGCTGGCTTCCGCTCCAGTGAGTGCAACCGTGATGATGAGCTTATGCATGGTCTGGACCCGCTTTGCCACCGTGGCCGCGCTGGCATTCCAGGGGGACTACACAGGTGCCACTGGCGCGGCATACCACCACGGGCTGG
>JAYTRR010000139.1:0-4549 GCA_043746005.1 Burkholderiales bacterium
TGGACGGGATGGGCACTCCAGTAGCCTAATAAATCAGACAACGGCAACGCGGCCAGCGGTTCAATCTCCGACAACGCTCCCCAGTCGACCGTCCAGGCACTATTGGATCCGGAAAAACGGGCTCTGAGCGCCGCCACTGCCGCTTCGTCCAGAATGGCGGGGCAGACCCAAGCGGCGTCCGGATCCTGCACATCCAGAGGCGGCGGCGTGGTGACGGCGGCCGTCCCAGCAAGTTGCCCCAGCATCTCCGGCAGAGAAAACCACTCGGCCGGCGAGCGGCCAAAGCGTTCCGCGTAATCCATGGCGACCACGTCAAAACCGTCTTGTTGCCCCGTGGCACGGTACAGGTCAAACAGGGCAAATGCCAGGCGATCTGCATCATTCGCGCCAAGTGCGTCACTTTGGAGCGAACCCAGCAGAACCGCCTCGGCTGATGCACTGTCGCCCCCGGCAAAACGCATCGCTGCGTCTTGAAGGGCGCTTTCAAGCGGGCTGAGAGGCGCGTCTTCTGGGACGGGTGCTATTTCTGGTGGAACCGTTGTTGCAGGTGCAGTGTCCAGTGCGGCAGACTTCGACAACAGCGCTGTGAAATCCAAATCAAGGTCATCCTCCGCTTGCAGTGCGCCAGGTTCTGTGTATCGTTCCGTCAGCACGGGTGGAAGGGTGGCGGGCGCGCCCCTGGCTTTGGCCCAGGTTCGGACCATGTGGGCTTCGATGGCGTCAATTTTCTGCACCGTTGACGCCCGGTCATTGGCATCAAACCCCGAACTTGCTGCAAAGACCGACGTGCGCTCATAGACCTCTGCCCCAGCCAAACGTCCTCCCCGGGACTGTGCCCGCAGCTTGCGCAAATGGTTGAACTCGCGCCGTCGGACATGGTCATCCTTGCGCTTGCGTTCAATCAGCGTCTTCAGCGCGTGCTTCTCTACCTCGCCGCCGCGGCCCTGCACGGACTCGCGCGCGCCGGTCGGGACCGACTCGGACTCGCGAAAAAGGCGTGCCATTCTCGATAGCAAGCCGGAAGTGGGTTGTTTTGGCTCCATGCCACAGTCTACAACGTGCGGCAGGGGCCAGAACCAGGGCCTGATTCCACGCGTTGGCAGTGGGCTGCTGTACTACAGCCGACGCAAATCCCGCGTAAACGGAAACTCCTTGCTGCCTGCCACGTTGATGGTGGCCGGAGGAATATTCATCAGCCCCGGGGTGTGGCCCATGGCGGTGAACCGTGTCAGGCGCCGGCTCTCGGCTTCATACGAGTTGACCGGGAAACTGTCGTAGCTCAAGCCACCCGGGTGGGTGACGTGGTACTGGCAGCCGCCCAGTGAGCGTTTCATCCAGGTGTCCACAATGTCAAAGGTGATGGGCGCATGCACACCAATGGTGGGGTGCAGGCTGCTCGGCGGGTTCCAGGCCTTGTAGCGCACGCCGGCCACAAATTCGCCAACCGTGCCGGTGCTCTGCAGAGGTAGGGCTTTGCCGTTGCAGGTGATGACGTAGCGGCTTTCGTTGAGGCCCTTCACATGCACCTCCATGCGTTCCAGCGATGAATCGACATAGCGGGCGGTGCCGCCAGGTGCGCCTTCTTCGCCCATCACATGCCAGGGTTCCAGCGCATTGCGCAGGGTCAGTTCAATGCCGGCGGACTGGACTGATCCCACCATCGGGAAGCGGAACTCCACGTGGGGCGCAAACCAGCTCGGATCAAACGCGTAGCCTGCGGCCTGCATGTCGGCCACCACCTCATCAAAGTCCATCTTGATGAAGGTGGGCAGCATGAAGCGGTCATGCAGCTCGGTGCCCCAGCGGGTGGCGGGCGCCTTGTACGGCGCTTTCCAGAAGCGGGCCACCAGTGCGCGCAACAGCAGCTGTTGCACGATGCTCATGCGCGGGTGCGGTGGCATCTCGAACGCACGCAGCTCCAGCAGGCCCAGGCGGCCGGTGGCCGAGTCGGGCGAGTACATCTTGTCGATGGAAAACTCGCTGCGGTGCGTGTTGCCCGTGGCGTCAATCAGGATGTTGCGCAGCGTGCGGTCCACCAGCCAGGGCGGCATGGACACGCCGTAGAGTTCGCGGTTGGCATAAATCTGCTCGATGGCAATTTCAAGCTCGTACAGCTGGTCGTTGCGCGCTTCGTCCACGCGCGGGGCCTGGCTGGTGGGGCCCACAAACATGCCGCTGAACAGATAGCTCAAGCTGGGATGGTTGTGCCAGTACAGCAGCAGGCTGGCCAGCAGCTCGGGTTTGCGCAAAAACGGGCTGTCGGAGGGCGTGGCGCCGCCCATCACAAAGTGGTTGCCACCACCCGTGCCAGTGTGGCGGCCGTCGGTCATGAATTTTTCAGCCGACAGGCGCGATTCAAACGCGGCGTCGTACAAAAATTCGGTGTTCTTGACCAAGTCGGCCCAGTTGTTGACCGGGTGGATGTTGACTTCAATGACGCCGGGGTCCGGGGTCACTTGCAGCAATTTCAGGCGCGGGTCGCGTGGGGGCGGGTAGCCCTCCAGCACCAGTTTCAGCCCGGTTTCTTTGGCGGTTGCTTCAATGGCGGCCAGCAGGTCCAGGTAGTCTTCCAGCTTTTCAAGTGGCGGCATGAAGAGGTAGAGCACACCGGATTTTTCGCCCACGGCTTCGGCCTTGGGGCCACTGGCCCGGCGCGGGTCGCGTACTTCCACGCACAGGGCGGTGCGGGTCACCCAATGGGCAGATTCCTGCTTGTCGGGCACGCGCACAAAATCCATAGGCTCGATTTGGGCGGGGTAGATGGGATTCACGTTCACCGCAGCAGCGGCGAGCACGGGCGCTGACGTTGTCGTTGTCAGCGGCTTCACGGTGCTGACCACCGGGACAGGTCCCGGTTCGGCCACCAGCACGTTCACGCCATACTTGCCGTTCTTGCTTTTGAGCGCACTCTGAAACTTGCGCGCCGCTTCCCGTGCGCGTCCGCTGCCGCTCAGGTAGGGAACGCCACCGGGGCTATGGGCCGGGGCCGGGTTTGCAGGCACGCCGGTTGCAGGAAGATCGCTGTACCGTGCCGCCATGGCACTGTGCGCAGGCAAGTCTTGCCGCGGCGTGCTGGGATCCGTCTCGATCAGGTACGGGAAATCCGCCTGGCTGACCCAGGGCAGCGAGTCCAGCGGCAGGCGCAAACCCATGGGCGAATCGCCGGGCATGAGGTACATGCGTTCGTCGCGCAGGAACCAGGGGCCGGTGGTCCATTTGGGTCCCGGTACTTCAGGCTTTTCAATGGCCTTTACCGGCAGCACATAACCCACGGCGGTGTCGAGCTTCTGCTCAAACACCCGGCGCAGGCGGGCGCGCTCCATTTCGTCGTCCAGTTTGGAGTTGAACGGGTCCACGTTGACCGGCAGGCGGCGTTCACGCCACAAGTAGTACCAGGCGTCTTCATAAGCGGCCTGCACAAACTGGTCGGTCATGCCCAGGCGTTTGGCCAGGGTTTTGGTGAAGCGCTGGGCGTCTTCGCTAGTGTAGTGGGTGGGGGCGCGCTCATCGGTGAACAACGATGGGTCGGACCACACGGGCTGCTTGTCGGTGCGCCAGTAGATGTTCAGCGCCCAGCGCGGAAGCTGTTCGCCGGGATACCATTTGCCCTGGCCAAAGTGCAGAAAGCCACCGGTTCCGTATTCGGCGCGCAGCTTGTGGACCAGCGCGGTGGCAAAGCCGCGTTTGGTAGGGCCCAGCGCGTCGGTGTTCCATTCGGCGGCGTCGCGGTCGTTGACGGCCACAAAGGTGGGTTCGCCGCCCATGGTCAGGCGGACATCGCCGGCTACCAGTTCCTTGTCGACCGCATTGCCCAGTGCCATGACCTCGGCCCATTGCTCTTCGGTATAGGGCTTGGTGACGCGGGGCGACTCAAAAATGCGGGTGACTTCCATGTGGTGGCTGAATTCCACTTCGCACTCGTCCATGCTGCCTTCAATCGGGGCTGCGCCCGAGGGCTGCGGCGTGCAGGCCAGCGGGATGTGGCCCTCACCGGCCAGCAGGCCTGAGGTGGCGTCCAGTCCGATCCAGCCCGCGCCGGGCAAATACACCTCGCACCAGGCGTGCAGGTCGGTGAAGTCGACTTCGGTGCCGCTGGGGCCGTCCAGTGCTTTGACGTCGGGCTTGAGCTGAATCAGGTAGCCCGACACAAAGCGCGCCGCCAGGCCGCAGTGGCGCAACAACTGCACCAGGAGCCAGCCCGAGTCGCGGCAGGAACCCGAGCCCTTGGTCAGCGTTTCTTCGGGCGTCTGCACGCCGGGCTCCATGCGGATCAGGTACTTGATGTCGTTGTGGAGCATCTGGTTGATGTCCACCAGAAAGTCGATGGTGCGACGCTTGGTGTAGTTGATTCTGGCCAGATAGGCCTCGACCAGCGGCGTGCGCGCATCGGCCAGCAGGTAGGGTAATAGCTCTTCCTGCAGCAGGGGTGCGTATTGAAAAGGAAACTCTTCGGCCGCGGGCTCCAGAAAGAAGTCGAACGGGTTGTAGACCGCCATCTCCACGACCAGATCCACAGTGACCTTGAATTCTTTGGTCTTGTTGGGGAAAA
>JAYTRR010000140.1:0-13681 GCA_043746005.1 Burkholderiales bacterium
AAGGCTTCGTGGTCGGAAGAGAAAAGG
Organism: Burkholderiales bacterium; assembly: GCA_043746005.1. Lineage (GTDB taxonomy): Bacteria > Pseudomonadota > Gammaproteobacteria > Burkholderiales > Burkholderiaceae_C > Allorhodoferax. Next base: position 28 of record JAYTRR010000140.1, read on the forward strand.
GTTCGTTCAATCATCGGGGCACCTGTGGGTTGGGACGTTTTTATTTATACAAAGCATTTGCTTGGTAAAAAGAAATATACTCCAAATTGAGAAATATCCAAATTCATCCGTCCGTTCCCATCGACCTCATTCCCCGGAGTAACACCATGACCGAAGCATTTGTATTTGATGCCATCCGCACCCCGCGCGGCAAAGGCAAGAAAAACGGCAGCCTGTACGAGGTCAAACCCGTCAACCTGCTGGCAGGCCTGCTGACCGATTTGCAGCAGCGCCACCAGTTCGATACCGCTCGCGTTGACGACGTGGTGATGGGAATCGTCTCGCCCGTGGGCGACCAGGGCTCCGTGCTGCCCAAAGTGGCCGCACTCAAGGCAGGCTGGGATTTCCAGTGCGCCGGTGTGCAGATCAACCGCTTTTGCGCCTCGGGCCTGGAAGCCGTGAACATGGCAGCGCAAAAAGTGCGATCAGGCTGGGAAGACCTGGTGGTGGCCGGTGGCGTGGAGAGCATGAGCCGCGTGCCGATTGGCTCCGATGGCGGCGCCTGGGCTCTGGACCCCGAAACCAATTCGGCTACCGTCTTTGTGCCCCAAGGCATTGGTGCCGACCTGATTGCCACTATCGAAGGATTTACCCGTGCCGATGTGGATGCCTTTGCGCTGGAATCACAACGCCGCGCCACCAAGGCGCAAGCTGCGGGCTACTTTGACCGCTCGGTCATGCCGGTGAAAGACGCTTTGGGCCAGACGATTCTTGGCCGAGACGAATTCATCAAGCCCAACACCACACTGGAAGGCTTGGGCGGCCTGAAACCCGCCTTTGAGCCAATGGGTGGCATGGGTTTCGATCAGGTCGCGCTCACCCGCTACCCGCAGGTGGAACGCATTCACCACGTGCACCATGCCGGCAATTCATCCGGCATTGTGGACGGCGCTGCCGCGGTGCTGATTGGCTCTGAAGCGGCCGCGAAGGCCCATAACCTGACGCCCCGCGCCCGCATTGTGGCGGCCGCCCTGAGTGGCGCAGACCCCACCATCATGCTCACCGGCCCCATGCCCGCGACGCGCAAGGCGCTGGCCAAAGCCGGCCTGACGGTGGATGAGATCGACCTGTTTGAAGTGAACGAAGCCTTCGCCGCTGTGGTGATGCGCTTCATGAAAGAAATGAAAGTGCCACACGAGAAGGTCAACGTGAATGGCGGCGCCATTGCCATGGGCCACCCGCTGGGTGCCACCGGCGCCATGATTCTGGGCACCGTGATTGACGAACTGCACCGCCGCAATTTGCGCTACGGCCTGGTCACCCTGTGTGTGGGTGGCGGCATGGGCATTGCCACCATCGTCGAGAGAATATAAGCAAAAAAGGCCTCTAGCCCCCGTATTCATTGCGCAAGCAGCTCCTTAATTCATAGCATTCACACCATGAAAACCATTCAATACGCTCTCTCGGACGGCATTGCCACCATCACCTTTGACGAGCCCGACTCGCCCGTCAACACCATGTGCCTGCAGTGGCAGGAGGACATGTCGGCCGTGGCCGAGCAGGTGCTCAAAGACAAGGACGCCATAAAAGGCATCCTGCTGGCCTCTGCCAAGTCCACCTTCTTTGCCGGCGCCGACCTCAAAGGCGTCATGCGCCTCAAGCCTTCGGACGCCGGAACCATCTTCACCGAGATTGAGCGTGTCAAAAAGAACTTTCGCACCATCGAGACCCTGGGCAAGCCCGTCGTCAGCCTGCTCAACGGCACCGCATTGGGTGGCGGCTGGGAAGTGGCATTGGTGGGCCACCACCGCATTGCCATTGACGACCGCAAAACCCAGTTTGGCCTGCCCGAAGTAACCCTGGGCCTGCTGCCCGGCGCCAGCGGCGTGACCAAGATGACCCGCCACCTGGGCCTGATGGGTGCACAGCCCTATTTGGTGGAAGGCAAAACCTTCTCACCGTCCGAGGCCAAAGGCCTGGGCCTGGTGCACGACCTGGTTGCCCCTGGCGACAACGCCGCAGCCGAAATGCGCACCAAGGCCCTGGCCTGGATTACCGCCAACCCCAGCGCGCAGCACCCCTGGGAAGCCAAGAGCTATAAGGTCCCGGGCGGCCTGCCCTCCTCCCCCGCGGTAGCGGGCATGCTGGCCGTGGCGCCAGCCATGATCAAGAAGCAGACCCGCGGTCTGTACCCTGCGCCTGAGGCCATCATGGCCTGCATGGTTGAAGGCCTGCAGGTGGATATGGAAACCGCCCTGCGTCTGGAAAGCCGTGCGCTGGCCAAGCTCATGACCGGCATCAACGCCCAGGCCATGGTCAACACCTTCTTTTTCAACCTCAACGCCATCAAGAGCGGCCAGAGCCGCCCCGGCACGACACCACGCTTCAAGCCAGGCAAAGTGGGTTTGCTAGGCGCCGGCATGATGGGCGCCGGCATTGCCTATTCGCAGGCCAGCAAGGGCATTGCCACCGTACTCAAAGATGTGAGCCAGGAAAAGGCTGACCTGGGCAAGAGCTACAGCGCCAAGATCACCCAGGGCCGGGTGGACAAGGGCCGCATGACAGCCGAGGCGCAAAAAACCATTCTGGACCGCATCCAACCCACCGGCTCGGTAGACGACTTGACAGACTGCGACCTAATCATTGAGGCCGTTTTCGAGAACCGTGAGCTCAAGGCCAAGGTTACCCAGGAATCCGAGCCCCTGTTGGCCGCCGGTGGCTTCTTCGCCTCCAACACCTCCACCCTGCCCATCAGCGGCCTGGCCACGGCAAGTGCTGCGCCCGAGAAGTTCATCGGCATCCACTTCTTCAGCCCGGTGGACAAGATGAAGCTGGTCGAGATCATCCGCGGCAAGCAGACCAATGACGAAACCGTGGCCCGTGCGTTTGATTACGTGCAGGCCATCGGCAAGATCCCGATTGTGGTGAACGACTCGCGTGGCTTCTTCACCAGCCGCGTGTTTGGCACTTTTGTCATGGAAGGTGCCGCCATGCTGGGCGAAGGCATTCCCGCTGCGGCAATCGAGAACGCCGGTATTCAATGCGGCATGCCGGTGGGACCCCTGGCAGTGCTGGACGAAACAGCGCTCACGCTGAGTCTGCACGTCATGGAGCAGACCCGTGCCGACTATGAGGCTGAAGGCAAAACCTATGTAGCCACACCGGGAGAACTGCTGGTGGCTGACCTGGTGCGCAAGCACAACCGCCCTGGCCGTGCAGGGGGGGGTGGGTTCTATGAATACCCTGCGGAGAAAGGCGCCAGGAAGTTTCTGTGGCCTCAACTCAAACCATTGTTTGAAAAAACCGATGCCCAATGGACCATTACGGACCTGAAAGACCGCCTGCTGTACCGCCAGGCCGTGGAAACTGCACGTTGCCTGAGTGAAAACGTGCTGACCACGGTACACGACGCTAATATTGGCTCGATCTTCGGAATTGGATTCCCCGCGTGGACCGGCGGCGCCATGCAGTTCATTTATGGCATGGGCGTAGAGGCATTTGAGACGCGTGCAGCAGAACTGGCGACGCAGTTTGGCGATGGATTCAAACTGACCGACGAGGTGAAGGCGGCCATCCGCAAGTACCAGCCTCAGTACTGAACAACGCCGAGTTGAACCCCAAAACGAACGAACCATCCGTTCGCTTTTTTTGCGCATCAGAATGGGAGCTATGGCGCTTTCCACCACACCATGAACAAGATCAAGAACACCCTGCCCGATGGCTTGCACATTGCGCTGTGCGGCAGCGGCTCTCCGTTTCCCGATCCAACGCGTGCGGGCCCTTGCACCGCCGTTGTTGCCGGCGACACCAAAAAAACGCCCTCGGTGGTCGCCATGTCCAAAGACGTTGATCTGCTGGAGCAGGAGTTCAACCAAAAAAACATGCCCAACATCGGTCATGTGATGCGCGACATTCTCAACTACCACACCACCCCGGAAGAGGCGGCTAAACAAGCCAGCGCTGCGGGTGCCAAACAGCTGATACTGAACCACATCGTGCCCCCCATGCCGTTTCGTTACGCCTACCCCGCATTTCTGGGTGACGCAGCCAAGCACTATGCCAACCCCATCACCGTGGGCGAAGACGGCATGCTGTTCAGCCTGCCCGCTGGCGGGACTTTCATCAACCAACAAAAACTGTTCTGACCATGCGCACACTCAAAGGTAAATCTGTCGTGATCACCGGCGCGGCTTCTGGCATCGGCGAAGCACTGGCAACGGCTATGGCGCAACGCGGTGCACGGCTGCTGCTGGCAGACATTGACGCCGTCGGCCTGCAGCGGGTCGTAGGCACCATCCAGAGCATTGGCGTGGAGTGCCATGGCCTGGTCACCGACACCGGCAGTGAGTCGGCCATTTACACACTTGCCCAGGAGGCCCGTGCCAGACTGGGGGGTGCCGACGTGCTGATCAACAACGCAGGCGTTGCCCTCGTGTCTCCCGTCGAGGGCATGCCGACAAAGGACGCACACTGGCTGATGAACATCAACTTCTGGGGCGTGGTGCATGGCTGCCAGGCCTTTTTACCCCAACTGCGCGAGCGATCCGAAGCCGTGCTGGTGAACGTATCCAGCATCTTTGCCATGGTGTCCATGCCGACACAAAGTATTTATAACGCGTCCAAGGCCGCGGTACGAGGTTTTAGCGACGCGCTGCGCGAAGAGCTGCGCGGCACCCCCATCACCGTTCTGACCGTGCACCCGGGCGGCATCAAGACGAATATCGCCAACAAGGCGCGCATTACCGACTCACGCATGGTGGCCTCATCGGATCAGGCGTTTCGCAGCCACTTCGAGCAAGTCGCCCGCACCACACCGGCACAGGCGGCTGAAGCCATCATCCAGGCCATCGAGACCGGAAAGACCCGCTTGCTGATCGGCGCAGATGCCCGGGTGCTGGACTGGATGTTCCGACTGGTGCCCACCCGGTCGTCCAGATGGTTGACGGATATCAGCAGAAGCATGAGTAAAAGAGCCAAATGACCCCAACAACTGCTCTACCCGCCATCCAGAAAGACCGCGTGCTGCGCACCCCGGAGGCGCGCTTTGCCCATCTGCCGGATTTTCCGTACCAGCCCCAATACCTGGAGCTGGATGGCTTGCGCATCGCGTACATCGACGAAGGCCCGCGCAATGCAGCCCCCGTGCTGCTGATGCACGGGGAGCCCACCTGGTCCTTTTTGTATCGCAAGATGATCCCGGCTTTACTGGCTGCGGGCCACCGTGTCATCGCGCCAGACCTGGTGGGTTTTGGCCGATCGGATAAACCCTCTCGCCCCTCGGATTACTCCTACTTGAACCATGTGCAGTGGATGACTGCCTGGATGGAGAAAATTGACCTGCAGAACGTCACCCTGTTTTGCCAGGACTGGGGCTCTTTGATCGGGTTGCGCATGGTGACCCACAGTCCGCATCGGTTTGCCCGCGTGGTGCTGGCCAACGGTGGCCTGCCTACCGGCACCCAGGAACAGACGCCCAAGGCGTTCAAAGTGTGGCGCGCGTTCGCCCGGTTCAGCCCCTGGTTTCCGATTGGCCGCATCGTCAATTCTGGCTGTGTAAACAAGCTCACCCCGCAAGAAATTGCAGCCTATGACGCACCCTACCCTTCGAAGAAATACGAAATGGCGGCGCGGATATTTCCCGCCTTTGTGCCCACAACGCCCACAGACCCGGAGCGGGAACGCAACGAGCAGGCATGGGAAGTGCTGAAGCAGTGGAACAAACCCTTTTTGACCTTGTTCAGCAGCGGTGACCCCATTACCCGAGGTGGCGAAAAAATATTCCAGAAGCGCGTGCCGGGTGCGGCCAAACAGCCCCACGCGGTGACGCGCGGTGCAGGCCATTTCCTGCAAGAGGACAAAGGCCCCGAGTTGGCGCGACAGATTGCAGACTTCATTTCTTCCACACCCTTTCAACCCCTCGCACCATGAACACCTTTCTCAAAGCCAACTGCGTTGTCATCTACCTGTTCGCCCTTGTCAGTTTGCTGATTGACCTGCCGTGGGGCAGTGGCCCGATTTTTCAGAAGGTGGCAGCGGCCTTTCTGGCAGTTCATGTGCTGGAGGCCGTCTTTGCGTTCAAACACATCAAGACGTACAAGGGCCCCTTACTGACCAGTCTGCTTCTGGCTCTCTTGTTTGGCCTGTTGCACTGGCTGCCGCTGGCCAAGGCCAGCCAGATTGCCCACAAAGCCTGACGGCATGACAACTCGCGACGCACTGGTTTCAAGGCCCTTTGCCAAAGGGCTGCTGTTCACTGTAGCAATACCTTTTCTGGTCGTTGCATCGGGCCACGTGGTCGCAGAAACCAGACGCCCCAACATCGTTCTGCTGCTGGCAGACGACTGGGGGTTTAGCGATGTGGGTGCCTATGGCAGCGAAATTTCAACCCCCAACATTGATGCACTGGCCGCAAAAGGCGTGCGATTCTCCAACTTCCATGTCACGGCATCGTGTTCACCGACCCGCTCCATGCTGATGACGGGCGTGGACAACCACCGCAATGGCGTGGGCGACATGCCCGAGAGCATTCCCCAGTCGCACATCGGGAAACCCGGTTATCTGGGGGTGCTTGATACCAATGTGGTCACCGTCGCCAGCATGCTCAGGGACAGTGGGTACCACACCTACATCTCAGGCAAATGGCATCTGGGCAAAGAAGCGCACAACCTGCCTGGCGCGCGGGGCTTTGAGCGCTCTTTCATTCAGGCCGATAGCGGCTCTGACAATTGGGAAGACCGTGTTTACCTCGACATCAAAGACAAGGTCTATTGGTTTGAACAGGACAAGACTGCGACCATCCCCAAAGACTTCTATTCGTCCACCTACTACGTGGACAAGGCCATTCAGTACATCCAGTCCAACCAGGGCGACGACAAACCCTTTTTCTCGTATGTGGCTTTTCAGGCCAACCACATTCCCCTGCAGGCGCCAAAATCGTTTGTTGATAAATACCGGGGCGTCTACAAAAACGGTTGGACGGCGCTGAGAAACAGCCGACGAGAGAAAGCGATTGCGCTGGGTCTGATACCGCAAGGCGCGCCCATGGTAACCATGTCCACCACAACGGATTGGGATGCCTTGACTCCGGACGAGAAAGCCTACCAATCCCGGCGCATGGAAGTCTACGCCGGCATGGCCGATGCGATGGACCATGAGGTGGGCCGCCTGGTCAGCCACCTGAAGTCGACCGGGCAGTATGACAACACCGTATTTGTGTTTATGTCTGACAACGGGGCGGAGGCGTCCGACCCCTATGCAACGCTGTCTGGTCGGCTTTGGCTGGACTGGAAGTACAACAGGGATCTTGACCGCCTGGGATCGAAAGGTGCTTATGCCGTGCTGGGTCCCAGTTGGGGCAGCGCCGCAGCGTCTCCGCTGAATACCTACAAGTTCTATGGAGGTGAAGGTGGCCTTCGGGTGCCACTGGTGATCTCCGGCAAAGGCATGCAGCAAAACCAGATCAGCAAGGCTTTCACCCATGTCAATGACATCGTGCCAACGCTTCTGGCGGTGGCCGGTGTGACACCCCACACCGGAACCTACCGGGGCCATTCGGTCGAGCCCTTGACGGGCAGCAACCTGTTACCGCTACTGCAAGGAAAAGCGCAACAGGTGCACCCGGACGAGCAGCCCATCGGCTACGAACTCTCAGGTAGCTCTGCACTGTTCAAGGGTGACTACAAACTGGTGCGGGTCCTCCAGGGAGTGGGAGACGGTCAATGGCACCTCTACAACATCCAGAGCGACCCCGGCGAGACAAAGGACCTGCAAGCAGCCATGCCTGCACGTTTTGACGCCATGCGCGCGGACTATGACGCCTACGCCAAAGCCAACCAGGTTCTGGACATGCCAGCGGACTACGACCCCATCCGGCAGGTGCAGATCAATGCCCTGGTGAACGTCTATGTGCCGCGGTTCAAGTCCTATGCCCCTGCCATCCTGGCTGGGCTTTCACTGTTTGCCTGTGCAGGCTGGTTGATGCGCAGGCGCAGACCTTCGGCATAAGCTGAAAAAACAACAGGGGACTGCGAGGCTGAAAAATCCGTGCTGGAACCCGCCCGACGTACACTGGTTTACAACAAAGTTGAGGTAATACGATGCTGGCACAACTTCTTCGTCGCGTGATAGCCACGCAAATCCTGATCGGTGCGGGTCTGGGTTTCTTGTTCTTCAAATTGGGGCATGGTTCGGTCTGGGGTGTTCTGGTATGGGCTGCCGCCATGCCATTCGTTGGCATGATTCTGATTGACATCGTGACTGCGGTTCAATCCAGGGGGAACGAAGGCATCAGAGTCTGGTGGCGGTCTTTGTTTGGTGAGTTCAACGCGGGCATCCAGATCTTTTTGTTTCGCCAGCCTTGGGCGGTCGCACCGCCCACTTGGCAACCGGCTACTGGGGGCGTGCCGAAAGTTCCGGTTGTGCTGGTGCACGGCTTCATGTGCAATCACCGCATTTGGGACGATATGTCGAACGCGCTTCGCGCCAACGGGCATCCGGTTTTTGCAGTCGATCTGGAGCCACTGTTTGCATCCATCGACAACTACGCGCCTATTGTGGAAAACGCGGTAGAAGAAATTCGCAGGCAAACCGGCGCATCCCGTGTGGCATTGGTCGGGCACAGCATGGGTGGATTGGCCATTCGTGCCTGGATGCGCAGGTTTGGGCCGGACCGGGTAGCGCGCGTCCTGACCCTGGGGACGCCGCATGCGGGTACCCGCGTGGGGCCGTTCTTTGAGACGACCAATGGAACCCAGATGGGCTGGAAAAGCCAATGGCTCGCCGATCTGGCCGCATCTGAATCAGACGCTGTTCGCGCGCTCAAGCGCATCGCCATTACGCCGCAGGACAACATCGTCTACCCCCAGCGCGTACAGGTATTGCAAGGCATTACCCCAACCGTATTCGATGGAATTGGTCATGTCCAGATGTGCCTGAATGTGCCGGTCATCCAGTGGGTAGTGCAACAGTTGAATGACATCGCGCCGGGATGAGCTGCATGTCACGCGTGGATGGCAGCGGCCTCGCGCTTTACCAGCTGATGGACATAGCCGTCAACCAGATCCGTCAGTGCCTGCGCAAATTGGGGCGCGTTGGTGTCGGCCTCGTCATTCCAGATAGCCGTGCGCAGCGTGCCAAGGAATCCCCGGGAGAGCACAAACATTTCGGTTGGATTCAGAAGCCGGTCAAACTGCAACCCTTGCGATCGGACCGACACGCTCGCCAGCATTTGTCCCAAAAAAGTATTACGGCCTTCAATGGACCGCACTTCGCGTCGGGACAACGCCCACTCAATAATGGCTTTCTGAGCCGCGCGGCGCTGGGTAAATGCGAACAGCATCAGATTAACCAGGTCTCGTGTTCCCAGTGCCACACCACGTGCGGCCTGGTCGCTGAACGCGGCCAGCAGCGTCTGCCTCTGGCGCTCACTTTCCAGATCAACCAGTGCCAGCATGACGGCGTCGATATTTTCAAAGTACTGGTACAAAGTACCCACGCCATAGCCCGACCGCTCAGCCAGCGTGGCAACCTTGAATCCTGCGAGGCCTTCTGTTTCAAGAATCTGAAAGGCACTCTCAAGTATGGCCTCAACCGTTATCCTGGAACGATCCTGTTTTGGGGCTCTTACTATTGATTTAATTGAAGTTTTTTCTATTTTCTTTACCATGATTTCTGCCGGCAAAAATCTGAAACATTTTAATGAAATACGTTCATAAACTATACCCTTAAACCCCTTGTGTTTATTAAAGTCCAACAACCATGTCGCGATTAAAACGTCTCAAGGCTTCATTGACCCAGTTTCCAGACATTCCGGCCCCACCTGTGTGGCTGCTGGTATCGGAAGCGCGTGTGTTCTGGGAATACGTGAGCGGCGCTTCCCTGTTCGGAATCCTGCGGCGAATTGCACCCAAAGGGGATGGGCACCCGGTTCTGGTGCTACCGGGTCTGGGTGCGTCCGATGTCTCGACCGCCCTGCTGCGACGCTTTCTTGACGATCTGGGCTACGTTACCTACCCTTGGGGCATGGGTCGCAACAAAGGTATCAACGATGCCCTTTCCGATGCCATGGATAAGCACCTGCAGTTCATTTACGCCGAGCACGGGCAAAAAGTCAGCGTGATTGGGCAAAGTTTGGGTGGTGTCTTTGCCCGCGAACTCGCCAAGTTGTTCCCTGACAAAGTGCGTCAGGTGATTACCTTGGGGTCACCCTTTACCGGTCACCCGCTCGCATCGACTGGCGCGCGCTTTTATGAATGGCTCTCGGGTGATCGCTTCGACGATATGGATTTCAAAAAGCACGTTGAAATCCGCATCAAGCCGCCGGTACCCACGACCTCCATCTACAGCAAGGTTGACGGTGTCGTGGCATGGCAGTGCTCGATTGAAGAAGGACAACCTGACGGTGAAAACATCCACCTGCGTGGCAACACCCATTGCGGTATGGGGTGCAGCCCGGGGGCTTTGTATCTTTTGGCAAAACGCCTGGCCCAGACCGAAGCTCACTGGCAGCCCTTCAAGCCCAAAGGCCTCGAGCGCGTTCTCTATGGCGTTACCGATCACCTGAGCACACAAACATGACCGATCTTGTTGTCCGCAAACTGTTAATTGACCTCGCTACCCCCTTCCCCGCCAGGTGGAATGGTGGCGATGCGTTTCGCTCGGCATTTTTCAGCGCCCTGTCCATGAGCTTTCCGGTAGGCGAGCAGTATTTCATGGACTCCGTTCGGGCCGGGCTAAAAAATTTGCCAGAGGCCGACCGCCAACGGTTTGCGCCTGAAGTGCAAGGCTTTGTTGGGCAAGAGGCAACCCATCGGCGCATTCACGCGCTGTTCAATGGTCACCTGGAAAAAATGGGACTCGATAACGAACTGGAGCGCCGCGCCACCAAGCGCCTGCGAGACAACGCACACCGGGATGTGCGAGTCCACGTGGCAGCCACTGCAGCCACCGAACATTTGACCGCCATGTTTGCCGACTGGATGTTTCGCCACCCCGAAGCACTGGAAGGTGCGGAGCCCCGCCTGCAGACCTTGTGGATGTGGCATGCAGCAGAAGAGTCAGAGCACTGCAGCACCGCGTTTGATATCTATACCGCACTGCAGGGAAGCCTTGAATGGCGGGTGCGCCTGCTGCGCTACATCACCCTCACCTTCGCCGTGGATATCACCCGCCAGACCATCCGCAATTTGTGGCACGACGGCAGCCTGTTCAAGTGGAGCACCTGGCGCAGCGCTGGCAAACTGCTGTTTACCAAAGACGGCATGATCCGGGGCAACTCGGCGATGTGGCGAGCCTACATGGAGCCTGGTTTTCACCCCCGCCAACAGGATACATCCCTGTCCGAGCAATGGCTGCGTGACAACACCCAGCGCTTCGCGGTAGTGGGGCAGCCCACCTGAACGCGGCACACCCGTGCACAACATCCTTCTCTTTTTCGTTCTCTGCGCCCTTTTCATCTGGCTCGGCTTGCCAAAAGCGCTCACCGCTAGGGGAGAAGAATGAGCCCAAAAAAGAAGGTGGCCATCGCACTGGCTGTTCTGGTAATTCTCTTGGCGGGCGCATACGCCAACCGCCTCAAGCTGCTGCAGTATTCGCTGGGCTGGCAGACTGACATCCTTCACCCGCGTGGCGCCAACCACCCGGTTCCCTGGGTCGCAGGTCCCACCCAAGCGGACAAACCCCTGGCGCAAAGGCCCCCCAACATCATTGTCATTCTGGCAGATGACCTCGGCTTCAACGATGTGACCACCTATGGCGGCGGCCAGGCGGCCCTGGGCGTTGCCACCCCCAACATCGACTCCATTGCACGCGACGGCGTGCGTTTCGACAATGGCTATGCCGGTAGCGCCGTGTGCACCGTCTCGCGTGCGGCTTTGATGACCGGGCGCTATCCGTGGCGCTTCGGCCTGGAATTCACCCCTACGCCGGGTGCCATGGCACGGGTTGCGGGCAAGCTGTATGAAGATGCCGACGGCCTGTATCCGATCGTTATCGACAAGGAAAAGGCCGGCCAGGCCAAAAGTTTCAACGACTTGGGTATGCCCCCCTCAGAACAAACCGTGGCCGAACTCCTGAAGACACGCGGTTACCACACCCTGCACATCGGCAAATGGCATCTGGGCAGCACGCCTGAGATGCGCCCCAACAACCAGGGCTTTGATGAAAGCCTGTTCATGGAGAGCGGCTTGTATTTGCCGGAAAACGATCCCAATGTGGTGAACTCCAAGCAGGACTTTGACCCGATTGACAAGTTCCTTTGGCCCAACATGCGCTTTGGCGTCAGCTTCAACAATGGCAAGTGGTTCAAACCGGCCAGGTACCTGACCGACTACTTCACCGATGAAGCGGTAACCGCCATAAAACGCAACAAGAATCAGCCTTTCTTCCTGTACCTGGCGCACTGGGGCGTGCATACCCCGCTGCAGGCGAGCAAGGCCGACTATGACGCCTTAAGCAACATTCCCGACCACCGCAGGCGCGTGTATCTTGCCATGGTGCGCTCTATTGACCGCAGCGTGGGCCGCGTGCTGCAGACCCTGCGGGATGAGGGCCTGGACGACAACACCATCGTGATTTTCACCAGCGACAACGGAGCACCGGGCTACATTGGGCTACCGGAGGTGAATCAGCCTTACCGCGGCTGGAAGCTCACCCTGTTTGAGGGAGGCGTGCATGTGCCCTATGTGGCCAAGTGGCCAGGCCATATTCCGGCCGGAACCCGTTACCAGCCCCCCGTATCCAACATCGATGTTCTGCCCACGGTGGTGTCTGCGGCAGGTGGAACAGTGCCCACCGATCGCGTGATGGATGGCGTGAATCTGTTGCCGTACCTGAGCGCCAAGCCCGCAACGCAACCGCCACGACCGCTGTTCTGGCGTGATGGCCCCTACCGCACCGTTCAGGATCAGGGCTGGAAGCTCATTTCAGCGGAACGACCCAAAAAGAACTGGCTCTTCAATCTGAACACCGATCCCACGGAGAAGATCAATCTGGCAGACCAGCAGCCACAGAAGCTGGCGCAACTCCAGGCGCTGTTGACCACCCACAACGCCGGCATGCCGGCACCGCTGTGGCCGTCGTTTCTTGAAATACCCGTGGCGATCGACAAGACGCTGAACCAACCAATGACCCCGCAAGACGAATACACCTACTGGGTCAACTAAAGCGTGCACTGTTCAACATGAATAACCGCAGGTTGGCCCTTTTTTCAGCCTTTCTGGCTCTTCTGGCAGTTGCTGCGTGGATCGGCTTTGGTGCGCAAGCATCCCGCCACGCGAAGGCCGAGCGTTTGCAGTGCCCGTTGCCTCCGCAAGATACAACGGTCCTCCACCCGGGCATGGTGTGGGTGCCGGGCGGAACCTTCGCGTTTGGCGACACGGTCTACCCCGAAGAACAGCCGGTTCATCCCACCCGGGTAGCCGGGTTCTGGATGGATCGCACGGAGGTCACCAATGCTGAGTTTGCAGAATTTGTGAAGGCGACGGCTTATGTCACTGTCGCTGAGCGCGCGGTGGACACCAGGTTGCATCCCGGTCTGTCGGCCGAGATGCGCCTGCCCGGTGCCGTCGTCTTCGTCATGCCCAATGATGTAAAGGGCACGGGCAACGTGACCCAATGGTGGCGCTACATCCCGGGTGCCAACTGGCGCCATCCCGGTGGCCCCGACACCCGCATTGAT
>JAYTRR010000141.1:0-35249 GCA_043746005.1 Burkholderiales bacterium
GGTCAGCGTGGTTTTACCGTGGTCGACGTGACCGATGGTGCCCACGTTGACGTGGGGCTTGGTGCGTGCAAATTTCTCTTTTCCCATTTTCAATTCTCCAAAGAACGTTTCCCGTGATTAGGTTTTACGTCTGCACGGTATTGCTGAATCGCCTTGCACGGGAACAAGGCGGCACACCGTCGCAGACAGCTTGGATGAGTAAGTCGCTTACTTGGCGCGTGAAGCAACAATGGCTTCAGCAACGTTACGGGGAGCTTCGCTGTAATGCTTGAACTCCATCGTGTACGTAGCGCGGCCTTGCGACATCGAGCGCAGGGTGGTGGAATAGCCAAACATTTCTGACAGGGGCACTTCTGCCTTGATGGCTTTACCGCCACCGACCATGTCGTCCATGCCTTGCACCATGCCGCGACGTGAGGACAAATCGCCCATCACGTTACCGGCGTAGTCTTCAGGGGTTTCAACTTCCACAGCCATCATCGGCTCCAGAATCACGGGACTGGCCTTGCGGCAGCCTTCTTTGAAACCGAAGATGGCTGCCATCTTGAACGCGTTTTCGTTCGAGTCCACGTCGTGGTAAGAGCCGAAATGCAGCGTCACCTTGACGTCCACCACGGGGAAGCCCGCCAGAACGCCACCGGTGAGCGCTTCAATTACGCCCTTTTCCACCGCAGGAATGTATTCGCGTGGCACCACGCCGCCCTTGATCGCATCGACGAATTCAAAGCCCTTACCTGGCTCGTTCGGCTCGATCTTGAGCACCACGTGGCCATACTGACCTTTACCGCCGGACTGACGCACGAACTTGCCTTCAGAGTCTTCCACCGTTTTACGGATGGTCTCGCGATAAGCCACCTGGGGCTTACCAACGTTGGCTTCTACGCCAAACTCGCGCTTCATGCGATCCACAATGATCTCGAGGTGCAACTCACCCATGCCGGCGATCAGGGTCTGGCCCGACTCTTCGTCCGTTTTCACGCGGAATGAAGGATCTTCTTGCGCCAAACGCTGCAAGGCAATGCCCATTTTTTCTTGGTCGGCCTTGGTCTTGGGCTCCACCGCCTGGGTAATCACAGGCTCAGGGAACACCATGCGCTCCAGCGTTAAGATAGCTGCCGGGTCGCACAAGGTTTCACCTGTGGTCACATCTTTCATGCCAATGCAAGCAGCAATGTCGCCCGCACGAATTTCGCTGACTTCTTCACGGTTGTTCGCGTGCATTTGCACGATACGACCGATACGCTCCTTCTTCCCACGAATCGGGTTGTAAACGCTGTCGCCCTTGGTCAACACGCCAGAATACACACGCACAAAGGTCAACTGGCCCACAAACGGGTCGGTCATCAGCTTGAATGCCAGGGCAGAGAATTTTTCACTGTCATCAGCCTTGCGGGTAACCGGTTGCTCATCCTCATCCATGCCTTTAACCGGAGGAATGTCCACGGGCGAGGGCATGAATTCAATCACGGCATCCAGCATGCGCTGCACACCTTTGTTCTTGAAGGCCGAGCCGCAGTACATGGGCTGGATCTCACTGGCGATGGTGCGCGTACGAATGCCGAATTTGATTTCTTCTTCAGACAAATCACCTTCTTCAAGGTATTTGTTCATCAGCTCTTCCGTGGCTTCAGCGGCGGCTTCAACCATCTTTTCGCGCCATTCTTTGGCCAGCTCAATCAGATCAGCCGGAATATCGCGGTAGTCAAACAACATGCCCTGCGATGCCTCATCCCAGATGATGGCTTTCATCTTGATCAGGTCAACCACGCCGGTGAAGTGCTCTTCAGCGCCGATTGGGATCACCATGGGCACAGGATTGGCCTTCAAGCGCAATTTCATCTGGTCCACGACCTTGAAGAAGTTAGCACCGGTACGGTCCATCTTGTTGACAAAGGCCAGACGTGGCACTTTGTACTTATTGGCCTGACGCCATACGGTCTCCGACTGGGGCTGAACGCCACCAACGGCACAGTAAACCATGCAAGCACCGTCCAGCACACGCATGGAACGCTCAACTTCAATGGTGAAGTCAACGTGGCCCGGGGTGTCAATGATGTTGATGCGGTGCTCAGGCAAGGACTTGTCCATGCCTTTCCAGAAACAGGTGGTGGCCGCAGAGGTGATCGTGATGCCACGCTCTTGCTCTTGCTCCATCCAGTCCATGGTGGCCGCGCCGTCGTGAACTTCACCAATTTTGTGGTTCACGCCGGTGTAAAAAAGTACGCGCTCGGTGGTGGTAGTCTTACCGGCGTCAATGTGAGCCGAAATACCGATATTGCGGTAGCGCTCAATGGGGGTATGGCGAGCCATGATGAATCCTTGGTTGCTCAAACAATAATCGCCGCACTCTGGCGGCGTGGCGAGCAACGTTTAGGCAAGGCGCGTCGGTGCAGGCAGTGCGAATAGCACGACAAACCGACGCAACGCCGCATAAACGTTGCGCAGTAGCCGCCTCTTAGAAGCGGAAGTGGGAGAAGGCCTTGTTAGCCTCTGCCATGCGGTGAACTTCATCACGCTTTTTCATGGCGCCGCCACGGCCTTCGGTAGCCTCAAGCAGCTCATTGGCCAAACGCAGGGCCATGGATTTTTCACCACGCTTGCGGGCCGCTTCCTTGATCCAGCGCATGGACAGCGCCAAGCGACGAACCGGGCGCACTTCAACTGGTACCTGGTAGTTGGCACCACCGACACGGCGGGATTTCACCTCAACCATGGGTTTGACATTGTTGATGGCGACCACAAAGGCCTCCAACGGGTCTTTGTCAGGGTTCTTTTTTGAGATCTGCTCCAGCGCGCCATAAATGATGCGCTCAGCGACCGCTTTTTTGCCGCCTTCCATGATCACGTTCATGAATTTGGACAGCTCAACATTACCGAACTTGGGATCCGGCAGGATTTCACGTTTAGGGACTTCGCGACGACGTGGCATTTTTTCACCTCTTTGCTTCAGTTGACATCTTCTTCAGATGCCGCGAAAACCATTTTGGCTTTCACTTACTCGACCACCTAGACGGAATTGTCTGTTTGGGTCACTCCGCTGCATCACCGCGCCACGCGGGAAACAGCACCTCTATTTCTCAAGTAACTCAGGCCGATTTGCCCGATTTACTCAGCAGCTTTACTTGCCTGCTTTTGGACGCTTGGCACCGTACTTGGAGCGCGACTGCTTGCGATCTTTCACGCCCTGCAAGTCGAGCGAACCACGCACGATGTGGTAGCGCACACCTGGCAAATCTTTAACGCGGCCACCACGCACGAGCACCACTGAGTGCTCCTGTAGGTTGTGACCCTCGCCGCCGATGTACGAGATGACTTCAAACCCGTTGGTCAGGCGCACTTTGGCAACCTTACGCAAAGCGGAGTTTGGCTTCTTAGGCGTTGTGGTGTACACACGAGTGCACACACCGCGACGCTGCGGCGAATTTTGCATCGCCGGGCTTTTGGACTTGATCGTTTCGACCTCGCGTCCTTGACGAACTAACTGATTGATGGTTGGCATTGAAAAACGTCCCTAAACGTTTGAAATAACGAAAACAATAGCGAAAACGAAACACCCTTCGGAAATTCCGAAAAGCCTTCGAGTATAGCAACTTGGGGGTCGGACCGCAATCAAAATCGATTTCGATCAGGACTTTCGCTCTGAGAAGCCCTTTGGATTTGACATCAGCACGTGTTATTTGATCCACAAGCGGACCGCATCCCAAGCGCGCCCGATCAATCCCGCTTGCTCCACAGATTCCATCGCTAGCAAAGGAATTTCGACAAGTGGTTGCTCACCTAGCAACACATTCAAACGTGCCACTTGCTGCCCTTTGACCAACGGGGCGATCAAGGGGTCAGCACGCAACACTTGGGTTTTGATCTTGCCCGCACTGCCTGCGGGCACTGCCACCACGATGGCTTGCGGGCGACCTAAAACGACTTGGGAAACCTTGCCTTTCCAAACTGGGGGGGTAAGCACCGCCTGATTGGCATCAAACAACTTCACCGCTTCATACGCGGTGTAGCCCCAATTCAGCAATTTTTGCGATTCATTGGCGCGTGCAGTTTCGCTGGAGGCCCCCAGCACGATGGACAGCAAACGTCGGCTGCCCATGGCCGCCGGTGTGCCCGGCGCTGCACCGGCAGCACCCAGATTGGGGAAATCTCGTTTAGCGGTGGCAATCAGGCAATAGCCCGCCGCATCGGTATGCCCCGTCTTGAGGCCATCCACCGTGGGGTCACGGAACAGCAGCAAGTTGCGATTACTGTCGTTGGCCGCTGGTGTGCCTTCGTAGCGGTATTTCTTGATGGCATAGTAAGACACGTAATCGGGGAAATCCCCCATCAAACGGGTCGCCAAAATGCCCAGGTCGCGCGCGGTGGTGGTGTGACCCGCTTCGGTCAAGCCTTCGGGATTTTTGTAGGCAGTTCCCTTCATGCCCAGCACCCGGGTTTGCTCGTTCATCAGCTGCACAAAACGTTCGGCCGTGCCACCCACGCCCTCGGCCAAGGCCATGGTGGCGTCGTTGCCGGACTGCACGATCATGCCCTTGATGAGGTCCTCCACAGGCACCTTCATCTTGGGGTCGATGAACATGCGCGAACCCGGCATCTTCCAGGCGCGTTCGCTCACCGACAAGGTTTGCTTCAAGTCGATCTTCTTGTTGCGCAGGGCATCAAACACCAAATAGGCCGTCATCAACTTGGTCAGCGAGGCCGGCTCCACCGCCCCATCAATGTCCTTGGCTGCCAGTATTTGATTCGCCGTGACATCAATCAACAAATACGAACGGGCGGCGATTTCGGGCGGCTGGGGCAAGACCTGCGCCATGGCAGATGAGCAAGCCACAAGCACCGCAGCCAGCAACGCAAAAATAATTTTAGTCATGAGGAATCCGAAGAGATGTGAAGCGCCATGCTCTGTCGCACGACGCCTTGAAAGCAAGGCCTAGGGCTTACTGAACCGGGGCACTCAGGTGGCGCACCACCAAACCCCTCAAAAGGGGGAGTTGCCCGTGAAAGAAATGACTGCCACCGGGCACCACCGTCACGGGCAGCGTCTGCGGCCGCGCCCAGTTCATGACATCGGCCAAGGGCACAGTGTCATCCAGTTCGCCATGAATCACCAGCGTGCGCTCATGGGCTTCGGGCGGCAGGTCGGCCACGTCGAACCGGCTGGCCGCTGTACCGACCATCACCAGCTTTTCGATACGGCGTGCAGGCCACAAAGTGGCCAGAGTTTGGCTGAGTACAAACGAGCCAAAAGAGAAGCCAGCCAGCGCCAGCGGGCCTTCGGGTGCGCATTGCTGCACCACCGTCAACAGGTCTTGCGCTTCCCCCCGGCCTTCGTCGTGCACGCCCTCGCTGGCCCCCACGCCGCGAAAGTTGAAACGCACCGCACGCCAGCCCGACAGAACGAAGGCACGTGCCAGCGTCTGTACCACCTTGTTGTCCATGGTGCCGCCAAACAACGGGTGCGGGTGGGCAATGATGGCCACGCCGCGCGCAGCGATGCCCTCGGCCAGCACCGGTTCATCGATCAAGACCTCAATCTGGCCCGCTGCACCCGACAGCCTCAAATTTTGTGTTTTTGGATTCATGATTAACAGAGAACGGCTCAACGTCCCAAATGAGGAGGCGTCAGCAAGCGCGTCACCACCTGCCCGTTTTTAAGATGGGATTCCACGATTTCATCAATGTCCGACGTGTCCACATAGCTGTACCAAACCGCCTCGGGGTACACCACCAACACCGGTCCTGCGGCGCAGCGGTCCAAACAACCCGCCTTGTTCACGCGCACCTGGCCTGGGCCGCTCAGTCTCGCTTTTTTAACCATCGACTTGCAATGGTCAAACGCCTCTTGTGCCTGGTGCTGCGCGCAGCAAGCCTCGCCGCCCTTGCGCTCGTTCAGGCAAAAAAAGAGGTGGCGCTCGTAGTAAGAGGCGACTGGCGCCACCGTTTCGTCGATGTTGGGGGATGCTTGAATTGAACTCATCCGCCGATTTTAGTTTTTTACCGGCTGCGCCCAGACCCGCGTCAACACATACAACAGGGCCGCATAAGGCCAAAGCCAGCCCAGCCATTGGGCCAGGCCATGAAACCGGATGAAACGCCCCTGCTCCCAGGTCTGTAGCGTCTGCGCAAAATAGGCGCTGGTGGGAGCCTGATTCAGCACGCTGAGGTAAATACCCAAAGCCAGCAACATCAGCGCCGCGCTGACCCGGCTGGGCACCGGCAAGAGCATGAGCGCCAGCACGCCCCCCGCACCCAGACCCACCTGAACCGGCAAACTCAGCCAAGCCCAGGCATGCGCAGGCCCATAGCTCATGGCTGCAGACAGCGCCGTCACCCCCACGCCCGCCAACACCACCGCTCCCACAAACAAAGTGCGATGCGCCTTGCCCCGAATGACACAAAACCCCAGCAGGCAGGGGATCAAAACCCCCAACATCACACACGCCAGTTCAGCCCCTGGCACCAGCGGCTCCAAATCCAGATCACGCACTGGCAGCCATTCCAGAAACGGCGTGTCCTGCAAACGCTCGGCCAATGCGGCCTCCAGGCGCTCAAACACCTGCCCCAACCCCAGCGGAACGGCTGCCGGGAACAGCAGGGCCAGAGGCCACAAAGCCAACAGCACCAGCGCGCCGCGCGCATCGGGCAAGAACCAACGCGCTCGAAAACGACTCCAACGGTCAATCGCACCCCACTTCTCCAGCAAGGTGGCCACCACGGCCCCCAGCCACGCCCCCAGCACGTTCAGACCCAAGTCCACATTGGACGGCACGCGCGCGGGTAGGTAACTCTGCAAGCCCTCCATCACCAAGGACAACAGGCCTGCCGCCAACGTGGCCAGACCCACCGCCCGCCGCCCACGCCGGGTGCGCAAGGCACTCAAAGCCAGCAAAAAACCCAGGGGGATGTAACCCAGAACGTTGGAAACCAGATCAAAACCGGTCCAATAACGCGGCCAGGGTGCCATCAGATAGGTCCAGGAGGCCAAACCCAAATCACGCCAATCGGTAAACGGATAAAGACTGGCATAAACAATCAGCCCCGCGTAAACCAGAGCCAAAGGCCAGGCGGAAGTCTTATGCATCGCCCAAGCAGCCTCAAAAGGGCTTGACCACCACGAGAATCACCGCCACCAACAGCAAGACCACGGGGACTTCATTGAACCAACGGTACCAGACATGGCTGCGTGCCGGGGCACCGCGCGTGAATTTCTTCAAAATTGAACCGCAGGCATGGTGGTAGCCCAGCGCCAAAACCACCACCACCAACTTGGCATGGAGCCAGCCATTACCCGGCCCCTGGCCGATGCCATAACCCAACCACAGCCACAAGCCCAACACCAGGGCGGGCAGTGCCAACACCGTTGTAAAGCGCAAAAGCTTGCGCGCCATCAGCAACAAGCGCTCGCGCTCGGCCTGTGACTCGGCAGGCACCATCGCCAGATTGACAAAAATGCGCGGCAGGTAGAACAAGCCGGCAAACCAGCTGGCGACAAAAACGATATGGAGTGATTTAACCCAGAGCATGGGCAAAGTGTAGGGCACAAAAAAACCCCAGCACGAAGCTGGGGTGGTAAGCCTATTTGCTGTCACACATCAAGGCTCCGCTCAGGGAGGAAAAGCGGAAGGTAGCAAGCTACCCGGGTAGGAATTTACCAAGGTTACAGCGCTGTGACAAGAAGAATATAGAAATTTTTTGAAATAAGGCACAATTTTCCCCATGACGCCTTACGCCCCCTACCCCCTTGGCCGCCCGCGCCGGCTGCGCCGCGACAGCTTTACCCGCAACCTCGTGCGTGAAAACACGCTCACGGCCCACGACCTGATTTACCCGGTTTTCGTGGTCGACGGCAAAGGCCAGCGGGTGTCGATTGCCTCCATGCCGGGGGTGGAACGCCTGAGCCTGGACCTGCTGCTGCCGGTAGCCGAAGACTGCGTGAAGCTGGGCATTCCGGTGATGGCCCTGTTTCCGGTGGTTGACCAGTCGCTCAAAACGTATGACGGCCAGGAAGCCATGAACCCCGATGGCCTGGTGCCGCGCGTGGTACGGGCATTGAAAAGGGAATTTCCTGAGCTAGGCGTCATGACCGACGTGGCGCTGGACCCCTTTACCAGCCACGGCCAGGACGGCCTGCCGGACACCCGCCCCGAGGAAAACGGCTACATCCTGAACGACGAAACCGTAGCCGTTCTGGTGCAGCAGGCGCTGACGCAGGCCGACGCCGGCGTGGACATCGTCGCCCCCAGCGACATGATGGACGGCCGCATTGGCGCCATCCGCGCCGCGCTGGAAGCCAGGGGCCACATCCACACCCGCATCATGGCCTACAGCGCCAAATATGCCAGCGCGTTTTACGGCCCGTTTCGCGATGCCGTGGGCTCGGCCAGCAACCTGGGCAAGAGCAACAAAAAGGTCTACCAGATGGACCCGGCCAATATCAACGAAGCCCTGCGGGAAGTGGCGCTGGACATCGCCGAAGGCGCCGACATGGTGATGGTCAAGCCCGGCATGCCGTACCTGGACGTGGTGCGCCGTGTGAAAGATGAATTCAAGGTGCCCACGTTCGCCTACCAAGTGTCAGGGGAATATGCCATGCTCAAAGCCGCCGCCCAAAACGGTTGGCTTGACCATGATGCGGTGATGATGGAAAGCCTGCTGGCCTTCAAGCGCGCCGGGGCCGATGGTGTGCTGACCTACTTTGCCCGTGATGCCGCTCGATTGCTACAAAAATAATAGCTTCTTGCGCAGTAGACACGGGGGCTAGAGGCCTTTTTGACACCAAAAACCCAGAGACTCCATGCGCATCTTCCACATCCAGAGCAGTAGCGTCACCGAAACCCAGGACCTGGAGGCGCTGACCCAAGGCGGCATACCCCTCCAGGGCTTTGTGTGGGTGGCCTGCGCGCGCCGCGAGTTTGAAGTCCTGCAAACCCAGGTCCAGACGATGCTGCAGGCCCTGTGTGGCCAGCAACTGGTGGATCTGCACATTTCAGACCTCATCAGCAACCAGTTGCCGTCGCACTACGACTACACCTCGCAATACGACGTGCTGGTGTTCCGCCGTCTGGCGGCAGGCAGTCGCCCCACCGACCTGGAACATCCCGGTCAGCCCCTGACCCACGAGCCCGCGCGGGGTGGCCCACCCATCTTGCGCCGCATTGACACCAGTCCTGTCGGTTTTGCCGTATTCGATCGCGTGCTGCTCACCGTGCACCCTACCGACTGCACGGTGCGCGACGCCTATGCCGTCAAGCTGCTGCAGGCTGCCAGCGCTGAATCGCGCGCTGCGGGCGCACGCTTGCCCAGCAGCCCGGCCGACCTGATGCTGCGCATCGTCAACCAGATGGTGGACGGTTTTCTGGAGTTGCGCCGCGAACTGACCCACCAGTTGGACCACTGGCAATCCGAGTTGCTGAACCCCCGAACCCGCTTCAACAACTGGGGCTCACTGCTGGATGCCCGTCTGTCCCTGCACTACCTGGATGAAGTTTGCGAAGACCAGCGTGCCGCCGTGCAGGACTGGATAGAAGCCGTCAAAACCTGGCCCGACGCCGACACGCCGGCCAGCCAGCGCGAGCGCGACCTGCTGCAGGTGCGCAGCCGCGACGTACTGGAGCACATTGAGCGGGTGGTCCACCACGTACGCCGCCTGGAGCAAAGCATAGAGACCGCCGTGCAGATGCATTTCAGCGTGCAAGGCAGCCGCACCAATGACATCATGCGCACGCTCACGGTGCTGACTGCCACCTTTTTGCCACTGAACTTCATCACAGGGTTTTTCGGCATGAATTTCGAATTCTTACCCTTGATTCACCAGCAAGCCGGACTGTGGTGGGCCTTGGGCTCCATGGTCGTCATCGTCCTTGGCCTGGTGGCACTGTTCTGGCGCAAGCGCTATCTGGCACGCTCCAGCCGGTAGATTGGCAAGCCCGCCAAGCCGGTTCATCTTGTGTTCATTTTTCCAAAAGCGGCAGACAAAAGAGGGCGACGCCGTTATTCCATGCAATTTGCCGGGCCACGTCCGGCGGCAAATCACCCAGCCACGTTCGGCAGCCCTTCACAGGTCGTCGTAGAACAGCCAGCGCTGGTCAAACCCGGGCGGTAGGACAGTTCTCCCATGAGCAGCGGGTATCGGGCCAGCACGACCAGGTTTTTTTCCTCGGCAAACACCATCAACTTTTTGGCGACCGCTCCATTGGCATTAGCATTGGCACTGTCGTGCAAATGAAACTCGCCTATTCCTTTGTACGGGCCGCTGGCCGTGCCCTTGGCGAACTCGGTTTGCACCATGTCATAAATGGACTCATCCCTGAACCAGTTGTCGTAATCGGCACGGCTGCGGCACAGCCAGATGAAGGGGACCACTGTGACGTCGCGCGCAGTTGAGGCCAGCCGTTTCGTGCCGTCATTGGGACGGGAGTTGGACACGATGGCCCGCACGCCATTGCGCTGCATGCGCGCCAGCACGTCGCTGACCGGGTGCGGGCCGGCTTGGCCGTTCCAAGCCTCTTCGTTGTAGTGCAGGTGCGCGTCCAGCAGAGGCCCGGTGTAGTCGGCCGCGGTGGCCGGCAGCACAATTGCTACACAAATGATAGCTGCTTGCGCAATGAATACGGGGGCCAGTGCCATAAAACCCTTCAAACCTCGATGCCGCTGCTGCGCTGCCATGGCATTACCCCAGGTGCCGGGCAAAGAACGCCAGCGTGCGTTCCAGCGCCAGTTGGGCGGCTGGCGCGTTGTACGCACCCCGGTGGTCGCAATTGAAGCCGTGCGAGGCCTTGTAGATTTCCACCTGCACGCCGGGCTGCGCCTTTTGAAAGGCCAGCGCACCGTCCAGCGGGATGGACTGGTCCTGGTCCCCAAAGTGGACCAAGACAGGGCATAGCGGCACGCGCGCCACCTCGGCGGCAGTGGTCATGCCGCCGCCATAGTAGGGCACAGCTGCGCTGAGGCCGGTGAGCGTACACGCCGCTCGCCAGGTGAGCAGGCCGCCCCAGCAATAGCCCACCACGCCCACCTTGCCAAACTGCGCGGCGTAAGCCACCGAGGCCTGAATGTCCTGCAGAACACCGGGCGCAGGCAGCGCCTCAACTGCGGCCTTCAGTGCGACGCCCGCACTGATGTCGTCCGGCGTGTAGCCCAGCTCCACATCGGGCTTGACCCGGTGGAAGGTGGCCGGTGCAATGGCCAGGTAACCCTGCGCGGCATAGCCGTCCGCTACCGCACGGATGTGCGCATTGACGCCAAAAATCTCCTGCAACACCACAATGGCGCCTTTGGGCTGGCCAGCCGGCTTGGCAACGTAGGCGGGAAAGGAAAAGCCGTCAGCGGCAGTCAGGTGCAAGGCGGTTGTCATAAAAAATCCTTTGGATGAAATGAATACTCAGGCGATCAAATGGCGCTGAACAAAGTCGAGCCGGTCCTGGCCCCAGAAAATCTCGCCTTCGATCACATAACTGGGCGCGCCGAACACACCAGCGTCCATGGCGGCCTGTGTGTTGGCTTCGTAGCGCTGCTGCACCGCTTCGCTGCGCGATTCAACCAAACGCCCGCCGTCCAGGCCATTCTCAGTCAGCAGCGCGGCCAACGTAGAGGCATCAGCAATGTCGCGCTGCTGTTCCCACACTGCGGCAAACACGGCGCCACTGAGCCGCATGGCGGCATCCACTCCGTCCTGCAGATCAACGGCAATGATCAGACGTGAAGCGTCGTCCCCCACCACCGGGAAAAACGTGGGCTGCACGTGCAGTGGCAGATTCAGCGCGTCCCGAAACCGGGCCAGCTCCACCAGGCGATAGGCCTGGCGTTGGGGGGCACGCTTGCCTAGGGGCAGCCCGCCCGAGACCGCAAACACCTTGCCAAAGTCCACCGGAAAGATGCGCACGCTGGCACCGGCAGCATGTGCCATGGCCTGAAAACGCGCATGGCCCAAATAGGTCCAGGGGCTTTGTGGTGTGAAATAGTAGTCAACGGTCGTGCTCACAATGTCTCCTTGTTTTGGGGTTGCAGCGGGGCCGGGTTGCACGGTGGTGTATCGTTCCACTCGCCTCTGTTTTTAACCCGAATCCCCAAACCGTGCAGACCCCGATCTCCATGAACCCATGAACCCTATCGTCCTGATCACTGGCGGCTCGCGCGGCATTGGCGCGGCCACCGCCCTGCTGGCGGCGCAGCATGGCTACGGGGTGGCGGTGAATTACACCGCCAATTCGCTTGCGGCAGATGAGGTGGTGCGCCAGATCCGCGCAGGCGGTGGCACCGCCATCACGGTGCAGGCCGATGTGGCGGTCGAGGCGCAGGTGATGGCCATGTTCGAGAAGATTGACGCCAAGCTGGGCCCCCTCTGCGCGCTGGTCAACAACGCCGGCGTGGTGGATGTGGCATCCCGGGTTGATGCGATGGACGTAGCGCGGCTCAAGCGCATGTTTGACACCAACGTGCTGGGCGCGTTTGTCTGCGCCCGCGAAGCCATCAAGCGCATGAGCACCCGGCATGGCGGTGTGGGCGGCACCATCGTCAACGTGTCCAGTGTGGCCGCCCGGCTGGGTGGCGCCGGGCAGTATGTGGACTACGCCGCGAGCAAGGGCGCCATTGACACCTTCACCGTGGGTCTGGCCAGGGAAGTGGCCACTGAGGGTATTCGCGTCAATGCGGTGCGCCCCGGCATTATCGAGACCGACATCCACGCCAGTGGCGGCCAGCCCGACCGGGCGCGCCAGATGGCACCGCTGGTGCCCATGCAGCGCTCCGGCAGTGCGCTGGAGGTGGCCCAGGCCATCCTGTGGCTGATGGGCGGGGATTCGAGCTACACCACCGGCGCCCTGATTGACGTGGCCGGTGGCCGCTGAATGGCGACTGAATCGCTAAGTTAAAAGGCAAACCATGGATTTCAAACCCCTCATCACGCTGCTGGCCATCGTGAACCCGCTGGCCATCGTGCCGTTTTTCATCCATTACACGCACGGCTTTTCGCGCGAGCAGCGCCAACGGACCATTCTGATCTCATCGTTCAGCTGCTTTGTGGTCATTGCCATCAGCGCGCTGGCGGGCCTGCACATTCTGGAATTTTTTGGCATTTCACTGGCCAGCTTTCAAGTGGGCGGCGGCATGCTGCTGCTGACATCAGCGCTGAACATGCTCAACGCCCAGCCAGCCGAAGCCAAGACCACCTCGCACGAACTGGAAGACGGTGCCGAGAAAGCCGCCATGGGTGCCAGCATTGCGGTGGTGCCGTTGACCATTCCGCTGCTCACGGGCCCTGCCACCATGTCCTCCGTCGTGATCTATGCGGAAAAGGCCAAGACCTTTCTGCAACTGGGCACCCTGGTAGGTTACGGTGTGGTGATTGCACTGGCTACAGCCCTGTGCTTTGCCCTGGCACAGCCGATTGCGCGGGTACTGGGCAAAACCGGCATCAATGTGATGACCCGCTTGATGGGGCTGATCCTGGCCGCGCTGGCGGTGGAAGTGATGTCAGATGGGCTGGTCAAGCTGTTTCCGGCCCTGGGGCGCTAGGCCTGGGTCCCGGCATGTGGATCCTGAGGCACACCCCCTCAGCGTTCTGCGCCGGCCGTTTCCACTTGCTGCACCCAGGCATCGATTTCTTGAATAGCGGCGTCGGCTGCCGCGGTCAGTGCGCGCACGCCGCCTGCAGCGTCTGCGCTGACTGCGGGTCGCGTCACCACAAAGCTGCGCTGGGCCAGCAGCTTCTCGCCCACCGTACCCGCCTGACCCAGGGTCGCACGCACACGCAGCAGGCCGCTGCTCTGGTTGGGCGATTCGAATAGCTGGCTGAACTCTTCCAGCTCCACGCGCAAAACCATCACCGACACACGCGCCGCCGCGCCTTGTGCCGGGTTGAGCACGGTGCGGCGCTGCCCCAGTTGATCGCGCAGCCGTTGGCGCATCAGCTGGGCCGGAGCCATGCTCCAGCGGGCCTGCGCATAAGCGCTGAGTTGCTGGGTTTCGCTGTAGGCCAGGCGGTAGAGCATGGCTGAGGTGTCCAGAAATGTGGGCGCTTCCACATCGGCCACCGCCAGCGTGGGCAGGGGCGCCATGCGGGTGGCGGTGACCGGCGCCACTGGGCCGGGCCCAAAGTCGTAGGCCAGCGGGCGCACCGGCGTCTTCAGCACCGAGCAAGCCGACAGCCCGGCAAACATCAAGAAAAATAGGCCTCGAGCCCCCGTAGATACTGCGCAAGCAGCTATTGATTTCATAGCATCTTTCAAGAATTCAGACGGGCGACTCATCGGCCACCCGGAGCAGCAAAGCCGGGCTCACCGGGGCCGGGGGGTGCAGTGCCCCGACCCAGAATCAGCGACTGCGGGTTTTCGTTCACGGCATCGGCCGCACGGCCCACCTGGCGCACCGCACGGGCGGTGTCATCCACCGTGCGGTTCAGGCGGGGAACCAGCGAGGCGCTGAGCGTCTGCCCGGTGACCACCAGGGCCTCGGTGCCCTCGGCAATCTTGTCCAGCGTGC
The DNA here is from genome assembly GCA_043746005.1 of Burkholderiales bacterium. Lineage (GTDB taxonomy): Bacteria > Pseudomonadota > Gammaproteobacteria > Burkholderiales > Burkholderiaceae_C > Allorhodoferax. Next base: position 14,479 of record JAYTRR010000141.1, read on the forward strand.
CGCCCGGCTCCGCCATGCGGCTGGACATGCGTTTGAACGCGTCGGCTGAGGTTCTGGCGGCATCCGCGCTGTCGCCCAGCCGCACTGACGTGGCCTGCATGCTCTTGAGCGTGACGCCTGCGTCCTGCACCAGCGCCGGCAGGTTGGCCTGGTCCACCTTGCGCACCAGCTGGTTGATGCTGGCAGCCGCCTGCCCCAGGTTGCCCACGGCATCCATCAGCTGCTTCTGGTTTTGCTCAGCCAACAATTGGTTGGCGCGGCGGCTGGCTTCTTCCATTTGGGTCAGCAGGCTGGCCCCCTGATCGGACAGACGGGAGAACAGGCCCGGCTGCATGGGTATGCGTGCCGGCTTGGCGGCGTTGGTAGCCAAAAGCTCGGTCGACTTGCCTGAATCGTCGAGCTGAATGAAGGCCAGGCCGGTCACACCCTGAAAGCCCAACGAGGCAAAGGTGGACGGGGTAACGGGGGCGCTGTCATGGACAGCAATGCGCACCAGCACGTTGCCTTTTGCCACGGGGTCCAGCCCAATGGCGGTGACGCGGCCGACCAGCACGCCTTTGTAACGTACGCCCGCCTGCGGCTGCAGGCCGGTCACGCCTTCGCGGCTGGAGAGCTCGAACACGCGCTGCTCGACCGTGTCACGGGTCAGCCAGACGGCCAGCGCCACCAGCAGGGCGGCGACCGCCACCACAAAAGCGCCTGCGGCCATGGCATGTGATTTGTTTTCCATAGGTTTCTCTTTTTACACGGCCTCGGGGGGGTGGCGCAACAATTCCATGGCGCGAAGGCCTCGTCCACCCAGAAAAAAATCCCGCACAAACGGGTGATCAAAGGCAATGACATCTTGGATAGGCGCATCCACCAGCACATGCTTGTCCGCCACCACCGCGACGCGGGTGCTGAGTTCATAGATGGTGTCCAGATCATGCGTCACCATCACCACCGTCAGGCCCAGCTCCTGGTGCAGGGAGCGCAGCAGGGTGCAAAAGGCATCGGCGCGGTCGGGGTCCAGTCCGGCAGTGGGCTCGTCGAGCAACAGCAAGGGCGGATCCATGATCAGGGCCCGCGCCAGCGCCACCCGCTTGACCATGCCACCCGACAAATCGGCCGGCATCTTGTGCGCATGGGCAGGGTCCAGCCCCACCATCTGCAGCTTGACCATGACGGCATCCCGCACCAGGTCTTCAGGTAGGTGGCGCAGCTCGCGCAGCGGAAAGGCAATGTTCTCCATGACCGTGAACGCCGAATACAGGGCGCCATGTTGGAACAGCATCCCCACGCGGCTGGCCGCGCCGGCACGCGTCAGCTCATCTGCAGGGTGACCCAGCACGGTGACGCTGCCGCGCGCGGGCCTCTCCAGCCCCAAAATCTGGCGCAACAGCACCGTCTTGCCGCCGCCCGAACCCCCTACGATGGAGAGTAACTCACCCTGTGCAATGGTGAGGTCCAGGTCCTGGTGCACCACGGAATCCACGCCCGCCGTGCGGAATACGGACCACAGTTTTTTGATTTCAACGACGTTCATATGCCAACGTCCTTGAACACGACGGCAAACAGGGCATCCACCAAAATTACCATGGTGATGGAGGTCACCACCGATGCCGTGGTGCCCTCACCCAGGCTCTGCGTGTTGGGCTTGATGCGCAAGCCGTAATGGCAGGCGATCAGCGCGATCAGGAGCCCGAAGACGGCCGACTTGCCCACCGCCAGCCACAGGTTGGACACATCCACCGCCTTGGCCAGTGCGGTCACAAAATAGGCGGGCGTAAGCCCCATGACCAGGTCGGATGCCAGCATGCCCCCCAACAAGGCGGCCACCGTCGTCCATACCGCCAGCAAGGGCATGGCCACCGACATGGCGATGGCGCGTGGCATCACCAGCCGGAAACCGCGCGGGATACCCATGACCTTCATGGCATCGAGCTCTTCGGTCACCCGCATCACGCCAATCTGCGCGGTGATGGCCGAGCCCGACCGGCCCGCAATCAGAATGGCGGCCAGCATCGGTCCGAGCTCGCGAATCAGCGCCATGCCCAGAATGTTGACGATGAAGGCATCGGCCCCAAACTGGCGCAGCTGCTGCGACATCAGATAGGCCAGCACCACGCCAATCAAAAACCCCACTAGCGCAGTAATCGGCAATGCCGTGGCACCAATGCGGTACAGGTGGCCGGAAATGTCGCGCCACGGCGCCTTCTCCGGCGCACGCCACAGGCGCACGTTGTCGATTAGTAATTGCCCGAGCAGGCGCAGTGCATCCGCTAGGTGCCCTTCAATGCGGTAGACCCAGACGCCCAGCGCCAGTAAAAGCCCCCAAGCGGTCTGGCGGCCAGGCGGCGGCGAGGCCACCGAAAACCGGGCAACGCGTTCCAGCATGGCGCGCTGGGCTGGCAGGGTGTGCACCTCGCCTGGCCATTGGCGCCCCCAGGTATTCCACAGGAACTGTGCCCCCGTGTGGTCCAGACGCTGAATCTGGCGCAAATCCCACGGTCCAGCCGTGCCTGCGCCCCGCAACCCCTGCAAGGCGGTCTGCACGCCCGCCCAGTTTGCCGGATCGGCCAGGTCGGCCGCACCCCAGCGGCCGAGCAGCACCGCGCGCACGCCGTCGGGTGCGTGCTCGATTGCAATGCGGGGCTGGGAATCCTCCACGGTCGGGGGTCTTTCAGAATTTGTTGCCCGCATGGTACCCGGTGCTACTCCGTTCAGAACCGACCAGTCGCCGATTTTTCCTGTATTGGTCAGCAAAACAAGGACGCGATGCTGGCGACATAGGTGCCACAGCAGTGAGACTGCCGCCCAGTGCACATGCGGGTTTCGGTGTAAATGCCATGCAAAATAGCGCCCAGGAGACTCCATGAACACCAACGCCAGCCCATCCCCCACCTTCTTATCCACCGCCGAGTTATCGGCAGAACAACGCGGCCCCGTCTTGTGGCTGACCATCACCCGCGAAGAGCGGCGCAATGCCATGAGCCACGAAGTGCTCTCAAGCATGGCGCAGGCTATTGGCGCGGCGCAGACCCGGCGCGACATCCGCGCCATCGTGATCACCGGCGCGGGCAGCAAGGCGTTTTGCGCGGGGGCGGATTTGCAGTCGGCCAATGCCTTCACCACCGACTACTCCGAACCCCACGGCCACCTGGCACAGTTGCTGCGCGTAGCCAAGGCCAGCCATGTGCCGCTGATTGCGCGCGTCAACGGCGCCTGTATGGCGGGCGGCATGGGGCTGATGAGCATGTGCGACATGGCGGTTGCGGCCAGCCACGCCGTATTTGGCCTGCCCGAAGTCAAGGTGGGCGTTTTCCCGGCGCAGGTGCTCAGCGTGTTGCAGCATTTGATACCCCGGCGCAAGCTGGCCGAAATGTGCCTCACGGGTGAGCCCATCACCTCGGCGCAGGCGCTGGAATACAACCTGGTGAACTACGTGAGCGATACCGACAGCGATGTCGATACGAAGCTGCAATGGCTGCTGGACCGCCTGCTCGATAAATCCCCCGCGGCCATTCGACGGGGCCTGTACACCATGAAGAAGGTGGAAGCCATGGCGTTTGAAGAGAGCATGGCGTTTACTGAGAGCCAGATTGCGCTGTTCACCCTGACCGAGGACGCCAAAGAAGGCCAGAAGGCGTTTCAGGAGAAGCGCAAGCCGGTGTGGAAGGTGCAGTGAAGTCCGTGCACCCGACTGAAAGGCTGCGTCATTTGCCCTGCACCACGCGAACGTGCGCCCGCTTGAGCGCCTGGTAGATACGCATGCGCCGGACCAGCGGCCACCAGTCGTAGAGAAAGATCTGCAACGGCCGCCACATGGCAACCCAGCCAACAATCGTCAAACTTTCGCGCGCGATGGTGAATGCGGTACCCTGGCCAAGCTGTGCCATGCCGTCCGCAGCAATCAGGCACACGGCAACGAATACAAAACCGGTCAGCAGGCTCGCCCTTCCCTGTCTGAAAAGATCGGTGAGATCGCCCCTCACACGATCAGCCTTGTAGGCGAAATGGTTGTGAACCGCCTCAGTCACCAGCACATCGGGGTCGCTTTCGACGGGGAGGTGCTCCAGATGGATCGTGAGATGCAGGCGGCTGTCGGTGGGCAAACCCATTGCCCAGGTCTCGATGAATGCTTCCGCCTCGCGGTCCAGGTCTTTATTAAGAAAGGGCGTTGGGTCCATGGAGTTGAACAACTGCCCGAGTTCGCGCACGCGAAGCTCCAGGTGGTGAACGGGGGAGGATTTTTTTGTCATGGTGCCACACGAAGCCGCCGCCACGCCTTCTCCATCTCGACCGCCGCATACACCACCAACGAAGCTGCCAGGCAGATCGCCAGCTCGGGCAGGCTCAGCGGCTCGGTCTTGAAAATCGGATTCAGCACAGGCACGTAGATGGTGGCCATTTGCAGTGCAAACGTGAGCAGCACCGCGCCCAGCAGGGGCCGGTTGCTGGCCACACCGATGCGCCACAGCGGGTCCTGCTCGGATCGGATGGCCATGACATGCGCCATCTGCGACAGCGTGAGTACGGTGAACACCATCGTCTGCCAGTGCGCATGCCCGGTGGAAAGCGCCCAGGCCTGCACGCCCAGACACAGGCCGCCAATCAGCAGGCCAATGCCCAGAATGTGCTGCCACATGCCGTTGGCAAACAGACTCTCCGTGGGTGGCCGGGGCGGGCGCTGCATGACGCCACGCTCGGCCGGTTCGGCCGCCAGCGCCAGCCCGGGCAAGCCGTCGGTCACCAGATTGACCCACAGAATGTGGATGGGCAGCAAGGGAATGGGCAGCAACAGGAGCGGCGCGAGAAAGATGGTCCAGATCTCGCCCGAGTTGCCGGTCATGGCATAGCGCACAAACTTGCGGATGTTGTCGTAAATGCGCCGCCCCTCGCGCACAGCGCCCACGATGGTGGCGAAGTTGTCGTCCAGCAGCACCAGGCTGGCGGCTTCACGGGCGACGTCCGTGCCGCCCTTGCCCATGGCGATGCCGATGTCGGCACGTTTGAGGGCGGGGGCATCGTTCACGCCGTCGCCGGTCATGGCGACAAATTCACCATGGGCTTGCAGAGCCTCGACGATGCGAATTTTTTGCGCCGGGTCTACCCGGGCATAGACACGAACCCGGTGCACGCGGGCTAACAGCGACTCCTCGTCCAGGGTTGCCAGATCAGCGCCGGTGAGCACCAGTGCCTGTGCGTCGTCCAGGATACCTAGCCGATGTGCAATGGCGCGCGCCGTGGCGGGGTGGTCGCCGGTAATCATCACCGGTGTGATGCCCGCGGCCTTGCACTCACTGACTGCAGCGGCAGCCTCGGGGCGCGGCGGGTCCATTAGTCCCACCAGCCCGATGAAACACAGACCGCTTTCCACGGCCTCGATTTCGCCGCCGGCCTCAGGCAGGTGCGCATAGGTTCGGCGGGCTACTGCCAACACCCGCAGCCCCTGCGCGGCCAATGCCTCCGCACGCGCCAGCCAGGCAGTTGCGTCAAGGGCGTGTGCTCCACCCCTATCGGCTTCCCGCCAATGGGTGGTGCACACCGGAATGACGGATTCGGGTGCGCCCTTGGTGTAGGCCACAAAGCCCTGCGGCGTGCGGTGGAAGGTGGTCATGCGTTTGCGCACCGCGTCGAAGGGCTGCTCCAGCACCCGGGGCCACTCGGCATCCAGCACGGCTTTGTTCAGGCCCGCGCCAGCAGCCACATCGGTGAGTGCGGTTTCTGTGGGGTCGCCTTGCCAGCTGCCGTCCTGCGCCCGGGTGGCATCGTTGCAAAAGGCAATCGCGCGCAGCAGTTCGGTATGGGCAGCTTGGGGGTCATCGTCGTCTCCGGCCACCAGGCACTCGGCCTGCATGCGGTTCTGCGTCAGCGTGCCGGTCTTGTCGGAGCAAATAGTGGTGACCGAACCCAGCGTTTCAACCGAGGGCAAACGGCGAATCAACGCGTTGAATGACACCATCTTGCGCGCCCCCAGCGCCAGCAAAACGGTGACCACTGCAGGCAGCGCCTCAGGAATGGCGGCCACGGCCAGACTGATCGCCACCAGAACCATTTGCACGGGTGCCTCTCCACGCAGTACCCCCACGACAAAAATCACACCGCAAATCGCCAGCACCGCCAGTGCCACCTGCTTGCCAAACGCGGCCAGGCGCAGTTGCAGGGGCGTGCTGCGGTTGTCGTCCTGCTCCAACAAGCCCGCCACCTTGCCCAGTTCAGTGGCCCTGCCGGTGGCCACCACCAGCCCACGACCGCGTCCATGGGTAGCCGTGGTGCCTTTGAAAGCCATGTTGAGCCGGTCGCCCAGCGCGTGCACCGTGCCCATGAGTACGCCAACGTGTTTATCCACCGTGACCGACTCGCCAGTGAGGGCCGATTCATCCACCTTGAGTTGCGCGATCTCGATGAGCCGCAGATCGGCAGGCACCTTGTTGCCGGCCTCCAGCAACACAATGTCACCCGGCACGAGCACGTGGGCTGGAACCTGTTGAACCTGACCGCTGCGCAGCACTGTGGCCTGGGCAGCCGACAGCCGCTGCAGCGCGGCCAGTGCCTGGTCGGCGCGCCAGGCCTGAATGAACCCAATGACCGCGTTGAGCAGCACGATGACCAGGATCACCAGCGTGTCCACCAGATCGCCCACCACACCCGAGATGACAGCCGCCGCGATCAGCACCAGGATCATGAAATCGCTGAACTGGTCCATCACCAGGGACCACACACTGCGGCCTGCACTGGTGGGAAGCTGGTTTGGGCCATGCTGCAACGCGAGCTGGGCAACCTGGTCCTCGCGAAGACCCTGGTCCGGGTCCACACCGTGCGCGCGGGCCAGCTCATGGGCATCGCGCAAGTGCCAGTTATCGGGCTCCTGTAATTTGGGTGGGGGTGACTTATTCGCCATACAGATAGAGAACGTAGGTGTTGAGCAGGTACATGGCCAGCAGCCCCAGACTTACCCAACCCACAGCGCGCAGCACGCGGGAGGCGGGTTGGAAGAACAAACCAATCGTAGCCAGGCCAGTCATGATGATGGCGGAACCTGCGGTTACAGCATGCACCATGGACACATCGGCCAGCAGCGAACCGGGGCTGTAAAACAGGTCGTCCACCGCGAGGATGGCCACATTGAAGAGATTGCTGCCCAGGAGATTTCCGATGGCCATGTCCAGCGCACCGATGCGTATGGCCGAGAGCGTGACAGCCAACTCCGGCAACGAGGTGACCAAGGCGACGAACAGGCTGCCGACGAAGCTACGGTTCCAGCCCATGGCGGTTGCCAGATTGCTCGCAACAAAGGGCAGCCACATGCCGGCTCCGGCCACAACCACTGCGGCCATCGCAAAACGGGTCACGGCCTGGCGCAGCGGGGCGATGGACTTACCCAACGCATCGACTACCGGTACTGCATGCGCACGTTCATAGGTAAATACCGTTCGCATGGCCACCATATAGATCAGCAGCAGCACGGGTGTACCCAGGCCGAAACCCATTTGCGGTACCGAGGCGCGAAGCGCCCCAGATGACAGCCCGACCTGACTCATCAGCAGGCTAATCAGCGTAAAGCCCAGCATCACCACACCGAACGCAGCGGCCAGCACATGCCCCTGACTGGCGCGGCGCCAGACCGGCTCTTGCCGGTAAATGGAATCGATGATCACCAGAAAAACCAGATTCACCACACAACTACCCAGCGCATCACCCACCGCCAGATTCGGCGCATGGGCAATCGTGACGCTGGTGATACCCGTGGCCAATTCGGGCAGGGATGTGACGGTGGCCAACAGTGCCATCCCGATCCAGCTGCCAGAAAGGCCGGTGCGCTGCGCGATGGCGTCGCCGTGGCGCGACAACTGGTAACCCGCCAGCCCGATCAGGACGGCGCATAGGCCAAATTGCAGCCAAATACCGCTGACGCCATTCATTGCGTGACACCTCAAATTAGTGCAAAGGACGATGCAAAGGGCCACAGCCAGCGGGTAGGCAGCCCCCTGCCAAGGTCGAGCCCCTGCAGGTTACCATGGCACCCTCGCAACGGAACACGCAATGCAAACTGACCTGATCCACATCATTGGCGCCGCTCTTTTTGGCGTGGCGCTGCTGCATACGTTTGGCGCCAAATATTTCGAAGTATTGGCCCACCGCCACCCCAAGCACGCGGGCCTGCTGCACCTGCTGGGCGAAGTGGAAGTCGTCTTTGGTTTCTGGGCATTCGTCCTGATTGCAACCATGGCAGTGATCGCTGGATCCAGTCAGGCCATTGACTATGTCGAATCGCGCCATTACACCGAGCCCCTGTTTGTGTTTGTGGTGATGGTCGTGGCTGCATCACGGCCGGTGCTGGAAGCCGTGCGCCACGTCCTGGGCGCGCTCGCGCGCTACGTGCCGATGCGCACACCCGTCGTGCTGGTTTGGCTTGGCCTGGCGGCGGTTCCCCTGATGGGGTCATTGATCACAGAACCCGCCGCCATGACACTGGCCGCGCTGATGCTGGCACCGCAAATTTTTCGTCCCGGAATTCCCGAGCGACTGAAGTACCTGGCACTGGGGGTTCTGTTTGTCAACGTATCCGTGGGCGGAACGCTGACTTCGTTTGCGGCCCCCCCGGTGCTGATGGTGGCCGCCACCTGGAACTGGGACTCGGCCTTCATGGCCAGTACCCTTGGGTGGAAGGCTGCCATTGCCGTGTTGATCAACGCCACCGGCATTGTGGCGTTGCTGCGACCCCATATCACGGACACCAGTGCGGCGGCCAAGGCGCTGGCCGCGACGCCGGTGCCCTGGTTTGTGAGCCTCATACACCTCGCCTTTCTGGGTGGGGTTGTGGCATTGGCCCACCACCCTGTTTTGTTCATCGGACTTTTTCTGTTCTTTCTGGGCTACACCCAGGCGTATGCGCGCTTTCAAAGTCCGCTCATCCTGAAAGAGGGATTGCTGGTGGGGTTTTTTCTGGCGGGCCTCGTGGTGCTGGGTGGCATGCAACAGTGGTGGTTGCAACCTATAGTCTCAAGCCTCGGATCCACCGCCCTGTTCTTTGGCGCGACCGCCCTGACGGCCATTGCGGACAACGCGGCGCTGACCTACCTGGGCTCACTCATTGAAGGCATCAGCGACACATCCAAATACATGCTGGTAGCGGGCGCCGTGGCCGGCGGAGGCCTGACCGTGATCGCCAACGCACCCAATCCGGCGGGCGCCGCCCTGCTCAAACTGGGCTTCAATGATGGCTCCATCGGCGCAGGGGGGCTGTTTCTGGGTGCCCTGCTGCCCACTGCAGTAGCCGTTGTCTGTTTCCTTCTTTTGTAAACCCCCTTCCGGCCCCATCGCATCCACACCATTGAAATGAAAACAGCAGAATGACCGACACCACATTCGACTACATCATCATCGGCGGCGGCACCGCAGGCAGCCTGCTCGCCAACCGCCTGAGCGCCGATGCATCCAAGCGCGTGCTGTTGATTGAAGCCGGCCGCAAAGACGACTACCACTGGATTCACATCCCCGTGGGCTATCTGTATTGCATTGGCAACCCGCGCACCGACTGGCTCTACAACACCGAACCGGATACAGGGCTGAACGGCCGCTCGCTGCGCTACCCCCGCGGCAAAACACTGGGCGGCTGCAGCAGTATCAACGGCATGATTTACATGCGTGGCCAGGCGCGTGACTACGACCAGTGGGCCCAACTGGTGGGTGACGCTAACTGGACCTGGGACAACAGCCTGCCCTACTTCAAGCTACATGAAGACCATTACAAAGGGGCCAACGCACTGCACGGGGCACGCGGTACGGCACCGGCGCTGATGCAAGACGGCAACACCCTGTACCGCAAACTGCTGCGCCACCACAACGCAGGCGGCGAATGGCGGGTGGAGAAGCAGCGCCTGCGCTGGGATGTGCTGGATGCGTTTGCAAACGCCGCCGTGCAGGCCGGGATACCCGCTACCGATGACTTCAACCGCGGCGACAACGAAGGCGTGGGCTACTTTGAAGTCAACCAGAAAGCCGGCTGGCGCTGGAACACCGCCAAGGCTTTCTTGCGCCCCACCTGCTATGCACGGCCCAATTTCGAGTTGTGGACCAGCGCACAGGCCGCCAAACTGTTGATTGAACCCAGCGACACGGGTGCACCCCTGCGATGCACCGGCGCCCAGGTGTGGGACGGGCACGAGATGATCCACGTCACGGCCCGCCTGGAAGTGATTTTGTGCGCCGGTGCCATTGGCTCGCCGCAGATTCTGGAGCTATCGGGCATTGGCTCTGCGCTGCGCCTGCAAGCGGCGGGCGTGCCGGTGGTCAAAGACCTGCCCGGTGTGGGTGAGAACCTGCAGGACCACCTGCAGATTCGCGCAGTGTTCAAGGTAAACAACACGCCCACGCTCAACACGCAAGCCAACTCGCTGTGGGGCAAGGCGAAAATTGGCCTTGAATACGCCTTCAAGCGCACGGGCCCCATGAGCATGGCTCCCAGCCAGCTGGGCGCCTTTACCCGCAGCGACCCAGCCCAGCCCTACCCCAACCTGGAATACCACGTACAACCACTGAGCCTGGATGCTTTTGGGCAGCCCCTGCACAGCTTCAACGCCATGACGGCCAGCGTGTGCAACCTGAACCCCACCAGCCGGGGAACGGTGCACATCAAGACCGCGCGCTTTGAAGATGCGCCCGCCATTGCGCCCAACTACCTGAGCACCGACGTGGACCGCAAAATTGCGGCCGACTCGCTGCGTGTGACACGGCGCATCATGGCGCAGTCAGCCCTGCAGAAGTACAAACCCGAAGAATACAAACCCGGACTGCAATTTCAGACGGATACCGAACTGGCGCAGTTGGCGGGCGACATTGCGACAACGATCTTTCACCCGGTTGGCACCACCAAAATGGGACGCGAAGAAGATGCCATGGCGGTGGTCGATGCACGACTCAAAGTGCATGGCGTTGCAGGCCTGCGGGTAGTAGATGCCGGGGTGATGCCCCTGATCACCAGCGGCAACACCAACTCACCCACGCTGATGATTGCCGAGAAGGCGGCGCAGTGGATCGTGGAGGATGAAATTCTCAGGTCAAAAAGCGCGACGTAGAGGGTAAATCCTTAGACAAAATCGGGCATTCCTCGGGTACAGTCGTTTCACTTTACGCGAAGCGGCAACTGCGAAGCGACTGAAGGAAGAGAAGCCGAGGAGATGGCTAGCGAAAACCAATAATATCTGCATCCGCCAAGAGGTGCAGTTCCAAAAAGCACTGGCTGGTCCAGTGCTTTTTTTATGCCTGCTCGCAAGCGACACACACCCGTGACCACCCCGTCTAGGCGGCCTCGCTGTTTTCCACCATGTGCTCGAAAGACGACGACTCAGGCAACAGTTTGTCCAGCGTCCGCGTCACGCGCAGCAAACGCGGATCGTCGTCCGGGGCTTCGTCACAGGTGTCATTGAGACAAAAGAAAGGCAGCTTGCCAAATCGGCCACGCAAGGTATCGAGCTGCTGTCTGGCCATACGGTCGCCGGTGCTGATGTGCAACGGGTCCAGAATGATTTGCTCGGCATACCCGGTGTGCACCATCCAGCGCGGCACCAGATCGGATACGAGGGGCGGACTGCGCCAGGACCGGAACGCGGTGGAACGCACGTGCGCAAAGAGTTCGGGCGCCAGAGCTTCCAGCTCTTGCATGGCGCTTTTGAGCATGGGCCTGGGTGCATGCGAATACACCCGCGGGTCGTGGCGGTACTGGGGGTAGCGCCGGGTCATCCAGTTTTTTGACAGGATGGATGCATTCACCAGCGCAGTCTCTTGCGGCTGCAGGCAGGCGAACTCAGGCACCGTGTCTGATTGCGCAAAAACCTTCAAACGGCTGCCAAACCACCACACAGGATCTACCGTTGCCCCAAAAAAAACATCATCATTCAAATACAGGTACCGCTCGGACAAACCGGGAATACGGTGCAGATAGGACTCTATGTTCCCTGAATCAAACACGGCGCCGGCCGATGGCGGAATCAGGATCCCATGGTCCACCACGGTCATCCGCCGCGACGGTTGCAACCAATGCGGCACCTGCCCGTCGGTGACGATGTAGACATGCCCGTGGTCGGGGAAGAACCTTTCCAATGCACGCAAATTGAACAGAAGTTCACCGTTGTCCCGGAAGCGCCCGGCCGCGTTACCAAATACGGCCAATTCGTTCGGGTTGTGCTCAATCCACGCCCGGTACGCGTGCTGCCGTTTTTTTTGCCAGACGGCGTCAGCGCCGTCGACCCACAGGTAGACGATGTCGATCCGGTCCGAATGGTCTGGCGCAACGCGCATGGGCGGTCCCTTGGCAAAGGGTGAAATTATCCCTAACCTGGACCGCTTTCACGCGGACTGGTCTGCTTGCCCTGACATCGCGCTGCACCTTTCCCGTCCAAAATCGAATGAGACAATGGTCCATGGAACTACTTTTTGCGTCACTGGCCTCATTGATGGCAGGCTTTGTAGACGCCATCGTCGGCGGTGGTGGACTGATTTTGGTACCGGCGCTGTTTGCCATTTTTCCCACCACCCACCCGGCCACGCTGTTTGGCACCAACAAGGGCGCCTCCATCTGGGGAACCGGCATGGCCACCGTGCAATACAGTCGGCGGGTCAATATGCCCTGGCACGCACTGGGACCTGCGGCACTGGCGGGCTTTGTTGCCTCGCTGGGAGGGGCGTGGCTGGTGACGGTGATATCTCCCGAGTTTTTGCGCAAGGTGCTTCCCGCTGTGCTGCTTGCGGTACTGATCTACACCCTGGCCAGGAAAGAACTGGGGCGACACCATGTTCCGCGCTTCGCCGGTACGCGCGAGACGCTGGTAGCCAGCGGCATCGGTGCGGTGATTGGTTTTTATGATGGATTCTTCGGACCAGGCACGGGCAGCTTCTTTGTTTTCTTGCTGGTGCGTGTATTGGGCTACGATTTTCTGCACGCTTCGGCCGGTGCCAAGCTGCTCAACACTGCAACCAACCTGGCGGCGCTGCTGCTGTTCACCCTCAAAGGCCATGTGTGGTGGCACTTTGCCCTGGTAATGGCAGTGGCCAATGTTGTGGGCAGCTTGGCAGGTACTCACCTGGCGCTCAAGCACGGCACAGGATTTGTTCGCTGGGTATTTATTGCCGTTGTCAGCGCCCTGATTCTCAAGACCGGCTACGATGCCTACCTGCGATAAATGCTATGTTTTTAATAGCTGCTTGCGCAGTATTTACAAGGGCTACTGGCCTGCTTTGCCTGAAGTCGCTGCACTAACGGTGGGTACCGGTGCGGGTGCAGCAGCAGCCCCACGCGGCCAGGGCACTTCCGCCGCCAGGCGGGGTTTGCCCATCGGCGCGGTCGCTTGGCCTTTGCTCACGGCAATCAGGTCTTCCGCATTCGGGTATTGGCCCAACAGCCAATAGTCAAAGGCGCGTCGTGCAATGGGTGCAGCCGAAGTGGAACCAAAGCCGGCATTTTCCACAATGACTGCCAGCGCAATTTTGGGATCTTCCGCGGGCGCAAACGCGATGTACAGCGAATGGTCGCGCTGGCGTTCTTCCATCTTTGCCGCGTTGTATTTTTCCTTTTGGTTCAGGGACACCGCCTGCGCTGTTCCGGTCTTGCCGCCGCTGAGGTAGCCCGCACCAGCAAATACCCGGGCCGACGTGCCTTCCTGCGTCACGCCCACCATGGCGCGTCGAATGATGTCGACATTCTCGGGTTTGAAACCCAGGTCTTCCGGTGCTGCCGGAGGCACCGGCTCCCGCACGTGGGACGTCGCGTCTTGTGTGGCGATCACCAGTTGCGGCTTGTGTTTGACCCCGGAGTTAGCCAGCGTGGAAACCGCCTGCGCCAGTTGCAGCATGGTGAAGCTGTTGTAGCCCTGACCAATGCCCAGCGAGATGGTTTCCCCTGCGTACCATTTTTGCTGCTCCGGGCGTTTGTAATACTTGCGCTTCCATGCCTGGCTAGGCAGCACGCCACGCACCTCGCCATTGATATCAATGCCTGTGATCTGTCCGAAGCCGAGCGGCTTCATGAAGTCGTGCATGGCATCCACGCCCAATTCATTGGCCAACGAATAGAAATACGGGTTGCTGGATTCGACGATGGCACGGCGCATGTCCATGATGCCGCCCTTTTCATTTTCCGGACTGCCAAAGCGGTGGCCGCCAAACATGTAAAAGCCAGGGTCGTTGATCAGCGTCGTGGCCGAGCGGGTGCCGGTCTGCAATGCTGCCAGGGCCATGAATGGCTTGTAGGTGGAGCCCGGCGGGTAGGTCCCCCGCAAGGCACGGTTCAGCAACGGCTTGTCCAGGGACTCGTTGAGCATCTGCCAGTTTTCCTGGTCAATGCCCTCAACAAACAGGTTGGAGTCGAAGGTGGGTTTGCTCACAAAAGCCAGCACCTCACCGGTCTTGGGGTCCAGCGCCACGAGCGCGCCACGACGATCGCCAAACATGTCTTCAATCAGTTTTTGCAACTTGATGTCAATCGACAGCACGACCACATTGCCGGGGGTGGACGGATTGCTGGCAAGCTTGCGCACCGCGCGGCCACCCGCCGAGGTCTCGATGCGCTCCACGCCGGTAATGCCATGCAACTGGCTCTCAAAACTCTGCTCGACGCCGAGCTTGCCCATGTATTCTGTGCCACGGTAGTTGGCCTGGTCGTCGTCGTCCTCAATCTTCGCTTTCTCGGTCTGGTTGATGCGTCCGATATAACCAATCACATGACTGGCCAGCTCGCCGTACGGGTAACTGCGAAACAGCCGGGCCTTGATTTCTACGCCAGGGAAACGAAAACGCTGCGCGGCGAACCGGGCTACTTCCGTATCCGTCAGACGGGTGCGAATCGGCAGCGACTCAAAACTTCTGGACTCTTCCATCAGCTTCTTGAAGCGCCTGCGGTCGCGCGGGGTGATATCCATCACGCTGGACAGATCGTCCAGCGTCTGCTCCACTCCGCCCGTTTTTGAAGGCGTTATTTCCAGTGTGTACGCGGAATAGTTGCTGGCCAGCACCACGCCATTGCGGTCCAGAATCAGCCCCCGGTTGGGAACGATGGGTACGATGGACGTGCGGTTGCTTTCGGCTTGCGCACGCAAGTCATCGTGGCGTATGACCTGCAAGTAGGCGAGGCGCAGTGCCAGCAACACAAAGCACGCCAGCACCACCACGCTCACCACATACACACGGGTACGAAAGCGCGCCAGGTCGGCTTCGACGTTGCGTAGTTCAGTCATCCTACAGAGGCCGGTTGGCGTCTGGATTCGGCGCGCGCAGCTGGGGTGCCAGCAGCACAATGCTGGCCACGGGCCACAGCACGGCTTCAATCACGGGTGCCAGCAACATCAACAGGCCGGGAAACGTGCCGCCGCCGATCATGCCCAACGCCAGCTCCACCGCATGCGCAGCAACGAACAAGGGGAACACCTGCGCGGCCTGCGAGGGAACCGTAAACCACAGCAACCGCCGGTGGATGGTGATCGCCAGAAAGCTCAGCACGGAATAGGCCAAGGCATGTTGCCCCAACAAACCACCCTGATGCACATCCAGCAGCAAACCAAACACAAATGCCGTCACAATTCCGACCCGCAACGGCTGGTGCACAGCCCAAAAGACCAGCACCACGGCCAGAACATCGGGAGTCCAGGCAGCGCGCCCCCAGAGGCCCATGTTCTGCACCATGTTGAGCAACAGCGCAACCAGCAGGCTACCCCAGACAAACAGGGGGTTAGCTGGCAACAGCAACTGCTGACCGGGCCGCATGATCATGAGGATGACTCCGTGCGCACAGAGCAAAAGCGCGAGGCACTCATTTCGAGGTACCTCGTTTGGACGGCGCGACTGGCAAGTCAGCCGCTGGCCGTGCCGGGATCTGGGTGGACAAGGGCTCCAGCACCATGACATGCCCTGAACCCGAAACCAACGCCAGCGGCACGCAATAAATGCGGGCGAACACTGCGTCAACGCGGCGCTCCACTTTCTCGACTCGCGCGACAGGAAGACCGGGTGGGTACACGCCGTCGACGCCACTGGTTGTCAACAGATCGCCCGCCGCCACATCGGCGTTGGCTGCCATGAAGCGCAACTCCAGAGCGTCAGCATGCGTGCTGATATCGCCAAAAGCAACACCCCGCGCGCCGGTTCGGGTGTTCAGCACCGGAATGGCGTGGTCCCTATCGGTAATCAGGGTCACCTCGCTAACCAATGGATAGACCCGGGTGACCTGCCCGAGCACACCGGCCTCGTCGAGAACCGGAGAACCCAAACCCACCTTGTCCGCCATGCCTTTGTCAATGAAAACTTTCCGACTGTAGGGGTCGGCTGCATCGTAAAGAACTTGCGCCGCCATACCGGAAGACTGCAAACGCTCCCGTAATCCGAGCAGCTTGCGCAATCTCGCATTTTCCAGTGACAGCTGCTCCACCTGATTGGCCCGTTGCGACTGCAGATTGCGCTTCTTCAGCGCCTCCTCTTGCACCGCCTGGGCCGCGGTCATGGAGGAAAAATATTGGCTCCCTGCCTGAATCAGGACTACGGGGCGCAATGCCAGCCACTGCACCGGGTACAACACAGTCGCCAGCGCCACACGCAAGGGCTGCATAACCTTGAACCGCGCGTCCGCCACCATGAGCAAGAGTGCCAAAGCGCTGCACACGGCCAGTTTGGACAGGGCCGAAGGCCCCTGGCGAAAAAAGGGAGGTGGCGCTCTGTCCAGCGTACCAAGTGGCATCGCTGATTCCGGCGATTATTCGCTGGTGAAAATGGAGCCCAGACGCTCCATCTGCTCCAGCGCAATGCCGCAACCGCGCACCACACAGGTCAGAGGGTCTTCAGCCACCAGCACAGGCAGGCCAGTTTCTTCGGCCAGCAGGCGATCCAGGTCGCGCAACAGGGCGCCGCCGCCCGTGAGCATCATGCCGCGGTCGGCAATGTCGGCACCCAACTCAGGCGGGGTCTGCTCCAGCGCGTTCTTGACCGCCGAGACAATGTTGTTCAGCGGATCGGTCAGCGCTTCGAGAATTTCGTTGCTGGAGATGGTGAAGCTGCGTGGTACGCCTTCGGACAGATTGCGTCCGCGCACTTCCATTTCCTTGACCTCGGAGCCGGGGAATGCCGATCCGATTTTTTTCTTGATGGATTCTGCCGTGGGCTCACCGATCAGCATGCCGTAGTTGCGGCGAATGTAATTGATGATGGCTTCGTCAAACTTGTCGCCACCCACGCGGACCGACCCTTTGTAGACCATGCCGCCCAGGCTGATGACACCCACCTCGGTGGTGCCGCCGCCAATGTCCACCACCATGGAGCCGCTGGCCTCCGATACGGGCAGGCCTGCGCCAATTGCGGCGGCCATGGGCTCTTCAATCAGGTACACATCACTGGCACCCGCGCCCAACGCGGATTCACGAATGGCACGACGCTCAACTTGGGTAGAACCGCAAGGCACGCAAATGATGATGCGCGGACTGGGGCGAAAAATTCCGCGCGGATGCACCATCTTGATGAACTGCTTGAGCATTTGCTCGGTCACCGTGAAGTCGGCAATCACGCCGTCTTTCATGGGGCGAATGGCTTCAATATTGCCGGGGACCTTGCCCAACATGGCTTTGGCTTCCTTGCCGACGGCCTGAATCGTCTTTTTACCCTGGGGTCCGCCTTCGTGACGAATGGCGACTACGGAGGGCTCATCCAGAACAATGCCCTGTCCGCGTACAAAAATCAGGGTGTTGGCTGTACCCAAGTCAATCGCCAGATCGGTAGAAAAATACCGACGAAATGCACCAAACATCAAAATTCCTCTCGGGCACAACAGGCACTTCGGCCGGCCATCACCACAGTTTTATCGTTAAAAATCGTAAGATTAGTGTCAAGTTTCGAGTTTTTGCGAGACTTAGACCAAAGGCAGGATAATAACCGATTGCCTGTGAATAACCCGCCCAAAAGAGCGCGTTCAGGCTCGATTTACCTTTGGTTTCAACTCTAAACGCACCATGTCCCTGACATCTACTGATATCGCGCGCATTGCCAATCTGGCGCGCCTGGAACTGCAGCCCGCCGAAAGTGATCGTCTGCTGGGTCAAATGAACGATTTTTTCGCGATTGTGGAGAAGATGCGGGCAGTGGACACCACCGGCATCACGCCGCTGGCCCACCCCGTCGTCGTTCTGTCCGACATCGCATTGCGCCTGCGGGAAGACCGGGTGAGTGAGCCCAATCAACGCGAAGCCAACCAGCGCAGCGCGCCGGCGGTGGAGCGCGGGCTCTTTCTGGTGCCCAAGGTGATTGAATAATTTAAAAAGTACACGATGACGTCCTTCAAAACCACTGACTCTCAGGACCTTCACGACCTGAGCGTCCACGCATTGGCCGAGGCGCTGCGCAGCAAGCAGGTTTCGGCTGTTGAACTTGCCAGCCACTTTCTGGCGCGAAGCCGCGCCCATTCAGACCTCGGCGCGTATGTCGAGATCCAGGAAGAAACTACGCTGGCGCAGGCACGCGCGGCTGACGCCCGCATTGCCAACGGCACAGCCGGGGTACTGGAAGGGATACCCATCGCCCACAAGGACATCTTTGTCACCAAAGACTTTGTGTCGACGGCTGGGTCACGCATGCTGAAGAACTACCACTCGCCCTTTGATGCGACCGTGGTCGCCAATCTGGCAGCGCAGGGCGTGGTTACTTTGGGCAAGCTCAACTGCGACGAGTTCGCCATGGGTTCTAGCAACGAAAACTCGGCGATTGCGCCCGTCGGCCACAGCACGGTAGAGCCCGTGCGCAACCCGTGGGGCCTGGATCGCATTCCCGGCGGCTCATCCGGCGGTAGCGCCGCCGCCGTCGCAGCGAGGCTCGCGCCTGCCGCGACCGGCACGGATACCGGAGGCTCCATCCGCCAGCCCGCCGCATTTTGTGGCATCACGGGCATTAAGCCTACCTATGGCCGTGCATCACGCTACGGAATGATTGCATTTGCCTCCAGCCTGGATCAGGCAGGCCCCATGGCCCGCTCGGCGCAGGATTGCGCCATGCTGCTCAGCGCCATGTGCGGCCCAGACCTGGACCGTGATTCCACATCCATTGATGTGCCCGCTGAAGACTTTTCACGGAGGCTATCAGACTCCATCGAAGGTCTGCGTATTGGTATTCCCCAGGAGTTTTTTGCGGACGGATTGTCGAGCGACGTGCGGACCGCCATTGATGCGGCTCTGAAAGAATACGAAAAGCTGGGTGCCAAGCTGGTTCCCATCAGCCTGCCGCGCACCGAGTTGTCCATCCCCGTGTACTACATCATTGCGCCCGCCGAAGCCAGCTCCAACTTGAGCCGCTTTGACGGTGTCAAGTTTGGCCACCGCGCGGCGCACTACACCGACCTGTCCGACATGTACAAAAAGACCCGTGCAGAAGGCTTCGGCGACGAGGTCAAGCGCCGCATCATGATTGGCGCGTACGTACTGTCCCACGGTTACTACGACGCGTATTACCTGCAAGCGCAAAAAATCCGCCGGATGATTGCCGACGACTTTCAAAATGCATTCAAGGAATGCGATGTGATTGCGGGCCCTGTGGCCCCTACCGTCGCGTGGAAGTTGGGCGAAAAGTCAAACGATCCGGTGGCCAACTACCTGGCCGACATTTACACCCTGCCCGCCTCGCTGGCAGGCCTTCCGGGCATGAGCGTGCCGGTGGGTTTTGCGCAGAATGCCGCCGACAAAGGCATGCCGATTGGTATGCAACTGATTGGCAATTACTTTCAAGAAGCCAAGCTACTCAACGCGGCCCACCGCTTCCAACAAGCCACGAACTGGCACGCACACACGCCGGAGGGCTTCTGACATGAGCGAGACCGTGAACACATTTGAAGCACAGCAACAGGGCCGCCCAACGGGCCCACTGGTGTCAGGCTATGAAGTCATCATTGGCTTCGAGACGCACGCCCAGCTGTCCACCGCGAGCAAGATCTTCAGCCGCGCATCCACCGCGTTTGGTGCCGAGCCCAACACCCAGGCCTGTGCCGTGGATTTGGCATTGCCCGGCACCTTGCCCGTCATGAACAAAGGCGCGGTAGAGCGCGCCATCGAGTTCGGGCTGGCCATTGGAGCGCACCTAGCCCCGGTCAGCGTTTTTGCGCGCAAAAACTACTTCTACCCCGACCTGCCCAAGGGGTACCAGATCAGCCAATTTGAAATCCCCGTGGTGCAAGGCGGCGCGGTGGAATTCTTCTTGGGTGAAGAAACGAAGTCGGTGCGCTTGGTGCGCGCCCACCTCGAAGAAGATGCGGGCAAATCCCTGCATGAAGATGCGTCATTGGGTGGAGGGGGCCAGTCAGGCATTGACTTAAACCGCGCCGGTACACCGCTGCTAGAAATCGTGACCGAGCCCGACATGCGCTCCAGCGCCGAGGCTGTGGCCTACGCCAAAGAACTGCACAAGATCGTGACCTGGATTGGCATCTGCGATGGCAATATGCAAGAAGGTTCGTTCCGTTGTGATGCCAACGTATCCGTGCGCAAACCCGGTGCGGCATTGGGCACGCGCCGCGAGATCAAGAACTTGAACAGTTTCAAGTTCATGCAGCAGGCGATTGACTATGAGATCCGCTGGCAGATTGAAGAGATTGAAGATGGCCGCGCGATTCAGCAAGCGACCGTGCTCTTCAACCCGGACACCGGAGAAACGCGCGCCATGCGCACCAAGGAGGATGCGGCGGACTACCGCTACTTTCCAGACCCTGACCTACCTCCTTTGTACATTTCAGAGCAGTGGGTACAGAGCGTTCGCAGCCAAATGACAGAACTGCC
>JAYTRR010000142.1:0-34948 GCA_043746005.1 Burkholderiales bacterium
GCATCAACCAGCTTGAAGCGAAACTGGCCATCTGCCTCGCGGTATTGCTTGAAGCTGGGCAAGGCCGTCTTCGCTGCTTTCTTGGGCGCTCCATGAGGCTTGTCGCCGAGCTTGCGCAGGCCCACGGCGTGGCGCAGCGCACCCATGAAAGGCGTAGCGACCTGGCGGGCCTTGGCAGCACCGGCCAGTAAAATCGCTTCAATTTTGTTGGGGTCGTTGATCAATGCTTCGTAGGATTCACGCATGGGCGCAATCTCGCGGTCGATGCGCTCGAATAGCACCTGTTTGGCATCGCCCCAGGTAATACCGCTGGCGTAGGCTTGGCGCAGCGCCTGGGTTTCGTCTTCGCTGGCAAAGGCCTGGTAGATCTGAAACAGGGCAGAGCCTTCCGTGTCCTTGGCTTCTCCCGGCGCGCGGGAATCGGTAACGATGCCTGCGATGAGTTTTTTGAGCTGATCGCGTGGTGCAAACAACGCAATCGTGTTGTCGTAGCTCTTGCTCATCTTGCGTCCATCAAGCCCCGGCAGTGTGGCCACGGATTCTTCGATGACGGCTTGCGGTGGCACGAAATGCTCGCCATACCGATGATTGAAACTGTGTGCCATGTCACGCGCCATTTCGATATGTTGAATTTGGTCGCGCCCCACAGGCACTTTGTGTGCGTTGAACATGAGAATGTCCGCACCCATCAAAACGGGGTACATGAAGAGCCCCGCGTTGACGTCGGTGTCGGGGTCCTGGCCTGTGGCCGTGTTTTTATCCACTGCCGCCTTGTAGGCATGTGCACGGTTGAGTACACCTTTGCCGGTGACGCAGGTCAGCAGCCAGGTGAGTTCGGGAATTTCCGGAACATCAGACTGTCGGTAGAAGGTGACGCGCTCGGGGTTCAACCCCGCGGCCAGCCAGCTTGCAGCGATTTCCAGAGTCGAACGCTGAATACGCGCCGGATCATCGATTTTGATGAGTGCGTGGTAGTCGGCCAGAAAATAGAAACTCTCCACGCCGGTTGTCAGGCTGGCCTGCACTGCCGGCCGGATAGAACCAACATAGTTGCCCAGATGGGGTGTGCCGGAGGTCGTGATACCGGTCAGAAAGCGGGTGGAACTCATGGAATGGATAGCGTGTGAACTAGCGAATCAGTGCAGAAAAAGGAGTTAGCAGAATGTCCAGCAAGCCAAAAGTCAGTGCCATGACGGGCTGCATCCACAGGCTGCTGACCACGCCCATGATCACCAGTGCCATGACAATGAAAAAGCCCCATGGCTCAACACGTGACACCCACTCCGCCTGGCGGTGTGGCAGCAGACCCACCAGAATGCGTCCACCGTCCAATGGGGGCAGAGGAAAAAGGTTAAACGCAAACATGACGACGTTCACCAATACTCCGCCCTGGCACATTTTGAGAAAAAACGGCTCGGAAACTCCAGAGCCCTGCAGGACGAATAGCAGAATACCCCACAGCAAAGCCTGCACAAAGTTGGCGCCAGGTCCTGCCAGCGCCACCCAGATCATGTCGCGCTTGGGATTGCGCAAATTGCCAAAACGGACCGGCACGGGTTTGGCATAACCGAACAAAAACGCGCCAGATGTTGCAAAGTAGAGCAGCAATGGCATCAGGATGGTGCCCACCGGATCGATGTGGCGCATCGGGTTCAGGGTGACTCGGCCCAGCTTCCAGGCGGTGTTGTCACCGAAGTGCCGCGCCGCATACCCGTGGGCTGCTTCATGAATGGTGATGGCAAAGAGTACCGGCAGCGCGTACAGTGCAACGGTTTGGATGAGGTGTGCAAAGTTCATGTGTTTTAAAGTCCCAGCTTGGCCACGTCGCCGCGGCCCTGCCGAATAATCTGCGGCTCGCCGGTGGTCAGGTCGACCACCGTGGTAGGTTCAAGCGGGCAGGCGCCGGCATCGATGACGGCGGCAATGGCGTGTTCAAACCGCTTGCGGATTTCCTGCGCGTCGTTCATCGGTTCGGTTTCACCGGGTGCTATTAAAGTAGTAGCTAGCAACGCCCCATTGTGGAGGGCTAGCAGGGCCTGGAGTGCCGCATGCTCCGGAACGCGTAGCCCAATGGTCTTGCGTGACGGATGACTTACGCGCCGCGGTACTTCCTTGCTGGCCTCCAGAATGAAAGTGAACGGGCCTGGTGTGGCAGCCTTGAGCAGGCGAAATTGCGTGTTATCGACCTTGGCATAGCTGGCCAATACGCTCAGATCACGGCATAGCAGCGTGAGGTGGTGTTTGTCGTCAACGCCCCGGATGCGGCGCATGGTGTCAACAGCAGTTTTGTCGTCCAGATGGCAGACCAGGGCGTAGCTGGAGTCGGTGGGTACGGCCAGAATGCCGCCCTTCTCCAAAAGGGATACCGCCTGTTTCAGTAGCCGTGGCTGGGGATTCTCTGGATGTACTTCGAAATATTGGGCCATGCCGTTGAAAGGGTCTCAGTAGTCGGGAAAAGGGTTTGTGGGGGGTTATTGAATGCGCGAAGCCAGCGCTTCCCACACCGGAGTCAGGTTGCCTGGCAGGTAGGGCAGGGTGCCCAGTTCCGTGTGACTCTCGTCGGGGCTGTGGAAGTCGCTGCCTCTGGACGCAGCCAATCCGAACTCACGTGCCGCATCGGCGTAAATGATGTACTCGGCCGCACTGTGGCTACCCGTGACCACTTCAACACCCTGGCCGCCATGCGCCTTGAATTCGGTGAAGAGCGCGAACTCCTCGTTCGGAGTGAATTTGTACCGCGCTGGGTGTGCAATGACGGCCATGCCCCCAGCCCGGGTTATCCAGGTGACGGCATCCTTGAGTGAAGCCCAGCGGTGCGGAACAAAGCCCGGCCTACCTTCGGTCAGGAACTTGCGGAACACTTCATTGGTTTCCTTGCACACACCACTTTCGACCAGAAAACGCGCAAAGTGGGTGCGGGAGATGAGTTCCGGGTTGCCAACAAACTTGAGTGCGCCTTCATAAGCTCCCTTGATTCCCACTTTTGCCAGGCCATCCGACATTTCCATGGCCCGTTGCTCGCGCCCGCCCCGTGTCTGACGCAGCCCTTCTAGCAGGTTCGGATCATCGGGATCAAACCCCAAACCGACGATGTGCACAGTCTGGCCTACGAAGGTGACCGAGATTTCAGTCCCTGTCAGGTAACGCATGCCCTCGGCTTTGGCGGCAGCCGCCGCACGGTGTTGTCCGCCGACTTCGTCGTGGTCAGTCAACGCCCACAATTCGACGCCATTTGCGCTGGCACGCGCGGCCAGGGCTTCAGGTGTGAGCGTGCCATCGGAGACGATGGAGTGGCAATGGAGGTCGGCGTTGAGTATGGTGGTCACTGTTGCATTTTAGGCGCAGGGAAGCGGGCGTGCCGCTTCGTGGTCTTGCCGAGCCTTTGGCCTCAAAAATCGGCCGGGCTTGCGAGTTGCAGCAGCTCCCCATCGTGGGGGTGTGCGAACGCCAGTGCGCAGGCATGCAGCAGCAGGCGAGGTGACCTCGCGGCTGCCTCAGCGGGCCCGTACAGCATGTCTCCCAGAATGGGGTGTCCGATGGCCAACAGGTGAACGCGCAGCTGGTGGGTACGGCCGGTAACCGGTTCAAGCTCGACACGGGTGGTGTTGTTCAAAGGGTCTGCGTGCATCACCCGAAAACGGGTCGTGCTCGGTTGCCCGTTTTGCGGGTCGATGACCCGGCGAGGGCGATTGGGCCAGTCGACCCCAATGGGCAGGTCGATCGCCTGCCATTCGACATCGGTTGCGTCCAGGTGCCCGTTGACCACCGCCACGTACCGTTTGCGCACCAGACGGTGCTCAAAAGCACTGCTGAGGGCTCGTTGCATCGTGGCACTGCGCGCCATGACGATCAGGCCAGAGGTAGCCATATCCAGTCGGTGAACCACCAGCGCATCCGCGTACTGCGCTTGAACCCGGGCACTCAGACAGTCTTGCTTGTCGGGGCCGCGACCGGGCACCGAAAGAAGCCCCGCGGGTTTGTCCAGCACCAGGACGGTGTCGTCCACATGAACGAACCTTATGGGGACACCATCATGTATCACATCAGGCTGCATCGCTATCGGTCACTAAGCGCTGCACGGTTTCGCAGAACTCGTTGACGTCGTTGGGTTTGTAGATGAGCGCGCTGGCGCCCTCCTGTATGGCGCTTTGCTCCAGCTCCGGAGTGACATACCCGGAGGCCAGCGCCACGGGCAAATCCGGCCGAATCCGTTTGGCGTCACGCAAAAGTTCGATTCCGCTGTAGCCAGGCATGTTGTAGTCGCTTACAAGTAAGTCAAAGGCCTCCGGGTTGTCCTCCAATGCAGCCTTGGCTTCCAGAGGGTCGCTGAACGTTGTCACTTTGAAGCCTTTTCGCGTGAGCACCCGTGCCATCAAAAACACCAGCGCCTGATCGTCATCCACATACATCACGTGACGCCCATTGCCCTGCACCGGTTCTGCGTGAAGGGGTTCAATGACGGGGGCTTGCGGTTGTTCTTCGGTAGTTGGAAAATACAGCGTGAACACACTGCCGTGGCCTGGCGCACTTTGTACGTCGACAGCGCCTTGGTGCGTTTGCATGATGCCGTGTACGACGGACAGTCCGAGGCCTGTTCCCTGTCCGACCACGCGGGTGGTGAAAAAAGGCTCGAAAATGCGCCCCATCGTCTCAGAAGACATTCCCCGACCGGTGTCCGTGACTCTGAGTGTGACGTAGCGGGCGGGAGGTAGTCCGACGCGGCCACTCAGGGGCTGGAGCAATTCGCAACTCGCCATATCGATAGTGACCGCCCCCTTTGCACTGCCTATGGCAAGAATAGCGTTGGTACACAAGTTAAGAAGTGCCTGTTCCACCTGGGTGGCGTCGGCCAACACCGGGAAGCTGACTTCGTCAATGACGACTTTCAAATCCACTAAAGGAGGAAGGGTGACCCTGACCAGTCGTGCCGTCTCCTGCACAACCTCGGCCAGCTGGATCGGGATGCGTTTGGGTGGCTCATTGCGGCTGAATGTGAGAATTTGCCGCACCAGATCGCGGGCGCGTCTTCCGGCCTTTTCAATTTCTTGCAGGCTGGTCCGTGCCGGGGCACCCTGGGGCGTGTCCTGCTTCGCCAGGTCGACGTTGCCGAGAATGGCACTCAGAATATTGTTGAAATCGTGGGCAATGCCACCGGCCATGGTGCCCATTGCCTGCATCTTTTGCGATTCCCGCAGTTGGGTTTCCAGGGTCACCCGACGGGCCTCAGCCAGCTTTTTGGCAGTCAGATCGCGGGCAAAAATGGTGGTGACAGCGCCAGGGGGGGGGTATTCGCTGCGCGGCTCTGCAGCAGCCATCAACGGCTGAATCAAGGGAGACCGGGCGCGCAATCGCCTTTCAAGTGACACGCTGATTTCAACAAATATGTCCTTGCCCAGCAGGGTGGTGGCCTGGAACTCACCGAGCGTCGTCTGCGACGACGCGATCCCTGCGACCAGCGCGTTTTCCACGTGTGGCAAAAACCGCCCGAGTTTGCTCCCAAAGGCCATTTCAGCAGGGCACTCGAAGAGGGTGGTGGCTGCGGGATTGAATACGGTAATGCATTGGTTTTCATCCACACACAAAATGGCGTCCAGTGACGAGTTGATGATCGCCGCCATGCGTTTTTCGCTCAGCAGCAAGTCTTCGTTGCGTTGACGCAGCACCACCGCGCTTTCCTGCAGCGCATGCCGTTGTGCAAGCAAGGGTCGCTGATCGATGATGGCGCAGATGAAATGTGCCAACTCATCCAGCGGATTTTCAATACGGGCGATATGCAAGTCGCCTGTGAATGTGCCGTTGGAGCCTGCGAGGAATACCACTTCGTTGACTTCACTGGTTCGGTCAGCTTTTGCGCTCAGAAACGCCACAGCTACTTCGTCGGCATGTCCTTCTGCAACAAAAGGCAGTAAAAAATTCAGCGGTGGATCGTTCTCCAGTGGCTGCAGCAGCCGCAGAGCCATCGCATTGCTCGCCAGGATCAGGCCTTCTTCGTCAACCACCATGAGTGCCAGCGGCACATTGGAAAAAAGCGTTGCAAATCGCTCTGATGCGCCTTCTGCTTCCTGCTGGCTGTACCGCAGGGCCTTGTTCTGCACTTCCAGCTCGGACTGGTACTTGCGCAGGTCTTCAATCATCTGCCCCGGGGCATAGCCGTCAACGAGCAAGGCCTGCGCCGTGCGTCCAGTTTTGCCAGACAGGTAAGCGGGTCGGGGAATGACACGGAATTTTTTACGGCGTGCGGGGTTGTTCATGGATCAGTTGCGGGTCACGTTGTTGCCGGGCTCAAAGACAGTCGCCTTCAAGGGGCTGTTGGCCGCGATATAGCTTCGCAATACATCCGCATCGACAAAACCGGTGTTCACAAAACTTTTATGCGCGTCCATTCGGGGGTAGCCATCGCCTCCCACCGCCATGAAACTGTTGATAGCCATGCGGTAAACCCTGGCAGGGTCGATAGCGTTGCCCTGGATGCGGGCATCCCGAATGCCACCCGATGTGATCGTCAGCACAATACCGCCAAACTGGGGAAATGCACCAGAGCCGGAGCTCATTTTTGCTGCGACAGCGAGGTAGTCCAGCAGTTCTGCGCCGGTCAAGTCCAGTGTGACCACCGTATTGCCAAACGGATGGACTTTCAACACATCCTTGTAGTTGATCCGCCCGCCCGGCAATGAGTCGCGCACGCCACCCGCATTCACGATAGCAAGATCGGCCCCGGTCCTGGCCATCATGGCTCGCGCGACCAGTACACCCAGCGTGGTTGGCTGGCTGCGCACCAGGGCACGGTCACCTTCCAACCGCGCGTCACTGTTGCCCACATCAACCAGTAATTTTTGCTGACCAAACGCGTGGTAAGGCTGCAGCATCGCCAGCATGTCCTGGTCTTCTGCAATTTCGGGCGTGTAGTTCACTAGGCTTGCGATCCCATCAACGCCCTTGACCGACCTTTTGAGATTGATGGGAATGAGCGCATATTTGACAAGCTTGAATTCGCCGTTGCGGTACTGAAAATCAGCACGCCCCACGTACTTGCCCCATTCATGGGCTTGCACGATCCAGGTTCCGTTCTGGCGATCGGGCGTGCAAGGTGCCCCGGGAACGTAGGCTCTGTCCAGGTTGTTTTCAGCCTTCATGCAGGCGGGGTTTTGCGTGTGCCCGCCCACTATCAGGTCAATGCCCGTGACCGCGCGGGCCATTTCCACGTCGCCAGGGGCCTGGGTCCCGTGGTTGCCGTTCTCGTAGTGGCCCATGTGGGTGGCGGCAATCACCACGTCCGCCTTGCTGCGCACCTCGGGTACCACTTGGGTCGCTTCCTGGATGGGGTTTCGAAACTCAATGGCGTGGATGTTGTCCGGATTTGCCATTTTCCGGGTGTCTTCAGTGGTTAACCCGATCACGGCAATACGCACTCCGCCGAGGTTAAACACCTTATAGGCATCAAATAAACGCATTCCCTGTGAATAGATGTTGGCCGACAGCATGGGAAACCTGGCCAGAGAGCGCTGCATTTTCAATACAGCCGGACTTTTGTCGAACTCGTGGTTGCCCACCGCCATGGCGTCATATCCCAGCAGGTTCATGCCCTGGAAGTCCGGCACTGCGTCCTGCAGGTCTGATTCTGGTACGCCGGTGTTGACATCACCGCCGTCGAGAAGCAGGCTGTAGCCCCCTGCCGTTGACACTTCGCGGCGGATGGAGTCGATCACGGTCTTGCGAGCCGGCATGCCATATTCACCATCGTCGTTTTTCCAAAAACGGCCGTGGTGGTCATTCGTGTGCAGCACGGTGATGGCGTAGGTTTTGTCTTTTTCCGGCGCGGTGGATACCAGGCTGGTACAACCAGCCAACGCGAACAAGACCAACGCACCAAAAATGGTCTTTGCAGAGTGCATGGGCATACCTTAACGGGTTGGGGCGGGGCGGAGTCTGTTTATATCAAACTCGCTGACCGCGCCGCCCGTGTTACCCCACGCAGTGCGGATGTACGTCAGTACCGCTGCCAGTTCCGGATCACTGAGGCGCAACTGGAACGGCGGCATGCCAAAGGGTCGTGGATTACCCGCAGTGGCAGGCGCAAAGCCACCACTTAACACAATCTGGACCAGGTTGGCAGGATTGGCCAGATTGACGGCACGGTTGCCGGCCAAGGCGGGGTAGGCCCCAGGCTCTCCCAGACCCTGACTGCCGTGGCACTCGGCACAGTACTTCTTGTAGCTCTTTGCGCCCACGCCGGCGGAATCTGCGCGGCCTGCCTGGGGGAGGGTGTCCGCAGGGGTGGCCGAACGAAGGGATGGCAAAGCCTTCAAATACACCGCCACTGCGTTGGCATCGGCATCCGACAGGTACTGTGTGCTGTTGAGCACGACTTCCGCCATGGGGCCGCTGACTTGGCCACCGCCCGCAATGCCGATTTTCATCAGCGCCGCGATATCGCCGGTGCTCCAGCCAGAAACGCCAGCTTCATGCTGGCCGAGTAGCGAGGGGGCATACCAGTTGCTTGCAGGCACTGTTCCGCCAGCCAGCGCCTTGCTCTCATCCACTGCGCCCAACGCATTGCGGCTTGAGTGGCATGCACTGCAATGGCCAAGACCCCGCACCAGGTAAGCACCGCGGTTCCATTCGGCCGTCTTGCCTGCATCGGTCGAAGACGACACTGCTTCAGGTGCCGCGGTAAAGCTCAGTGTTCGCCACGCGGTGAGCGCCAACTGTGTGCTGTACGGCCAGCGCAGGGCATGCGCGGTGTTGGGCTTGTTGACGGGGGGCAGGCTTTGCAAATAGGTGTAGAGGGCATCCGAGTCGTCCCGGGTTACGTGGGTGTAGTTGGTGTAAGGAAACGCCGGGTACAGCAGGCGCCCGCTTTTGGACTCGCCATGGTGCAGGGCGCGCCAAAAGTCCTGGGCAGACCACGAGCCTATGCCTGTGTCCGGATGGGGCGTCAGGTTGCTGGAAAATACCGCGCCAAAAGGCGTTTCGATTCGCCTTCCACCGGCATAGGGCGTACCACCCCGCGCGGTGTGACACAAAGCGCAATTGCCAAGGCGTGCAAGGTAGGCACCGCGGGCCACCGTCACACTGGGTGACGCAGCGGGCGCTTGTACCTCTTTCAGCGCTTGCGCTGGAGCGCTTCCACACGCAATGTCAGGCGCGCCTGCCGTTTTAGGCGGGGGCTTGTCCGCTGCGCGGGAACGGGGTGGCACCGGCTGTGACGACAACCAGTGCGCGACGGCATTGATATCGGCATCGCCCAGTTTTTTCGCCACCTGCGCCATGCAGTCCGGCGCGCTGGCGTGGCGCTGCCCGGTTTGCCATCCACCCAGCTGGGCGTTGAGGTAGTCAAGCGGCAGCCCCAGCAGGCCTGGCATGTTGGGTGCCACGCCCGTAAGTGCTGTGCCATGGCATTGCGCGCAGGCCGGAATCCGTGAAGCTGCATCCCCTTTTTTTGCCAGCACTTCGCCGCGGGCCAATACCGCTGCGCTCGCGGCGGTTGGCTTGGGCTTGGGGTAGGGCAAGTCAAGCGAAGAGAAATAGTCCGCAATCTCTCTCAGATAGGCGTCATTGAGCGGGTCAATCAGCCCGGTCATGAGCGCGTAGTGGCGCCTGCCGTCCCGGAAGTTGACTAATTGGTTGTACAGATAACCCGCTGGCTTGCCAGCCAACCGGGGGTAATAGCCATCCGGTCCGGCACGGCCCTGATCGCCGTGGCAGGCGGTGCAGGCCAGCGTGCGCTGTGCCATGGTGTCTTCAAAACTGGCCGCCTTGCCATCCGGTGCGGCTAGCGTCAGGGTCAGGAGTGTGGCGAGGAGAAATCGTCGGTGCAATGCGGACATGCCGCAAGCATACCGCTCACGGGTTGACCCACACCACCCGTTTGCCCTGACTCAACCACGATTCGTACTGGCCTGCATAGGTCTCTTCCAAGCGGGGGCGTTTGACCTTGAGCGTAGGGGTGACAAAGCCGTTTTCCGGTGTCCAGGTAGTTGTGATGACGGCCAGGTAGTCCAGTTTTTCATGGGGATCGAGTCGCGCGTTCACGGCTTTGAGGTGGTGTTCAATGGAATCGGTCAGTTCACGCTTGCTTTGCGCAGTCGCCGATCGCACCACCGCATCCTGGGAGAGCATCACCAATGCAAAGGGTTGCACAAAGTTGGCACCGGTGACGGCACACGCTTCGATGTCCGGGTGCAGCACCAGCAGGTCTTCAATCGGCGCTGGGGCGATGTACTTGCCCTTGCTGGTTTTGAAAATGTCCTTGACACGACCGGTGATGCTGAGAAAACCGGCTGCGTCGATCTTGCCTTTGTCACCGGTGCGCAACCAGCCGTCGGCTGTGATCGCCTCGGCTGTCTGCTCTGGCTCTTTGTAATAGCCTTGCATCATCGCCTGGCAGCGCACCTGTATTTCGCCCGTTGCAGGCGTGATGCGGCTCTCGACTTCGTCGTACGGAAGGCCGACCGAGCCGGCCTGGCGCGAGCCCGGCAGTGTGGAGTGCGAAACGCCGCAGTTCTCCGTCATGCCATAGACCTCAATCAGATCCAGCCCCAGGTTGCGGTACCACTGCAGCACATCCGCCGGCATCGGCGCGGCACCGCCAGCGGCCAAGCGGCATTTGTCGAGCCCAAGCCCCTTGAGAATCTTGCGGCGCACCAGCCAGCCAACTACCGGTATGCCGAGTAATTTTTTCAGTTTCTCCGCGGGCATTTTGGCGTGAACACCTTGTTGAAACTTGACCCACAAACGCGGAACCGAGAAAAAGATGGTGGGGCGTGCCCGCTGCAAATCCTGTAAGAAAGTGTCCAGTGCTTCAGCAAAAAATACGTGCCCCCCATAGCGCAGAGACGCCTGCTCAATGAGCATGCGCTCGGCGACGTGGGCCAGCGGCAGGTAGGAGATGTAGCGGTCACGGGCATCCATGCGCACACGCCGGGTGGCGCTGGTCACCCCCCACGCCATTGACCGGAAGGTATGCACCACGCCCTTGGGCTTGCCCGTGGTGCCGGAGGTATAAATGATGGTACAAATCGCATCCATGTCCGGCGCAGGTGCGCCTTGCAGGGGGGCGCTTTTGGCGATCACATCGCTCCACAGTGCCGCTTTGATATTGGGTGCCAGGGGCAGGGCAATCAGCTGTACTCCTGCTGGTACGCCAGTCTGTAAATTACCAGTGTCGTCCATTTTGCCGACAAAGCAGGCGCGCGCCTCGCTGTGCTGCAGGATGTAGGACAGCGCTTCGCCATTGAACGTGGGGTAGATGGGAATGGACACATAGCCTGCCATCAGGACGGCCAGGTCAGCCAGTATCCAGTGGGCACTGTTTTTCCCCAGGATGGCGACCCGGCTGCCGGCGGGCCAACCTTGCGCCTGCAGCCAGTTCGCCATGCGGCGCACCTCGTCGGCGGCTTCGCCCCAAGTGATGTCCTTGACGTCTCCACCACCGGTCGGCTGGGTCAAGTAAACCTGGTTGCCGCGCTCACGCTCCCATCGGTACAGGCATTGCAGTGGCAAGTCGCCGGGAGATACGGTGATGGGATCAGTCATTGAGGGGGTCCAGTCAAAAGAGGTGCCCATTCTTGATGGGATGCCTGCGCCAGACAATAGTGTTGACCCTAGGTGACGTGAAGAGTTGAACTCGGCTTGGCCAGCGGCTGCTCTATCACCAGATCCGATTGCGCATGCGCAACACACGGTAAAAAATAGCCTTCCGACTTCTCTTCTGCGCTCACGCCTGGCCATTCAATCTGGTAGCGGATGTGCCCCTGCGTCAGGCGACACATGCACGTGCGGCAGGTGCCGTTGCGGCATGAACTGGGCAACTCCAGCCCTGCGAGCAGGGCCGATTGCAGAACCGTCTGTGGTTCGCTGGCGGTGAATTGCCAGTTTCCGGGCTCCACGGTGATGCGGTAGGTCGTGCTTTGATATGGCATGTTTGAAAAACCGGACAAGAGTCCGCATTGACCGTGCGGAAGGTCTGCGGCCGGTTTGCAGCGACAATCTACCTCCATTTTTCAATTTTCCGCTTCAGGTTAACGCTCAGACATGTCCATCACGACTACTTTCACGGTTCGTCCCGCTACCTTGCGCGACGCCAAAGGCATTGCCGATCTTCACAACGCCACCGTGTGCGAGGCCTTCAAATCCGTCGTGCCCGACGCACCCGTTCCGGTCGCCGCCCTGGAAAAGACCCAGGCCCACTGGCGTGAGGCCATTGAATACGCAGAGCCCCAGGTGCATGTGGCGGT
The DNA here is from genome assembly GCA_043746005.1 of Burkholderiales bacterium. Lineage (GTDB taxonomy): Bacteria > Pseudomonadota > Gammaproteobacteria > Burkholderiales > Burkholderiaceae_C > Allorhodoferax. The sequence goes on from JAYTRR010000142.1 coordinate 12,237, forward strand.
CTTTGGCGACAGAATAGTCGGCTTTGTGGGTTTTGACCGTTCGCGCGATAAAGGCACGCCCCCCACCACCGGTGAGATTTGGCACATTTACGTGGACCAGGACTATTGGGGCCTGGGTGCCGGTCTTGCCTTGTGGGATGCCGCGCGTGACGGCTTGCTGGAAGAGGGTTGTACCAACGTGACCGTATGGGTGCCCATTGCCAATGACCGTGCGATGCGCTTTCACGAACTGGCCGGTTTCAAGCGCGAAATGAACAGCGCCAAGACGGTGCCCATTGGCAACGTCAAAGTGGAAGAGATTCGCCTGAAACGCGCCCTCGCTTAACGTGAAAGTTAGTCAGGTTTTCCTGACCACCGCGCTGCCAATGGAGTAGCCCGCTCCAAACGAGCAGATCACTCCCACTTCGCCCGGCTGGAAGTCAGTCTTGTGGCGGTGAAACGCAATGATGGAGCCGGCGGATGCGGTGTTGGCAAACTCATCCAGAATCACCGGTGCCTCTTCTTGCGTGGCATCGCGCCCCAGCAGCTTGCGGCCAATAAACTGGTTCATGGACAGGTTGGCTTGGTGCAGCCAGAAACGGCGCATATCGGCGGGTGTCAGGTCCAGTGACGCCAGATGGCCAGAAATATGCTCGGCCGCCATGGGGCACACCTCTTTAAACACTTTGCGGCCCTCTTGCTGAAAGAGCTGGTCGCGGTCTTCCGGGTTGCGGTCTTCCGCACGGGACATGAAGCCGGCGTTGTTGCGGATGTTGTTGGAAAACGTGCTGAGCAGGCGGGTGCCCAGGATCTCGAAGGCACCGGCCGGGGCCAGGTCCAGCCGCTCAATCAGGATGGCGGTGCATACGTCGCCAAAGATGAAGTGGCAGTCGCGGTCTTTCCAGGCCAGGTGAGCGGACGTGATTTCGGGGTTAACTACCAATACCGCGCGGACAGAGCCCGTGCGCACAGCGTTCACCGCCATTTCGATCGCAAACGTGGCGGATGAGCAGGCCACGTTCATGTCAAACGCATAGCCCTGCACGCCCAGTGTGGTTTGAATTTCCACGCCCATGGCGGGGTAGGCACGCTGCATGTTGGCACTGGCGCACATCACTGCATCCACATCGGCGGCGGTTTTGCCGGCTGCGGTCAGGGCGTCCTGGCAGGCTTTGACGCCGATCTCGGCCATCATGGAAATTTCGGTATCCGGGCGCGGTTTGAACGCGGGGCGCATGCGCCGGGGGTCCAGCACGCCGGACTTGTTCATGACATAGCGGCGCTTGATGCCGGACGCTTTTTCAATGAACTCCACATTGGAGTCGGTCACGGCGGTGTGGGTGCCTGCAGCAATTTCGGTTGCGTACTGGGCGTTCTCCAGCGCTGCGTACTGGTTGAATGCGGCTACCAGTTCTTCGTTGGTAATGACTTCGGGCGGCGTGAATAGGCCGGTGCTGCTGATGGCGACGCGATGCATAGTGAATAGCTCTTGTTTTCTGGCGAACGGGGAGGTGCGCATTGGCCAAGTCCAATGCCGCGCTGATTATGCGCCGGGTTGGCGCAGTCGCAGGCGTTACAACCGCGCCCCCGATGGAGCGCCAAAAGGCGTAACCTCCCCGCTATTTGAGGATTGACAACATGACTCTCTTCCGTGGATGGGCCGCCACACAGGCCGGCAGTGCTCTGGAGCGCCTGGATTTTGACCCCGGTGCCCTGCACCCCGAAGACGTGGAAATTGCCGTGGAACACTGCGGTGTGTGCCACTCCGACCTGGCCATGGTTGACAGCGAGTGGTTCCTGGCCACGTATCCGCTGGTGCCCGGTCATGAGGTAGTGGGAACCATTGTTGCAGTGGGCGCACAGACCAAAGGCCGAAGCGTGGGCCAGCGCGTGGGTCTGGGCTGGCACAGCAACAGTTGCTGCCACTGCAATTTTTGCATGGGCGGTGAGCAAAATCTGTGTGCCCGGCGCCAGCCCACTATTGTGGGGCGGCATGGCGGCTTTGCCGACAAGGTGCGCGCGCACTGGAGCTGGAGTTTGCCCCTGCCAGAGGGCCTGGACCCGGCGAGTGCGGGGCCGCTGATGTGTGGTGGCGGCACCGCCTTTTTGCCGTTTGTGATTCATGGCATCCAGCCCACCGACCGGGTCGGTGTGGTCGGTATTGGCGGTTTGGGGCACCTGGCGGTGAAATTTGCCCGGGCCTGGGGCTGCGAGGTCACCGCGTTTACCTCCACGCCGTCCAAACGCGAAGAGGCCTTGTTGCTGGGCGCGCACCATACCGTGTCCAGCGTGGATGTGACTGCGCTCAAGGCCATTGCTGGCAGTCTGGACTTTTTGCTGGTGACAGCGGGTGCCAGCCTGGAGTGGGATGCGTTGCTGGCCACACTGGCACCCAAGGGCCGACTGCATATGGTGGGCGTGGTGACCGAGGCCATGAAGGTGCGCACGGGCGGCTTGCTGTCCTGGCAGCGCAGTATTTCGGCCTCGCCGACTCCATCGCCGACCGTGCTGGCCAAAATGCTCGCGTTTTCTGCCCGCCACGGTATTGCGCCGCAGGTGGAGCACTTTCCCATGAGCTGCGTAAATGATGCGCTGGACCACCTGCGCGCAGGCAAAGCTCGCTACCGGGTGGTGCTTGACGCTGATTTCAGCTGAATAACCGTTCAGACCTCTCCGCCAAAGCGCTGGATGAGGTTGTCGATGTACTGCTCGGTCAGTTTTTCGAACTCGGCCTCCACCAGGGGCGAAGCGACCATTTTCGTCAGGGCAGGCAGTGGAATGGTAAGTTCACCTTTCACCGTGAGAACCACATTGGTGGACTTTTTGTTGCTGGTGATCTTCCAGCTGCCTGACACCAGCGCGTTGCCTTCGCCTTTGACGGGTGTCCAGACGACGGTGCCCTTGGCCTTGTTGGACACATATTTGGATGCATAGATCGTTTGCAGATGGATTTGTGCAATGCCGATCTTTTCCATTTCCCAGCGGTAGGCTCCACTGCCCAGGTCCACCAGTTGTTCGACATTCGGGTAGAAGCTGGCCGATGTCGGCACATCGGCCAGCACCTCGAATACCTCTTTGGCCGGTGCCTTTACATCAAACTCGTAGCCCAGTTCAACATCAACAGTCATCGTCATGGCGGGGGTCTCCTCAATCAGGTTTTTGATGGGTAACCATCGTACCGCGCAGGCGCTGCACACAGCGCTCGCTGCCGATCTGCGCCTTGACGGTATGCCACTGGTCCGCCTCGTTGTCGCTTAGCAATGCGTGCAGGTTTTCCAGCTTGAAGCGGGGTGTCATGTCTGCCGCATCAAATAGGGCGCCCAGTCAACTGTAGTGGTTGACCCAGCCATCCGTGTAGACCGTCTGGCATGCCAGCTGGAGGTTCATCGTGCGGAATGTGGTGGGTCGCTTCGGCCTGCGCATCCCAATGTGTCCAGTGCGGCGGACAAAACCCGACGCTTCAACGTCCAGCATGGTGGGAGCAGGAGCGAGTTGCTGAGGGTCGATACGCATGGCTGTTAAATTAGTACCTTATGCCAAGCAGCTTACTCGCCCTTTTAGATGACATCGCCACCATTCTGGACGATGTTGCCGTGCTCTCCAAAGTGGCTGCCCAAAAGACGGCGGGTGTGCTGGGAGACGACCTCGCGCTCAACGCCCAGCAGGTGGCGGGCGTCACCGCAGACCGGGAGTTGCCGGTGGTGTGGGCGGTGTGCAAGGGCTCGCTGCTGAACAAGCTCATTCTGGTTCCTTCGGCCCTGGTGATTAGCATCGTCATTCCCTGGGCGGTGACGCCCTTGCTGATGGTGGGCGGCGCCTACCTCTGCCTGGAGGGTTTTGAGAAACTGGCACACAAGTTTTTTCACAGCAAAAAAGAAGACGAGGCCCACGCAGAGGCCCTGATGCAGGCGGTTGTCGACCCATCCGTGGACCTGCTGACTCTGGAGCGTGACAAGGTGAAGGGAGCCATTCGTACCGATTTCATTTTGTCGGCCGAGATCATTGCCATCACGCTCGGCACGGTGCAAGACAGCCCATGGACAACCCAATTGGTGGTGCTCAGCGGCATTGCAGTGGTGATGACGTTCGGCGTGTATGGTTTTGTGGCGGGTATCGTGAAGCTGGATGACGCCGGGCTGTATCTGAGCCGGCGCCCGGGAGCGGGACTGTGGACCCGGACGCTGCAAGCTGTGGGAACGGGCCTGGTGCACTCCGCTCCGTGGTTGATGCGAATCCTGGCGGTGGTCGGTACGGCCGCCATGTTTCTGGTGGGCGGTGGCATCCTGGTGCACGGGCTGGGGCCTTTGCACCACGGGGTGCAGGCGCTGCTGGAGATGGCCGGTTCATCCGGCGTGGTGCAGGCGGTGCTGCCTCTGTTGCTCAATGCCTTGGTGGGCGTAGTGGCGGGTGCCCTGGTGTTGCTGGGCGTTACTGCGGTGCAGCGCGTTTCAAGTGTAATAAAACAGGACGAAAAATAATGGCCTCATCAGCGAAAACCGCAACGAAAACTGCAACAAAACCCGCTCCCAAGACCACCGCCAGGACTGCAGCAAAGGCAAAGGTCAAACCGGTGGCGGCTGAGCCCTTCATGCGCTTCTACCATTCGCAGGCGCTGCGTGCCAAAACCGACGCAACACTGGGCGCGCTGGAGTTGGCCCCCAACCCCGAAGCGCACCGCGACCGGCTGGCTGATTTGGTGGAGGAACTCATTGAGAGTGGCATGGACTACTACTTCCTGCGGGCACTCAAGCTGGCAAAAATGGGCTTTGTGGCCGAGCAGTCGGCACGGCTGGGCATGTCGGGATCGGTGAAACTTATTGCCTCCGTCAGCCGCAAGTTCATTGCGCGCATGGATGGGGCGCAACTGGTCGTCGTGTCAGCACACATCCGTGCACTCAGATCCTGATGTGTGCGGTGTCAGCATCTGAAAATTTTAGTAAAAAGTGGCTCTAGCCCCCGTAAAACCTGCGCAAGCAGCTACTAAATCAATAGCACCGGGATTGCTGTTGGCCACGCTGGGTGCCATTGCGTTCAGCGGCAAGGCCATCATCGTCAAGCTGGCGTATCGCCATGGCGTGGACGCGGTCACGCTCATCATGTTGCGCATGCTGTTTGCGCTGCCGTTTTTTCTGGGCATGACCTGGTGGGCGAGCCGCACCCGGGACGGCCGCAAGCCGCCACCGCTGACGCGCAAAGACATGCTGGGCATTCTCTGGCTGGGCGTCACCGGCTATTACCTGGCGAGCTTTCTGGACTTTGCCGGGCTGCAGTACATCACCGCCTCCCTTGAGCGGCTGATTCTGTATCTCAACCCCACGCTGGTTCTGCTGCTGGGGTGGGTACTGTTCGGGCGGCGTATCGGGCGGCGCCAAGCCGTGGGCATGGCGATCAGCTACGCCGGTGTGCTGCTGGTGTTTGGTCATGAGGTCACGCTGCAGGGCGCCCACGTGGCGCTGGGTGCGGTGCTGGTGTTTCTGAGCGCCGTGAGCTACGCGCTGTACCTGTTTTACAGCGGCGAGCTGGTGCAGCGCCTGGGCTCCATGCGTCTGGTGGGGCTGGCGACCTCGGTGGCCTGCGTGCTGTGCATTGCGCAGTATGTGATTCTGCGTCCGCTGGACACCGTGCTGGCGGTTGCGCCCGAGGTGGTCTGGCTCTCGGTGCTCAATGCCACCCTGTGCACCGTGGTGCCGGTGATGATGGTGATGATGGCCATTGAGCGCATCGGTTCCGGGCTGGCGGCGCAGGTTGGCATGGTGGGCCCCATGTCCACCATGATCATGGGCGTGGTGTTGCTGGGCGAACCGTTCACCGCATGGCTGGTGGCGGGCACTGCGCTGGTGATTGCCGGTGTTTTTGTGTGCAGCCGGGCAAGAGCCTGAAATAAAATCCACCGATGCCCACCCTTGCTGCGTTTTTTGAGTCTGCACGACTTCCCGTCATGTCCGAGGTTGCCCGCGCGCTGGTTCGTACCCTGAACGACAACGACGCCACTGCCGGGGAAGTGCAAAAAATCATTGCCCAGGACCCGGCCCTGACGGCCAATCTCTTGCGTCAGGCCAATAGCGCGTCCTTCGGCCTCAGCCGACAGGTGGAGTCGCTGGAACGCGCAATTGCCGTGCTGGGCATGTCGCAGGTCAGGGCGCTGGCCTTGGCCACCAGTTTTCGGAGCACCTTTCCCGCCGTGGAGGGCTTTAGCCGCGCTGAGTTCTGGAAATCCAGCATGGCCTGCGCTGCTTATGCCCAGTGGCTGGCAAAACGAGCGGAGATGGATGGCCAGCAAGCGTGGCTGATTGGCATGATGTTGCGCCTGGGGGAGTTGCTGATTGGCCAGCGATCACCTGACGCGCTGGCTGAAATCGAGGCACCGCCCCACCGGGCGCGTGTCCGCTGGGAACGCGAGCAGAGTCTGCTCGGTTTTGACGAAGCGCAGGTTACAGCGGTATTGGCGCGCCGCTGGAATTTTCCGCAGGCCATCGTGGATGCCCTGCAAAACGCCAGCAGCCCGATGACGGCGAAGCCTTTTGATGGCCTGGGCGCGGCGGTTCATCTGGCTGCACTGTTGGCCGATAACCCCCATGCGCCTCAGGCGGCGGTCGATGAGTTGCCGCAGGATGTCATTTTTGCGCTCGCGCTGGACCGCCAGTGGATGGTGGAGAACTTTCCGGCCAAAGAGTCCTTTCTGGACGTCTCCGGTTCGTAAGCCCGGCGACCGGCCGGGCTGGTGCCGCGAGTCCGTATCATCCGTCGTGACAGTTTGATATAACAACAACAGTACAGGGGCACGAACATGGATTTGGGACTTCGCGGTAAATGGGCTTTGGTGTGTGGCGCCAGCCGGGGTTTGGGTTTGGGGTGTGCGCAGGCGTTGGCGCAAGAGGGCGTCAACGTGCTCATCGTTGCCCGGGGTGCTGAGGCTCTGGAGGCTTCTGCTACCAAATTGATAACTGACTACGTAGGTTCCACCGGGGCTAGCGTGCTTTTTTGTGCACAAGATATCACCACCGAGGCGGGGCGCTCAGCGGTGTTCGCAATGCGCCGTGACTTTGACATCGTGGTCACCAACGCAGGCGGCCCCCCTCTTGGCGATTTCCGTGATTGGGACCGCGAAGCCTGGATCAAGGCGGTGGACGCCAACATGCTCACTCCCATAGAGCTGATCAAGGCCACGGTGGACGGCATGGCGGCACGCGGTTTTGGGCGCATCGTCAACATCACGTCCAGTTCAGTGAAGGCCCCGATTGATGTGCTGGGCCTGTCCAATGGCGCGCGCAGTGGCCTGACCGGCTTTGTGGCTGGCGTAGCCCGCAGTGGGCTCGCGGCCCAGGGCGTAACGATCAACAACCTGCTGCCTGGGGTGTTTGACACCGACCGTATCAAGACCACGATGCAGGCCATGTCCCAAAAAACAGGTCAATCGGTCGAGGCGCTGCGCGATGCCCGCCGCCAGGGCATCCCGGCGAAGCGTTTTGGTACCCCGCAGGAGTTTGGTGCCATCTGCGCCTTTTTGTGTAGCATGCACGCGGGCTACATCAATGGGCAGAACGTGCTGGCCGATGGCGGTGCGTATACGGGCACGTATTAACGGGTGCCATAACCTAGGCAAAGATGCACATTGAGAAAAATCGGCGCTATCGCCTTGCAGCGCTTGGGGCCACGATCTGGATCCTGTGCGCCAGCGCGGCGATGGCGCAAATGCTGGTGTCCGCAACCGGGCCAGTACCGTACAAATTGCGGGTGGTCGGTGGGCTGGCAACACTGACCCAATTTACGCGTTGGGAGGAGCCGTTTTGGTCTAAAGAGCTGGCGCGTCTCAGTGGGGGCCGGTTCAGTGCCGATATTGTGGCCTTTGATCGCGCAGGTATTCCCGGCCCCGAGATGCTGCGGCTTTTGCAGATGGGTGTGGTGCCCTTTGGTACCACGCTGATGAGTTCCCTCTCAGCCAAGTACCCGCAGTACACCGCCCCCGATCTGGCAGGCCTCAATCCGGATATGGCGAGTTTGAAAACCAGCCTGGCCGCCTTTCGTCCCTATCTGGAGAAGACCCTGCGAGACCAGCATGGAATCGAAGTGCTGGCCATCTACACCTATCCCGCGCAGGTCATTTTTTGCGAAAAACCGCTCACCGGTCTGGCCGACCTGTCGGGGCGCCGCATTCGCGTGTCATCTGCTGGGCAGGCCGATTTTGTTGGCGCCCTCGGCGGTATTCCCGTCAATATCCCGTTTGCGCAGATCGTGTCGAGTCTACGGGAGGGCAACATCGAGTGTGCCATTACCGGCGCCATGTCCGGTAACACGCTGGATCTTCCCTCCATGACCAGTCACCTCTACCCGATGCCTTTAACCTGGGGACTGGCCATTTTTGGTGCCAATCGGGCTGCATGGATCGCGCTGCCACCGGACTTGCGAGCGCTTTTGCGCCAGGAGTTACCCAAGCTCGAAGCAGCCATCTGGGAGGAGTCCGCCCGCGATATCGAGCAGGGGCTTGCCTGTAACGGTGGCACTTCCGCCTGCCAACGCGGGACCATGGGCCGGATGGCGATTGTCCCGGTACCGGTTGCGGATGAGCGTCGGCGCCAGGAAATATTCCTGTCCACCGTGTTGCCACGCTGGCTTCAACGCTGTGGCGCTCCCTGTGCGGAGGTCTGGAGTCAAACCATTGGCCCGGCACGCCATATTGCGATTTCGCCCACCCCATGAAGCTGGCTGCTGGCGTTCGCATCAAACTGGCGGTCTGGGGCCTGGTCGGCACCTTCCTGGCGGCGATCATGGCTGCGGCGTCCTACACGCTGTGGGACACCCGGTTGAGCGCCACGGCGCAGAGCGCGCTACAGGTGACACGTTTCGTGTCGGGCGCCGAGTCCGCACTCAACCGGTCGTTGCTGGCAATTGACATATTGCTCGCGGGAACAGATGACTCGCTGGACTTGTCTACTTCCATGATCGACTGGATCAATGGAGATGCGGCCAGCCGTGTGCTTCGCAGTGCAGAGCGCCTGAATTTGATGGTCAGGTTGGTCGCTTTGCTGGACTCGCAGGGCCACGTGATTGCATCATCCGACCCGGCCAATGTCCGGTCAAACGTGGTGTTGCCCGCCGGCTTTATGGAGGATGCACTTGCACAGCCAGTGTCGGCGCTGGTTGTCAGCGCACCCGGCACCAGTGTGTCGAGTTCCGATCGGGTGGTGTATTTCGCGCGCTACATCCGGATGGCCGACGGAGCCAAACTACTCGCCATAGCTGAGGTGCCCGTTGACATGATCACTTCGTTGATCATGCAGGGTGTCGACATCCCGGGACTGCAGGTCACGCTGGAGCGTGGCAAGGGTCAGCTGTTGCTGGGCATGCCCACTGGAGGGTCTTACGAAGGCAGGATGCTCACGCCGACATTGCCCGATCTGGTTTCCGCCGATAGGGGGTGGAATGCGAGCGCACGTTTGAGCGGCGTTACGGCCTTGGTGGTGGGTCGTCCCATTCTGTTTCAGGACCTCTGGATTTCCGCCAGCATTCCGCTCGAATCGGCACTCAAGGGCTGGCGTGGCACGCGCAATGCCATGGTGGGAGCAACCGTGGTGTTTGCCTTGATGGTGCTGCTGGCGGGCGGCTTTGTGGTGGCCTATCTGAACCGCATCAACACCGCGCGGGCCGACTTGCAAAAGTCAAAAAAGACGCTGGACCAGGCGCTGGAGTCGATGGTCAGTGGATTCCTGCTGCTCGATAGCGACCAACGGGTGGTTCAGTGGAATCGCCGGTATGAGGAGGTTTTCCCCTGGCTGATGGAGACGCTGGTCTCCATGGTTCCTTTTCGCTGCCTTTTGGAAGTGACGGCGAAAAACTATTTGCCAGACGCCACTGACGCCGTACGCCGCAGCTGGGTCGACAACCGGCTGGTATTGCAGGGGGGAGTACAAGCCCCCCACGAGCAGGTGTTGCCCAATGGACGGCGTATGCAGATTACGGAGCGACCCACACCCGACGGAGGGTTGGTGATTGCCTACCATGACGTTACCGAAATACGCCAGGCCAGCGCTGAAATTGAAAACCTGGCCTTCTACGATCCCCTGACGGGGTTGCCCAACCGTCGCCTGTTGCTGGATCGACTGAATCAAGCCATGGTGTCGGGCGCCCGTTCGGGCCAGGTCGGCGCGCTGCTGTTTCTGGACCTGGACAAATTCAAGACCATCAATGACACCCTGGGGCACGAGGTGGGGGATCAACTCCTGAAGCAGGTGGCGAAGCGCCTTACGGCGTGCGTGCGGGATGCTGACACGGTGGCGCGGCTGGGCGGAGACGAGTTTGTCGTCATGCTCAAGGACTTGTCCGGCGAGAGCCACCACGCCGCCATACTGGCGCAACACATTGGCGAGAAAATACTGTCCAGCCTGAATCAGCCCTACCTACTGAATGACAAACCCTACCGCAGTACCTGCAGTCTGGGGGCCACGCTGTTTGGCCAGACGCTGCTGAGCGCGGCGGAGCTGTTGACCCAGGCTGACATTGCCATGTACCAGGTGAAGGCCCAGCGCGGCAATGCCCTGTGTTTCTTTGACCCGAAGATGCAGGCCGATATCAGCCATGCCGTCCAGCTGGAGGCTGATTTGCAGACCGCGCTGGTGCGTGGGCAATTCGAGTTGCATTACCAGCCCCAGTTCACGCTGGCAGGCCGTATCGTGGGTGCCGAAGTGTTGCTTCGGTGGCGCCATCCCCAACGGGGGCTGGTTTCGCCAGCGGAGTTTATTGCCGTGGCAGAAGAACGCGAGTTGATTATTCCGATGGGCTTGTGGGTGTTGCGAACAGCGTGCCAGCAATTGGCTGCCTGGCAGGGCGATGAACGTTTCAGCGAACTGCAGTTGTCTGTCAATGTGAGTGCCCGTCAGTTTCGCCAGCCAGACTTCGTCGCGCGGGTGACCGAAGTGATCCTGACGACAGGCATCAGACCCCACCTCCTCATGCTGGAGCTGACCGAATCATTGGTGCTGGACAACGTGGACGATTGCGTGGCCAAGATGGAGCAGCTTAAAACCAGCGGCGTGCAGTTCTCGGTTGATGACTTCGGAACCGGCTATTCCTCCCTGGCCTACCTTACGCGATTGCCATTGAATCAGCTCAAGATTGACCAGTCCTTTGTGCGCAATCTGGGGGTGCGCCACACCGACAGCGTGATTGTGCAAACCATCATCGGCATGGCGCGCAATCTGGGGCTGGAGGTCATTGCAGAAGGGGTGGAAACCACTGCGCAGAAAGAGCTGTTGGCCCTGCATGGATGCGAGCTCTACCAGGGCTACCTTTTCGCAAAACCTGCGCCAGTAGCCGCGCTGGAAGCGCTGCTAGCGGCGTGATGACAGCACGATGCCGGACACAATCAACACAAATGCCAGCGCATGAAAGAGCTGCGGCGTTTCGCCCAGAAAGGCCGATGACAGCAACGCGGTGAACAAGGGCGTGAGGTTGATGAAGAACCCTGCCACGGCAGGCCCGGCGCGCGATACGCCAGCGCCCCAGGCGCGGTACGCAATCACCGCAGGCCCTACAGCGATGAACAGCAACGCGCTGATCAGTGGCCATCCCCAATCGATGTGTGCATCGGTCAGCGTCCACTCGGCGCCGGTAAATGCGGCGGACCACACGAGGCCAAAAACAATCTGCGCCAGCAAAAATGCCGCCCAATTGGTGCGCAAGGACGCCGACTCCTGCGTCGGATGCGCCAGCATCCAGCTGTAATACGCCCAGCCCATGCTGGCTATCAGTACATACAGGTCACCCGTGACCAGATGCAGGTTCTGCAGCAGCGCCCATTGACCACGGCACAGTACGAGCAGCACGCCGCCTATCGACAGCACGGCACCCAACAGTTGCCGCCCGGAAATGGCTTGCCGGAATAACAGGCGACCGATCAGCAACATCCACACCGGTGTGCTGGCCCCGACCAGCGTGACGTTGATGGGCGTAGAGGTGTTGAGTGCCAGGTACAGCAATGCGTTGTACCCGCCAATACTGAACAGGCCCAGCACCGCAAAACGCCGCCACTGCTTCCACAGCACACTGCCTGGTTTGAGCACATTGCCAGCCAGTGGGAGCAGCAGCAAAAAGGCCAACGTCCAGCGCAGCAGGTTCAGCGTCATGGGGGAAATCAGCGGACTGACGACGCGCCCGACTACGGCATTGCCTGACCACAACAGGGGCGGGATAATTAGCAGCACGATGGCCGTGGGTGTCAGGCGTTGAGTCATACTTCGACTGTACCTATTAATTGACAGGAGACTCCCGTGACGCAGATCCAATCCAGAGCCATTCACATTGACCAGCATGGAGGCCCCGAGCAACTCAAGCTGGTGCAGGTCAGCGTGGGGGAGCCCGGCCCGGGCGAAATTCGCATACGCCACCACGCAGTGGGTTTGAATTTTATTGATGTGTACCAACGCAGCGGGCTGTACCCGATGAGCCTGCCGGTCCAGCTCGGTATGGAAGCGGCGGGCGTGGTGGAGGCGGTGGGCGCGGGCGTGACCCACCTGCAGGTGGGTGACCGTGCCGCCTACGCCAGCCAGCCCCCAGGCAGCTATTGCGAAGTGCGCGTGATGCCTGCCAAGTGTGTGTGCAAGCTGCCCGATGCGATCTCGTTTGAGACCGGTGCGGCCATGATGCTCAAGGGGCTGACGGCGCAATACCTGCTCAAGAGAACGCTGCCGCAGGGTGGCCTGAATCCGGGTGACTTTGTCTTGTTTCATGCGGCGGCCGGCGGCGTGGGGCTGATCGCCTGCCAGTGGGCCAAAGCGTTGGGCTTGCGACTGATTGGTACCGCCGGTTCAGAGGCAAAGTGCGCTCTGGCCCTTGCCAATGGTGCAGAGTTTGCTATCAACTATGTAGCAGAAGATTTCCTGGCCCGGGTGAAAGAAATCACGGGTGGCAAGGGTGTCAAGGTGGTGTACGACTCGGTGGGCAAAGATACCTGGGACAAGTCCCTGGATTGCCTGGCTCCCTTCGGGTTGATGGCCAGCTTTGGCAATGCCTCGGGTCCGGTGGCACCGTTCTCGCCAGGCATTCTGGGCCCCAAGGGCTCCATCTATGTAACACGCCAAACTCTGTTCACCCACATCGCTACGCGCGAAAGCACACAGGCCATGGCCGATGAGCTGTTCGAGGTGGTGATCAGCGGCAAGGTCAAGATCCGCATTGACCAGCGCTACCCGCTGGAGAACGTGCAGCAGGCCCACCGCGATTTGGAGGCACGCCTGACCACAGGCTGTTCCATTCTGACGCTTTAGGGGTTTGTACCCACAGGGTTTCTAGGGGGGCGATAAAATCAGTCGCCTATGAGTAAAAGAACTTTTTGTTTGGCGCGCGCTCTCGTTGGTTGCGCGGTCGGTCTCCTCGCTGTTTCGGCCCAATCAGCGCCCACCGGTTTGTTGGCCCAGGGTGTATCGCACCAGGCCGAGGTACCCGTAATTTCCGCCAGGACTGCGGCCCAGAAAGATGCCGAAAACTCGAAACGATGGTCGGTGTATTGGGGCTGGAATCGCGCAACCTATTCCCACAGTGATATCCACTTCACGGGTTCTGACCACGATTTCACGCTCAAGGATGTGGCAGCCTATGACATGCAGTCCGAGGCCGGCGTTCAAGGTATTACCAAGTATTACTTGAACCCGGCAGAAATGACCATCCCGCAAACCAATTTGCGCATTGCGTACCAGTGGGACTCGAACACGGCCATTGCCCTGAATCTGGACCACATGAAATACGTGGTGGCACAGGACCAGTCCGTGCCGATCTCCGGTCAGATCAATGGAACAACCCAGTCCGGCCAGCAGGTCATTGCGGACAACTGGCTGAACTACGAGCACACCGATGGACTGAACGTCGTGAGCCTGGAAATTGAAAAGCAGCGTCCTGTGGACTGGTTTGGTGACAACCACCATGCCAAGGTGTTTGCACTGGCTGGTTTGGGCGTGGTGCTTCCCAAAACCAACGTCACCATGCACATGGTCAATCAGGTGCGCAACGACCAGTTCCACCTGGCGGGCTATTCAGCCGGCGTGGGTGCTGGTCTGGAAGTCGATATTTACAAAGATGTGTTCTTTCGGACCGCCTACAAGTACGGCTACGTCAATCTTCCTGATGTACTGACCAGCGCGCGGGGCGACAAGGCCTCGCAATTTTTCAACTACAACGAACTGCTGATCGCTGTCGGCATGCGCTTCTAGCGCTAGCTTCGCTTTACCCGGAGTAATTCGTCCAGTATCAGGCACACCGCACCGATGGTGATGGCGCTGTCTGCCACATTGAAGGCGGGAAAGTGCATGCCACGCCAGTGGAAGTCCAGAAAATCGATTACATAGCCGTGCGCCATGCGGTCGATGACATTGCCAATGGCGCCGCCCAGAATGCAGGCCATGGCAAAGCTGAACAGGCGCTGGCCCGGATGCGATTTGAGCATCCACAGGATGACCGCAGCCGCCACAAACCCCAACACGGTGAAAAACCAGCGCTGCCACCCTGAAGCTCCCGCCAGAAACGAGAACGCAGCCCCGCTGTTGTGCACCCGCACGATGTTGAAAAAACTGGTGACCGTGGTGCTGTCACCCAGGTGGTAGTAGCCCAGAATCAGAATTTTGGTGAACTGGTCTGCCAGCAGGAGGATGAAGGCCAGGCCCAGCCAGTACAGCATGCCGCTGCCGGACTTGGCGCCGCCTGATTTGATTGCGCGCGCCATCAGGCCACGCGGCGGATTTCGCCCGCGCCATAGAGGTTGGTGGTGCATCGGCCGCACAGGGTTGGATGTGCGGCGTCCACGCCGATGTCATCGCGGTAATGCCAGCAGCGCTCGCATTTAACGTCATTTGAGGCGCTAGCCCGGGTAGACAGTGCGGAACCAGCTATTAATTCAATAGCGGATGTGATAAACACAAACTTCAGATCGTCGCCCAGACTGACCAGCATGGCGTGGTCCTGTGGCCCCACGGTCAAAGCCACCTGCGCCTGCAGGGATGAGCCGACCTGGCCCGCCGCGCGAAGGGTTTCGATGTCCTTGTTCACGGCCTCGCGAATCTCGCGGATGCGGCCCCACTTGGCCAGCAGTGCAGCGTCGGGCTCGGCCAGTGCGCAGAAGGTGTCCAGAAAAATCGACTCCGATGTGGCTGCCGGGTTTTTGCCCTCAGCTGCCAATACCGCCCAGGCTTCCTCGGCGGTGAAGCTGAGGAACGGGGCCATCCAGCGCAGCATCGCCTGGGTGATCTGCCACAGCGCAGTTTGCGCCGACCGACGGGCCAGGGAGTGCGGGGCTGTGGTGTAGAGCCGGTCCTTGAGCACATCAAGGTAAAAAGAACCCAGATCTTCGCTGCAGTAAATCTGCAGTTTGGATACTACGGGGTGGAATTCAAACATCTCGTAGTGCGCCAGAATATCGGCCTGCAACTGGGCCGCACGGCTCAGGGCGTAGCGGTCAATCTCCAGCATCTGGTCGATGGGTACGGAGTCCACGGCCGGGTTGAAGTCGCTGACGTTGGCCAGCAAAAACTTCAAGGTATTGCGCACCCGGCGATAGGTGTCCACCACGCGTGCCAGGATCTTGTCGTCAATGCCCAGATCGCCCGAATAGTCGGTGGAGGCGCACCACAGACGGATGATTTCGGCACCCATCTTGTCGCTCACTTCTTGCGGCGCCACGACGTTGCCGTCGCTCTTGCTCATCTTGCGGCCTTTGCCGTCCACGGTGAAGCCGTGGGTCAGCAGGGCCCGGTAGGGCGCGCGGTCGTACATGGCGCAGGCCGTTAGTAGCGAACTGTGGAACCAGCCGCGGTGCTGGTCGTGGCCTTCGAGGTACAGGTCGGCCTCGGGGCCGGGCTTGCCGGTGCGTGGGTCGATTTCTTCATGCGCCGCGCCCGCGTGGGAGCCCTTGAGTACTGTGGTGTGCGTGGTGCCGGAGTCAAACCAGACTTCCAGGATGTCGGTGCTCTTGGTGTACTGCGCCGCGTCCGCACCGCAGCCCACTTGTGCGAGGATGGATTCCGTTGTGGCTTTACTCCAGGCCTCGATGCCCCCTTTGAGCACCATGTCGGCGGCGATGTCCATGATCTCCAGCGTACGCGGGTGCAACTCGCCCGAATCCTTGTGCAGGAAGAAAGGCACCGGAACGCCCCAGCTGCGCTGGCGGCTGATGCACCAGTCCGGCCGGTTGGCGATCATGTCGCGCAGGCGGCCCCGACCGTTTTCGGGGAAGAATTCGGTCTGTTCAATGGCGTGCAATGCCAGTTGGCGCAGGCTTTTGGGGGCCTTGTCCACGGTGAATACACCCTCGCCCTCGTCCATGCGCACAAACCACTGGGCCGCAGCCCGGTAGATCACCGGCGTCTTGTGGCGCCAGCAGTGTGGGTAGCTGTGGCTAATGGCGCTGGTGGCAAAAAGGCGGTCGGACTCGCTCAGTTTGTCGATGATCAGCGGGCAGGCTTTCCAGATGTTCAGGCCGCCAAACAGGGGCAGCTCGGGCGCGTAACGGCCGTCGCACTGCACTGGGTTCAGGATGTCGTCATAGGCCATGCCGTGGGCGATGCAACTGTTGAAATCTTCCACACCGTAAGCGGGTGCCGAGTGCACGATACCGGTACCGTCGTCCGCCGTCGCATAGTCGGCCAGATAGACCGGACTCAGGCGGTCATAGCCCGCATCCACATGGGCCAGTGGGTGACGGAAGTGGATGCCGCCCAGCTTTTCACCCAGTGCGGTAGCAATTATTTTGCCCTCCAGCGCAAAGCGTTCCATGCACTTTTCGACCAGGCTCTCAGTCAGCACCAGCAAGCCGCGTGGCGTGTCGACCAGTGCGTAGGTCAGTGCCGGGTTCAGGTTGAGTGCCTGGTTGGCAGGGATGGTCCACGCGGTGGTGGTCCAGATGACGGCCAGCGCGCGCTGCGGTTTGCCGTCGGGTCCATTGGGCAGGGTGGCCATGCCAAAGGCGCTGGCGAGCTTGTCGGGTTCGGCACACAAAAAGCCCACATCCAGTGTTTGCGACTTCTTGTCGGCGTATTCGATTTCAAACTCGGCCAGGCTGGAGCCGCAGTCAAAGCACCAGTACACTGGTTTCAAACCCCGATAGACAAAGCCGCGCTCCACCACGCGCTTGAAGGCGCGGATTTCCAGCGACTCGTTGATGAAATCCATGGTGCGGTAGGGGCGATCCCACGCACCCAGTACGCCCAGGCGTTTGAAGTCGGTGCGCTGCTGGTCGATTTGCTCTGTGGCAAAGGCGCGGCTTTTGGCCTGCATCTCGTCGCGTTGCAGGTTGCGGCCATAGAGCTTTTCAATGGCGTTCTCGATCGGCAGGCCGTGGCAATCCCAGCCAGGGATGTACTGCGCGTCCATGCCCTTGAGCTGGCGCGTTTTGACGATCATGTCCTTGAGGATTTTGTTGGCAGCGTGGCCAATGTGGATTTTTCCGTTGGCGTAGGGGGGGCCATCGTGCAGAACAAACTTCGGCGCATTCACCCGGGCATCGCGCAGTTTTTTGTAGATGCCTTTGTCCTCCCACGCCTTGACCCAGCCCGGCTCGCGCTTGGGCAGATCGCCGCGCATGGGGAAGGGGGTGTCAGGCAGGTTCAGGGTGCCACGGTAATCAACTTTTTCAGTCATGGGGAGCTTCAATCTCGGAAATCTGGGAGGACCATGCCTGCTACCCGGGAGTGGCAGACGGAGGGACAAAGTGAACAAGACGCGGGGCAAGGTGCGTCAGCGACCATGACGGTCGGCCCGGTCAAATTCGGGCAGCGAACCAGACACGCGCGTCATCACAGTCCTTGCGAATGCCCTGCGTGAGGGATTCCAGGCCGTCGTATTTCAGCTCGTCGTGTAGTTTGTGCAGCAGTTCCACCCGGATGATTTTACCGTAGGCCCCTTCGGGCCCGAGGTCAGTGGGCCAGTCGAGGCAGTGGGTTTCGAGCAGGACCCGCCCGCCGTTCACATCGGTGGGGTCGATCGAGGGGCGTACGCCCAGGTTGGCCACGCCTTTGAGCGGCTCGGCCGCCAAGCCATGCACCAGTACCGCAAAGATACCGCTGGCGGCGGGTTTCCAGTGTGCAAAACGCAAGTTCAGTGTCTTGAAGCCCAGCGTGCGGCCCAGCTTGCGGCCATGCACGACATGGCCCGAGATGCAGTAGGGCCGGCCCAGCAAACGGGCGGCGTCCTGCATGCAACCCTGGCCCAGCGCGTCACGCACGGCGGAGCTGGAGACCCGCAGGCCGTGTACCTCGTAGCTGTTCATGCGCGCCACATCAAAGCCCTGTGCGTCGCCTGCGGTGTCCAGAAACGCATAGTCACCGGCGCGTTGGGCACCAAAACGGAAATCGTCACCCACCAATACGTAACGGGCACCCATTCCGCGCAGCAGCACGGCATCCACAAACATCTGGGGTGATTGCGCAGCCAGTCGGGCGTCAAAAGGCAGCACCACGGTCTGGTCCACGCCGCAGCTGGCCAGGTCATTGAGCTTGTCACGCAGGGTGCCTACGCGTGCCGGGGCCAGGTCCGGCTTCTTGTGGAGCGCGGCAAAGTAGTCGCGCGGATGCGGCTCAAACGTCAGCACGCAACTGGGCACGCCGCGCTGTTGTGCTTCGCTGCGCAGGAGTGCCAGCATGGCCTGATGCCCCCGGTGCACGCCATCGAAATTGCCTATGGTCAAGGCGCAGGCAGGCGCGATGCCGGGATGTTTGAAGCCGCGAAAAACCTTCATGGATTTGTTATCTTTTTGATAGCAGGCTGTGCAGGGCGTACAAGCGCCTGAAGCCAATTTGTCACAGAAACAGGGTATATTGTGACGCAGCAGCGCGCTACGTCCTTATCGGCGCACGGCTGCAGAGATGTGCGTTCCAGGCTGGTGGTTGAAGTAACCGTTACAGGAGGCGTGTTTTGAAAGTCTTGAAACTGTCGGCCCAAGGGCTGCCGCAATCATGGATATCGCTGGAACAAGCGGTTATTCACTACGCATCCGACGAAGTGCGCTGGGAGTCTGGCGGCGAGGTTGCGGTTTTCCATGGCGGGCACAACGCGGTGACAGGTCTGCAATCCATCATCCGGATCAATAGCATTATTGGTACCCGGGGGGTCCCCAATATCAACCCATTCAATCTGCGCCCTGGCCTGACGAACAGCAAGCTATTTGCCCGTGATCGCAATGTGTGTGCCTACTGTGGCGATCATTTTCATGAAGAAGATCTGACGCGCGAACACATCATTCCGTTTGCCAACCACGGTGTGGACATATGGATGAACGTGGTCACTGCGTGCCGGCCCTGCAACCACCGCAAGGGCCCCCGCACGCCCGAAAAGGCCAACATGCCCCTGCTTTACGCACCTTATGTTCCCAGCCTTTGGGAAGACTTCATTTTGCGCAACCGCCGCATACTGGCTGACCAGATGGAATTTCTGATGGCCCATGTCCCAAGGTCTTCCCGTCTGCTGACTTGAGGGCTGGTTCACGCCTTGAAACTGGTTACAGTTCTTTACATTTTTGTTGCCTTTCAGGCGCTACTTTGGCACGGCTGAGGTGAGTTTCAATGCCTTGCGGGTGGGTGAAATGAACCACAATCAGGGCTGACGTTTTTCATCTTTTGACGCGCCCGCACGTGGGTGCAAGGACTTTCCGACAAGCTGTATGGTGATTCGCGAGCAATCGATTCCGACGGGTGGGCACATGAGCCTCGCGCAGCATGGCGTGGCCACGCGCCTCGCCCGCACACTCATTGCACGGACCCTGGCTTATTTTGCAGAGCATGAGTCGAGAAGCCTCAGTCAGGTGCGCTCACACCTGCTCGAGCTGCTGGATGCCAAACCGTCGCTGGGCCAGGGGCAGAACCTGCGTTCGGCGTACGTCTTGCTGGGACGTTACGGCGGCGAGTTCAACCGCGCGCTTCAAAAGATGCTGGCGGATGGTCTCATCGCCGAGCTCGCTGTGAGCTTGCCGGCGCACCGCACATCTTCAGCCACGAAAACCAAACCGGGTGATGCACTGGATGGCATGAGTCTGAGCCTGATTGACATCGACGAGGTTGAGCGCATTTTGTTGTTGGACCGGGTCGCCCAACGGTTTAACACTCGCTACGAAGCGGTGCTGGAGCCGTTGACGCAGCGACTCGGCGTGCTGTTTGGCCGCGAGAGCAGTTCCGCGCAAGACAACCCGTTTCAGCCTCTTGTTTTGCTGCGCGCTTTTTTGGCGGCATGGGATAAATGCGCCCTTGATCCGCAGGCTACAGACGACCTGCTGCAGTCTCTGGAGCCCGCCTACTGGCTGGATCTGGCTCCGCTGTATGAAGAGTTGAACGCCATGCTGAAAAAGGCCGGCGTCCCTGCCAAGCGTGATCTGCTTATCAAGCGCAGCACCAGCAATTTCGCGCCATTGGGGGGCAGCATGAGGGGAACTCTCGACACCGCGTACCCGCCCTCCCAGTCGGCGTCACTGGGGGCAGGCGAGTCGACTCGCTCGGAGTTCATGCCGGTGGATGCCGCGCCGCGTTCAGCCTGGGCCGCACTGGCCCCTGCAGGTCGAAGCGTGGCGGCTCAAGCGCGCCAGTTTTTGCAACGCTTGGGTCTGGGCGCCCGCTCCGACGCGTCGCATGCAACGGGCGATCCAGACAGCATAGGCCACGCCCGACCGGTTTTTGAGCAGGCGGACCCGGCCTTCATGGGCTTCCTCGGCGATCTGCAGGCGGGTGCCAGTGATGCGGCGCCTCACCCGTGGATGGAGGGGCAGGACCCGTCTGACCAAAACGTGCTGCGCCAGATGCGCGACCGCGACGAGGTTCGCAGGGCACCCGAACTCGATCGTGGTACCGTAGATGCCTTGGCAGAGGTGTTCGACTTTGTTTTTGCCGATCAGGCTATTCCGATGCAGATGAAAGTCATCATCGGGCGCCTGCAGATTCCGGTGCTCAAAGCGGCCATGATCGATCGCGATTTCTTTTTCTCGGACCAGCACCCCGCCCGGCGGCTGGTGGACACACTGGCCGGTGCCTCGGTGGAATGGGCCCCGGAGAAGGGCGAGAACGATCCGCTTTATGTGCGCATCGAGACGACGGTTCAGCGCGTGTTGACCGAGTTCGAGGATGACCTGGATCTGTTCGTCAATTTGCTGCGGGACTTCACCGAATTCCTGTTCGAGTCCGAGCAGCAGGCACAAGCCCGGGTCGAGCCCGCTGCCCAGCAGGAATTCAGGAGTGAAAGCCGTGAGCAGGCGCTTTCGCAAGCCGATGAGCTGATTCATGAACGCATGCGTGCACTTCCTTCAGATCAGCCATTGGTGCCGTTTCTCGTTCCCTTTTTGACCCTGCCGTGGCGCGACGTGGTTGCGCGATCGCTGTTGGGTGAGAGTCTTTCTGCAGCGGCCTGCCAGCAAGCGCTCAAGACCATGGACCAATTGATCTGGTCCACCCGTCCCAAGACCACAGCTGATCAGCGGCGCGAACTGGTTTCCATCCTGCCTGACCTGGTGCGGCAACTGAACCTGGGGCTGGACGCGATTGAGTGGGACGGCAACGCACGCGCGGTGTTCACACGGCGCCTGATTACTACACATACGCTTGCCATTCGCATGACGCAGTCTGCGGCGGTCGACACAGGCATGGCTGAGCTTGAAGTGCGCGAGGGTCAGGTCGCTATGCAAAAGCTCGATGATCGGCTGGCTGCACGGCAGTTCACATCGGAAGATGAGTTTGACGGTCAAGCCCAGTCGTTCTCGCGTGGCATGTGGTTCGACGTCACGGTGGATGCGGGAACACAGGCACGATGCAAACTGAGTTGGGTCAGCCCCATGCGGACGCGTTTGTTATTTACGAACCGCGACGGTTTTGATGCGTTTGTGCGGTCCGAGCGTGAGGTCGCCGCCATGCTGCGTCTGGACCAGCTGCGGGTGCTGGATCAGGAGCCCATTGTGGCGCGCGCGCTGGACCAGATCATGGCGGGGCAGGACATGCAACTGGCGGCATGATCGGTACTTGAGACGACGTAAGCTTTTTGAATCCTCCAACCTCCACGACTTTCACATATGCCAATCCGCATTGCCTTGATAGCCCATGACCACAAAAAGCACACCATGGTCCTGCTGGCCCGGGAGTTTGAACTGTTCCTGAGTCAATGCACACTGTGCGCCACCGGAACCACCGGCGCACGCCTTGCTGCAGAGGTGGGACTGCACATTGAGCGCATGTTGAGCGGGCCTCTGGGGGGTGATCTGCAAATTGGTGCGCGGCTGGCGCAGGGTGAACTGGACGCTGTCATTTTTTTGCGCGACCCCATGACTCCACAGCCCCATGAGCCGGACATCAATGCCCTGGTGCGTGCGTGTGATGTGCATGATGTTCCTTGCGCCACCAATCTGTCGACGGCCCGGCTGGTTTTGGGTCAACTGGCGCAGCGACACGCCACCTGATGCGCAGGGGAGATAACGGTATGGAGCAAAAAGCAAATTTGATCATCATTGTTGCGCTTCTGGCGGGTGTCTTGTTGTCGGCTTGTGCCACAACGGGGCCCAATAGCCCGCGCGCCAGGGCTGTGCTCTACCCAAACAGTGCCTTTACCGCGATGGGCGAGCTTCGTGCCGGCGATGAGGTGAATGCATGCACCGCCAAGGCCACAGCGGCAGGTTTGACTCCCGACGAGAAAGACAACGCCGTTGCTCAAGGGGCCGCCAGGGGCGCCACCGTGGGCGGGGTTGCTGCGGCTGTTGGTGCTGCGGTGCGCGGGCGCAGCCTGGAGCATGT
>JAYTRR010000143.1:0-4426 GCA_043746005.1 Burkholderiales bacterium
CAAAACCTCAAGGCCGAGTCCATCTGCGATGCACAGCGCAAGTCGTATGAATTGGCCCTGCGCCTGGCGGAACTGGCCCCCGCACCGGTGCGCTTCCTCAACCTGGGCGGGGGCTTTGGTATCCCCTATTTTCCGGGCGAGCAGCGGCTTGATCTGGCGCCTATAGGTGACAGCCTGGCCCACATTTGCGAACGCGCTGCCACGGAGTTGCCCGAAGCGGGCA
This sequence comes from Burkholderiales bacterium, assembly GCA_043746005.1. Classification (GTDB taxonomy): domain Bacteria; phylum Pseudomonadota; class Gammaproteobacteria; order Burkholderiales; family Burkholderiaceae_C; genus Allorhodoferax. The sequence continues at coordinate 224 of JAYTRR010000143.1, forward strand.
TCGTGATTGAGCTAGGGCGTTACCTGGTGGGTGAGGCTGGCGTGTATGTGGCGCGGGTGGTGGATCGCAAGGTGTCACGCGGGCAGGTGTATCTGGTGACAGACGGTGGGCTGCACCACCATCTCTCAGCCTCGGGCAACTTTGGGCAGGTGGTGCGGAAAAACTACCCGGTGGCTATTGGCAACCGCATGCACGCAACGGAGCAGGAGGTGGCGTCGGTGGTCGGACCCTTGTGTACGCCGCTGGATTTGCTGGCGGACCGCATGACCTTGCCGCGCGCTGATGTGGGTGACCTGGCGGTGGTGTTCCAGTCGGGTGCCTATGGCGCAAGTGCCAGTCCGCAAGGTTTTTTGGGGCATCCACACTGCGTTGAAGTATTGATCTAAGGGGCGTTGCACTGAACAATCTGGCCCGCCTTCTGTTGGCGCTCTCCTGTTTGCTGGCGGGCGCCGCGTTGGCTTGGAATCACCCGTCGTGGCCGATGGGGGCAACGCTTGTCTTGTGGGTCTGGTGCGTCATGGCGGCGCGGTTTCCGGCGACATGGCTGTTTGTAGTGCCGGCCACCCTGCCGTTTTTGAACTTTGCGCCATGGACCGGGTGGCTGGTGTTCGATGAGTTTGACATCTTGCTGTTGGGCACTTTGGCGGGCGGTTACGGGCGCTGGGCGCTGGAACATCGAGAGGCCGTAGATTCGACACCGCCGCGTGTGCCGGGTCTTGTCCCTGCGTTGCAGGGTCTGCTGGGTATTGCCACCCTGTGGGCACTGCATCGCGGCTTTGAAGATGCCGGGGGTTTTGCCTTTGATTGGTTCGCCGGGTACGGCGATGCCCTCAATAGTGTGCGGGTGTTCAAGAGCCTGGGTTTTGCACTCCTCCTGTTGCCCTTGCTGCGGCGGGAGTTTCGTCATTCAACGGCAAGGGCCAGTCAGCGGCTGGCGGGTGGCATGGTTGCTGGGCTGGGCCTATTGACGCTGGCCGTGGTGTGGGAGCGATCGGCCTTTGTCGGACTGATGAATTTTTCATCCAATTACCGCACCGTGGGTCTTTTCTGGGAAATGCATGTGGGGGGTGCCGCCATCGACAGCTATCTGGCGCTTGCGTCGCCATTCGTCGTTTGGGCACTGGTTACGGCCAGAACACGCCTGACATGGGTTGCCGCCGCCGTGTTGGCGCTCCTGGCGGTATATGCCTGCCTGACCACCTTCTCACGTGGCGTGTATCTGTCCGTCATGGCCCCGTTGGGATTGCTGGCGGTATTGCTTTGGAGGCAAAGGCATGCACCAACGCAACGCAAAAGCAAAAATTTGTGGTGGACAGGGTGGCGAGCCAAGGGCAGCGTGTTGCTGGTTTTCTTGATAGCACTGGAGGTGACCGCCGTGCTGGGAGCGGGGTCATTCATGGCAGAGCGGCTGGCCAAAACCAGTCAGGACTTGGGTAGCCGCATGGACCATTGGCAGCGCGGTATGGGCTTGCTGAAGGGACCGGCTGACTGGTGGCTCGGCAAGGGGCTTGGACGGCTACCCGGCAACTATGCGGCGAAGGTGCCACAAGAGGGGTTTTCTGGGGTGGTAGAGCTGCATTCCGGGAAGCGGGCTGGCCAGCCACTCAATGGATTTGTGTCCCTGCGCAGCGCGAAAAACCTGGATGATCTGGGCGGATCGTATGCCCTGACACAACGCGTGCAGGCGGAATCAGCGGGTGGGTACCGTGTCAGCATGGCGGTGCGAGTGCAGGAACCGACGGATTTGTATGTGGCGCTGTGCGAGCGGCACCTGTTGTACGACCGCGCGTGCCAGGACATGCGGGTGACGGTCTTGCCGGGGAAAACGGCGTGGCAAACGGTGGCGCTCCCGTTGAGGGGGGCTCCACTGGACGGCGGCACCTGGTACGCGCCACGCATGCACATGTTTGAAATTTCAGTGGCCAGTGCTGGAGGGGCGGTAGACATTGATAACCTGGGTCTCACCGATGAGCGTGCTCGGAGTCTGCTCGAAAACGGAGATTTTTCGAAGGGTCTGGCGCAGTGGTTTCCTGCAGCGCAGTCCTATTTCCTGCCGTGGCACATCGACAACCTGTATCTGGAAGTTCTGATTGAGCGGGGTCTGATTGGCTTACTGCTGCTGGGTGCGTTGATCGCTGTGGCGTTGTGGCACCTGTCGCTGGGGCAAGCCCAGGCGAAGGCGCTTTCGCCTTTTCTGGCAGCGTCGCTGGCTGGGCTTCTGGTGGTGGGGGTGGTCAGCAGCGTTATGGACGTCCCCAGGGTGGCTTTCTTGTTCTTTTTGCTGCTGTTTGCATCGACCGAACTGGCCCGACATCCTGAAAGCGAGCCCTGCTAGAATTTTTTAACGGCTAAAACCGTGGTTTCTTTACCCATTCACTGCTTTAATGGGCGTAAAAGATGGGGTCCGATAACAGGCTCGACAATCGGGGATTAGGGAATGATAAAAATATTAGGTCACTATTTTCATAAACGCACACTGCTGCAGATGTGCTTTGATTTAGGGCTGGTGGTCTTCGCCATGCTGGGTACCGTTCTGTTGCAAGTGGCAGAACCCGTCTACCTGGTGCCCCGTGTTTTGGCCAATTCGCTGGTGCTGGGCTTGGGCGTGCTGATCATCAACTCAGGCCTTGGATTTTATCAGCGTGCGCATAACCGGACCATAGGGCAGACGCACGCCCGGGCGGTGCTTGCATTTTGTGCATCTGTGCCGCTGGCCTATCTGGTTTGGAAATTCTCTTACCAGAGTGGCGAAGACAGGCATGCAGTCATGTCGGCTCTGGTTGCTGTCCTGATTCTGATGCTGGTAACCAGAATCTATGTAGCCAACTCCACCCCGGCTGAAAGCATGCGCCAGCGGGTGTTGATTCTGGGTACGGGTAAACCCGCCAAGCAGGTCGGGAGAAGCCTGAAGAAGTCAGACCCGAATGTTGATCTTGTGGGCTATTTCCCGAGCCCCAACGAAACAGTGCCTGAAGTTTCTGCTTGGGGATTGCTGGTTTCCGATAAACCCCTGTCAGACATCGTGATCGATGAAAGGGTCGATGAAATCGTGGTTGCCCTATCAGAGCGCCGCGGCGGCAGTATGCCGTTGCGTGAACTGCTTGATTGCAAGCTGCGGGGCGTGCGGGTGGTCGATGTGGCGACCCATTTCGAAAAAACCTTGGGGCAAATCAGGCTGGACTCCATATCCGCTGGCTGGCTGATATTTGGGGATGGCTTTGGTCACAGCTGGGCACGGGCTGCCGTCAAGCGGGTTTTCGACATTGTTTGTGCGTCGATTCTGATTGTCGTCACGTTGCCCATCATGGTGATCACCGGCATTTTGATACTGATCGAGAGTGGTGGGCCCATGCTGTACTTGCAAGAGCGTGTAGGGTTGAATGGTCGTCTCTTCAACGTAGTGAAGTTTCGCAGCATGCGAATCGACGCCGAAAAGGATGGCACGCCCCGCTGGGCTAGTGCTTCAGATGATCGGGTAACCCGAGTCGGACGGGTGATTCGCAAACTGCGTATTGATGAGCTGCCGCAGCTTTTCAGCGTGTTGGGTGGTGCAATGAGCTTGGTGGGCCCTCGTCCTGAACGCCCGTTTTTCGTCGACAAACTGACGCAAGAAATTCCTTTCTTTGCCGTGCGACAAAGTGTCAAGCCAGGTGTAACCGGCTGGGCGCAAGTGCGCTACCAGTATGGAGCGTCTGTGGAAGATGCCGCTGAAAAGCTGCAATACGATTTGTACTACGTAAAAAACCACAATCTCTTCCTCGACATTGTCATTTTGTTTGAGACCGTTGGTGTGGTGTTGATGCGCAAGGGTGCCCAGTAGCATGGTCGTGATGGCCTGGAGCCAGTTCCTTGTTGGAATGGCTTACTCGCTCTTTGTGTTCCGCCTGGCGCAGCAGGGGAGCCCAGGCCCCTCGCACGATCGCTCCAATGCGCTGGTGGTTGCTACCGTGGTGTGCACCGCTCTGTGGGGCTGGTTTGGACTGGCGTTCTCATTCACGGCCAATCCGCTGTGGCTATTGTTCAGCAGCCTGCTGGATTTACTTCGCTATGGTGGTTGGTTCGCGTTCCTGTTGACGCTATTGCGTCCGGCTCGCTCCAGTGCCCGCTCCGGCCGGCTGCCTTGGTTGCCGGTTGTGGCGGGTGCGCTGACACTGCTGGGCTTGGCATCCCTGTTGCTTGCGAGTTTCGGTATCGGCAGCCTGG
>JAYTRR010000144.1:0-13343 GCA_043746005.1 Burkholderiales bacterium
AGCCTGAACACCCAATTGACCCTCTTGTAGTGGCACGCTTGATGCGCACCCCTATATAGATCAATAACTTACGCGCTTAACTGTCGAACCCGGGTGGCCAGAATGCGAATCGGGAGCTCAAGACCGAAGCTGCAGGGTTTTCCTGCGTCGCTAGCGGCTGGCTTTGTGTAGGGTTGAATGGCTCCACTTCATAGTCAGGTCCAGTTTAGGAATCTGTTAACCAGAACTCTGTTACTCAGCGCACACAATTGCGGAAAAATTGACCGAATCGCTACGGTAGCCCCTCATGATTTCAAAAGGCGTGTGCTTGTGATTCCTCAAGCGGTAGCAGCTCCTTGCACAAAAAGATGCGCCATATCAACTCAGTATTTGCAGGGGCTGACATCATGCGGCTGATGGACTATGCGTTACCCCTGCTCATTCAAGCTCTGATGGAACCCCGGCGCTATCCCGGTGGCGTGCCGGCGGTGGAGTTGGTCCAGACGCATATCTCTTGGGTACTTCTCGCGGGTGACCTTGCCTACAAGATCAAAAAACCGGTCAAACTGCATTTTCTGGATTTCAGCACACTGGAGCAACGTCGGGCTTGTTGCGACGACGAGCTGCGATTGAACCGCCGGTTTGCGCCAGATATCTATCTGGACGTGGTGGGTATCTTCAACACGCCGCAGGATCCGCAGTTTGAAGGGCCAGATGCCCCGATTGAATATGCGGTCAGGATGCGGCGCTTCGATGAATCCGGACGACTTGACCACGTCTGCGCCCGGGGCGAATTGCGGAGCGAGCATTTGTCGGATCTGGCAGAAACACTGGTCGCCTTTCATTCGGCGGCGGCCATTGCCCCGCCATCATCGCGCTTTGGTACTCCGCGCGAAATCATGACGCAGGCCATGGAGAACTTTTCCGATTTGCTGTCGTTGCTGCCGGATGCGTGTGTGCGCGCCCGACTGGGTGTGCTGCGTGCGTGGAGCGGCGCACAGTTTGTAGATCTCGCCCCGCTGATGGAGACGCGCAAGCGCATGGGCCACGTACGTGAATGCCACGGTGACCTGCATCTCGCAAATCTTGTGCTGATGAACCATCGGGTGCGCATGTTCGACTGCATCGAGTTCAATGAGGATTTGCGATGGATTGATGTGGCGGGTGAAATTGCTTTCACCTATGTCGATTTACTGGCCCATGCTCAACCGGGTCTGGCGAACTGGTTTGTGGATGAGGTGTTGAGTCGTAGTGGCGATTACGAGATAGCCTGGGTGATTCGTTTTTATGCCGTTTACCGGGCGTTGGTGCGGGCAAAGGTGGCTGCAATCCGTCGCGACCAGATGCATGCTGGTTATGGCGAGACCGAGGCGTTTATTGGATTGGCAGAACGCCTTGCCGCACCGCCACCCGCGCGGCTCGTGGTTACCCATGGACTGTCCGGCTCCGGCAAGACCATGGCAACCAATAGATTGCTGCAAAGCGATGTCCATGCGTCCACCTTGCGCTTGCGCTCTGATGTGGAACGCAAGCGCCTGTTCGGGTTGGGTCTGACTGAGGGCAGCGGCTCGGCCACCGGCGGCGGCACTTACACGCGGAGCGCCCAGGTTCGTACCTACACTCACCTTCGCAATCTGGCAGAAAAGCTCTTGCAGGCGGGTTGGTCGGTCATCGTGGATGCCACTTTTTTGAAGCGTGTTGATCGTGATGCCTTTCGGGCGTTGGCCAAGGACTGCAACGTCGAATTTTCCATTCTGGCCCCCCAGGCCACACACTCGCAATTGCGAGAGCGCATTCTTGCGCGCAGGGAGTCGGGGCGTGATGCCTCAGAGGCTACGGTGGATGTGCTGGCCCAGCAGATGCAGACGATAGAACCTCTGGAAGTCGATGAGTGCCGGGTTGTTCTGGTTGTTTCAGATTCAAATTGCCGGATACAGCGACCGTGATTTTCAGAAACGGCAATCAATTGATTCGTTATTGACGCCAAATGCAGTCATGAATCAATCGACGCGCTCCACCGGTCATTCCAGGACTTCTGCAAATCGCGGCGATCTCTTTTGGTTGGGCGCCCATGTTCCAGGGTCAAAGCGGGCTCGGGGCTCAGACGGTGGTGCTCTGCTGCCTGAGCCCTTTGCTGCAGGCTTTCGGGAGTCTCGGCATACAGCTGCTGTGCCACGGGCGCAGGACCGCGTTGTTCACTGATGCCCTGAACCACGACCGTATGGGCCATCTTGGCCTGCCAAATGGTGAGCGTGTCTCCCACCCGGACATCCCGCGAAGGTTTCACATCCTGTTGGGCTACTTGCACATGCCTGCGGTTCACGGCATCTGTGGCCAGTGAGCGGGTTTTAAAAAAGCGCGCGGCCCACAGCCACTTGTCGATTCGGGTTTTTTCCATGGTGGTACTTAGGGGTGTTTTTCTGACAGTTCAGGCAGCCAGTTCGTCAGATCACAGGGCATCATAGGAGGGTTTTAAATCTCTGGAGATTCCCATTGTTTTTGTAGCAATTCCGGTTGCCGATCGCGCCGAATTCGGTCGACGATTGGCGGGGTAACATTCCTGCATGGAGAAAACTAACACCCTGCCGCGCGATGCCCAAAGCATTCTGGAGTTGGCAGCCCGCTCGATGTTCGCGCTGTTTTCCAGCGCCAGCGAAGGCATGATGCTGGTCGATCGCCAGGCACGGGTAGTCTGGATCAATGACCAGTACCGGCGTTTTCTGCCCGCACTGGGGTTTGAGCGCGAAGAAGACTTTGTGGGCCATCCGGTGTCACAGGTGGTGCAAAACACCCTGATGCACCAGGTGCTGGAAACCGGCAAGCCGATTCTCATAGACTTGTTGACCAACCGGGCGGGTACGTTTGTGGTTAGCCGCATTCCGTTGCGGGACGCATCGGGGCTGGTGATCGGGGCGCTGGGCATTGTGTTGTTTGATCATGCCGAAACCACGCTGCAGCCCTTGATTGAAAAATTTTCGCTTCTTCAGCGCGATCTGGATGATGCGCGGCGCGAGCTCGCCACCCAGCGCTTGCGCCAGACCGGGAAGCGGCAATCCAAGTACACGTTTGCCAGCTTTATCGGCCTGAGCGCTGCTGCCGTAGAAGTCAAGCGCCAAGCGCGCCGGGCAGCGCAGTCCTCCAGCCCGGTGCTGCTGCTGGGCGAAACCGGTACCGGCAAGGAGCTGCTGGCCCACGCCATTCATGCGGCATCGGCACGTGCAGCGGGGCCGTTTATCAGCGTCAACATAGCTGCCGTGCCCGATACGCTGCTGGAGTCGGAATTTTTTGGCTTTGCACCGGGTGCTTTTACCGGTGCCGACCGCAAGGGGCGCGACGGCAAGTTTCTGCTGGCCCATGGCGGCACCCTTTTTCTGGATGAGATGGGTGACATGCCGCTGGCTTTGCAGTCCAAGTTGCTGCGTGCTTTACAGGAGGGGGAGATTGAGCCGCTGGGATCCAACAAGCTCATTGAGTTTGATGTGCGGGTGATTGCAGCCACTTCGCGTGACCTGCCCCGACTGGTGCGTGAAGGGAGCTTTCGTGAAGACCTGTTTTACCGCCTCAACGTGCTGCCGATTCGCGTGCCACCGCTGCGCGAGCGCCGAGGCGACATAGCGGCCCTGCTGGAGGTGCTGGGCGAGGATGTAGCGCTGCGCAGTGGGTTGCCGCCACCCGAGCTGTCTGCGCAGGCGCTGGCCCTTCTGGAAGCGCAACCGTGGCGGGGCAATATCCGGGAACTGCGCAACGTGCTGGAGCAGGCCGCCATGCGCAGCGATGCATCGCGCATCGAGGTGACGCAACTGGAAGCGGTGCTGCGCGAGTCGGGCGTGCAACCGCTGGCGCCGGCTGTGTCCGCTGCCGCAAAGCCGGGTGTTTATGGCACGCCCTTGCCGGCAGCGGCGGTCATGGAGGAGGGTGATGCCCGTTTGTTACGACCCTTGTCGCAGCAGGTGGCTGATCTGGAGCGGCTAGCCATTGATGCAGCCTTGAAGGCAAGCAAGGGCAACAAGGTTGCTGCTGCAAAGCTGCTGGGCATCGCTCGGGCGACCTTGTATGCCCGGCTTTAATATGACTGAAATATAGACGTAATGTATTATATTTATACACATTAATATGTCTGTTTTTTAGTCAAATTTTGCCATTACCTATGGCTATTCCGTAAAAACCCAATGAAATCAAGGGCTTGGAATTTGGCATATTTCGTGCAAAAGCTTATGTCAGAAGACTACAACAGGAGACGACAATGAACCAACCCATCTGGGCCATCAAGACCACGCTGATTGCAACCGGGCTGTGCGCGGCCATGGTGTGCAGCGCCGCTTTTGCGCAATCCCAAGAAATCAAGATTGCCCACATCTACAGCAAGACTGGACCCCTGGAGGCCTACGGCAAGCAAACCGCAACCGGCTTCATGATGGGCTTGGACTATGCAACCGGCGGCACCATGATGGTTGCGGGTAAAAAAATTGTCGTGATTGAAAAAGACGACCAAGGCAAGCCGGATCAGGGCAAGTCGTTGCTTGCGGCGGCCTATGGCGATGACAAGGTGGACCTGGCCGTGGGTCCCACGGCTTCACCGGTAGCGCTGGCCATGTTGCCTGTCGCCGAAGAGTACAAAAAAATCTTGCTGGTGGAGCCTGCGGTAGCCGATTCCATCACGGGTGAGAAGTGGAACAAATATATCTTCCGCACCGGGCGCAACAGTTCGCAGGATGCTATTGCCAACGCTGTTGCGCTGGACAAGGCCGGTGTCAGCATCGTCACCATGGCGCAAGACTCCGCGTTTGGTCGCGATGGCGTCAAAGCGTTCAAAGAGGCGTTGAAGAAGGCCAAGCTGGTGCATGAGGAATACCTTCCGCCCGCTACAACCGACTTCACCGCGGGTGGTCAGCGCATGATCGACAAACTCAAAGAGTTGCCGGGTCGAAAGGTCATTTTTGTTTTGTGGGCTGGCGGCAATCCGTTCAAGATTGCCGATATGGACCTCAAGCGCCATGGCATTGAAATCGCGACCGGTGGCAACATCCTTCCGGTGATGGCGGCATTCAAGCAGTTCCCTGGCATGGAAGGTGCCGCGTACTACTACTTTGGCATGCCAAAAAATGCGGTGAATGAGGCCCTGGTGGCCCGCCATTACAGCCAGTTCAAGGCGCCGCCTGACTTCTTTACTGCCGGTGGTTTCTCAGCAGCCATGGCGGTGGTGACCGCGCTCAATGCCAGCAAAGGCGACACCACTGCCAACACCCTGATCAAGACCATGGAAGGCATGAGCTTTGATACACCCAAAGGCAAGATGACTTTCCGCAAGGAAGACCACCAAGCCATGCAAAGCATGTACCACTTCAAGATCAAGGTGGACCCCGCATTTGCCTGGGGCGTGCCTGAACTCGTGCACGAGATCAAGGCCGAAGAGATGAACATCCCGATCCGCAACAAGCGCTAATCGGAAAATCCGCCAACCCATCGGCCAGTCGCCTTGAGGCTCCCCCGTTCGGGGGAGTTCTGAACCATGCTTCAAACCCAAGAACTCACGATTCGCTTCGGCGGACACGTGGCGGTGAATGCTGTCAGCTGCACTTTTCAGCCGGGCACGTTGACAGCCATTGTTGGCCCCAACGGTGCGGGTAAAACAACCTATTTCAACCTGATCTCGGGTCAGCTCAAGGCGACTGCGGGTGAGGTGTTTTTGAACGAAAGCAATCTGACCGGGCTGAGTCCATCGGCACGGACCCGGGCTGGGCTTGGGCGGGCCTTTCAGCTGACCAATTTGTTTCCGCATCTATCGGTTTTGGAGAACGTGCGCCTCGCGGTGCAGGCGGCAAAGCCTGGGCCACATTGGCGGGGCTTGAACCTGTGGAGCATCTGGAGCGACCATGCACCTCTGACGCGTCGTGCGCTGGAAATTCTGGAAGCGGTATCCATGCTGGACAAGCAGACGTTGCCAGTCGCGAGCCTGCCGCATGGTGACCAGCGCAAGCTGGAAGTGGCATTGCTGATGGCGCTGGATCCGGCGGTTTTCATGTTTGATGAGCCAACCGCTGGCATGAGCGCCGATGAGGCCCCGGTGATTCTCAACCTGATCCGCGCGCTTAAAAAAGACAAGACCAAAACCATTCTGCTGGTGGAACACAAGATGGATGTAGTGCGTGAGTTGGCGGACCGCATCATCGTTCTGCACAACGGCTCACTGGTGGCCGATGGCGATCCGGCCGAGGTGATTGCATCACCCGTGGTACAGGAAGCGTACTTGGGGGTGGCCCCCCAAGACGCTTTCGCGCAAGCTGTCGCGCCCCTTCATCCCCGCCTTCCCCGCCTTCCCCCTCAAGGGGTAAGGAGCAATGCCCCATGAGCCAGCATCTTCTCGAACTCCAAGGCGTGCACACCCACATCGGTGCCTATCACATCCTGCACGGGGTGGACCTGTTGGTGCCGCGTGGTCAGCTCACCATGCTGCTGGGGCGCAATGGCGCGGGCAAGACCACCACGCTGCGAACCATTATGGGCCTGTGGCACGCCTCAAAAGGCCGCGTGGTGTTCGATGGCCAGGACATCACCGCCACAGAAACACCGCAAATCGCCGGTATGGACATTGCCTATGTGCCCGAAAATATGGGCATCTTTGCGGATCTGACGGTGAAAGAAAACATGCTGCTGGCAGCGCGTTCGGCCAAACGCGCGCAGCAGATGGACCCAGAGCGCTTGCATTGGATTTTTTCACTTTTCCCCGCTGTAGAAAAATTCTGGAACCACCCCGCAGGCAAGCTGTCGGGCGGACAAAAACAGATGCTGGCCGTGGCACGCGCCATTGTGGAGCCGCGCAAACTGCTGATCGTGGATGAGCCCAGCAAAGGCCTGGCCCCGGCCATCATCAACAACATGATTGATGCCTTTGCGCAGCTCAAGCAAACCGGAACCACCATTTTGCTGGTGGAACAGAACATCAGCTTCGCCAAGCGGTTGGGTGACCACGTAGCGGTGATGGACAACGGCCGCGTCGTGCATGCCGGTTCCATGCAGGAGCTGGCGGACAACGAAGACATGCAACACGCCTTGCTGGGATTGGCTATATGAAAAATCTCGACTTTGACTGGAAACCGCTCGTGCTGGTGCCGCTGTTGGCGGTGCTGGTGATGCCCTTCATCGGGTCTACGTCCACCTGGTTCACCTTGACGGTGGCCGGGCTGGCCATGGGCATGATCATCTTCATCATTGCCTCAGGCCTGACCCTTGTTTTTGGCCTGATGGACGTGCTCAATTTCGGCCACGGCGTGTTCATCGCACTGGGGGCTTTTGTCGCCACCGCTGTGATGGGCGCAATGGGGGACTGGACCAGCTCGGACGTACTGTGGCGCAATCTGGTAGCGGTGTTCCCGGCCATGTTGGTGGCCATGGCAGTGGCGGGTGCGGTGGGCCTCGCGTTTGAGCGCTTCATCGTGCGGCCGGTCTATGGGCAGCACCTCAAGCAGATTCTGATCACTATGGGCGGCATGATTATTGGCGAAGAGCTCATCAAAGTGATTTGGGGCCCGGCGCAGATTCCGCTGCCTTTGCCCGAAGGCATGCGCGGATCGATTCTGCTGGACGATGCCGCCATCGAGAAATACCGCTTGATGGCGGTGGTGGTGGGTTTGGTCGTATTTGCCACGCTGGCGTGGGTGCTGAGTCGCACCAAGATCGGTCTGCTGATCCGTGCGGGTGTGCAAGACCGCGAAATGGTGGAGTCGCTGGGCTACCGCATCAAGCGCCTGTTTGTGGGCGTGTTTGTGGTGGGCAGCGGCCTGGCGGGGCTGGGCGGCGTGATGTGGGGCCTGTACCAGCAAACGGTGACGCCGCAGATGGGTGCGCAGGTCAATGTACTGATATTTATCGTCATCATCATCGGTGGCCTGGGTTCGACCGGTGGCGCACTGATTGGCGCCTTGCTGGTAGGGTTGATGGCTAATTACACCGGCTTTCTGGCGCCCAAGGTGGCGCTGTTTTCCAACATCGCGCTCATGGTGGGCGTGCTGTTGTGGCGCCCGCAGGGTGTGTACCCGGTAGCCAACCGATAGGAGGCATTCCCATGTTGCATCGAATCCTCTCCAATGACATGCCGCGCAGCCGCTGGCTGGCTGCTTTGCTGGTGCTGCTGGTATTGGCACTGGCGCTCACACCGTTTATTTTCCCCGGCGTGAAAGCGCTCAATGTGGCTGCCAAAGTGCTGGTGTTTATTGTTCTGGTAGCCAGTTTTGACTTGTTGCTGGGCTACACCGGCATCGTCAGCTTTGCGCACACCATGTTCTTTGGCATTGGTGCTTACGGCATTGCAGTGGCCACTACCCGCATGGGTGCCACATGGGAAGCATTGGCTTTGGGCCTTGGCGGTGCGTTGGCGTTGTCGTTTGCGCTGGCGCTGGTGGTGGGACTGTTTTCATTGCGAGTGCGGGCCATCTTTTTTGCCATGATCACGCTGGCCGTGGCGTCGGCGTTTTTGACGCTGGCATCGCAGTTGCGTGAAATCACGGGGGGCGAAGACGGTCTGTCCTTCAAGGTGCCCGAGGTGCTGTCGCCCAGTTTTGAATTTAGCGAAACGCCTTTTCTGGGTGTGTCGCTGGATGGCCGCCTGCTGTGCTATTACCTGCTTTTTTTTACGGCCGTGGTGTTGTTTCTGGCCCTGCTGCGCATCGTGAATTCACCCTTTGGCCGGGTGCTGCAGGCCATTCGCGAAAACGAATTCCGGGCTGAAGCCATTGGCTATCGCGTGGTGGTGTACCGCACCACTTCCGCCATTTTGTCAGCGTTGTTTGCCTGTATGGCTGGTGCCATGTTGGCGCTCTGGCTGCGTTACAACGGGCCCGATACCTCCCTGTCGTTTGAAATCATGATGGACGTGTTGCTGATTGTGGTGATCGGTGGCATGGGAACGATGTATGGCGCGGTCATTGGCGCCGCGCTCTTCTTGGTGGCGCAGAGTTATCTGCAGGATTTGCTGCGCATGGCTAGCGAAGCGACCAGTTCGTTGCCCTGGTTATCTGCATTGTTGTCACCGGACCGCTGGCTGCTCTGGCTGGGTGTGCTGTTTGTGCTGTCGGTCTACTATTTTCCAACCGGTGTCGTGGGGCGCTTGCGGACTGCGTCGATCAACAAACGAGGTGGTGTATGAGCTTTACATCCCGGTACTTCACCTGCGCCGGACGCGAAATCCATTACACCGAATGGGGCTCGCCTGAGGCGCCGGTGGTGATTGCCTGGCACGGCCTGGCGCGCACCGGCCGCGACATGGATGAACTGGCCGCACACCTCAGCACACAGTACCGAGTGATATGCCCCGACACCATCGGTCGCGGTTTGAGCCAGTGGAGCCCACAACCCGAACAAGAGTACTGCCTGGCTTTTTATGCCCGCATTGGGGCACAGCTTTTTGACCAATTGGGCATTGAATATGCCCATTGGATCGGTACTTCCATGGGCGGCGCCATTGGCACGGTGTGCGCGTCGGGTTTGTTTGAACCCTCGATGAAAACACGCATTCAAAGCCTGACCTTGAATGACAATGCGCCCGAGTTGGCGCAAACGGCCATCGACCGTATCCGTAGCTACGCCGGCAGTCCGCCCGCGTTTGCAACGGTTCTTGAACTGGAAGCTTTTTTCCGCCAGGTTTACAAACCCTATGGGTGGCTGAGCGATGCGCAGTGGCGCCGCCTGACCGAAACGTCCACCCGCCGGTTGCCCGATGGCCGGGTGACGCCGCACTACGATCCGGCCATGGTGCAGCAGTTCATCAGCCATCCGAACGACTACGACATCTGGCCCCACTATGACGCATTGCAAATCCCGGTGCTGTGCCTTCGCGGTGCCGAGTCGGATCTGGTGTTACCCGGGACCATTCAGACCATGCAGCAGCGTGGTCCGGGGTCGGCGGGGCTTTTGCAGGTGGTGGAGGTGCCCGGTTGCGGCCACGCACCAGCGCTCAATGTGCCATCCCAGCTCGACTGCGTAGCGGCGTTTATTGCCGGGGCTGCTGCGTAGCCGCTTGCTTCAAAAATTCCTGGTACGGCACCTCTGGCACCAGCAGGCCACCGGTGGTCCACACCACATGGTTGGCGCCAGCATGGGCCAGCGGGTTGCCCTGCAAATGCAGGGGCCCGCTAAAGCCCGCAGCGGCAGAGGGCTCTAGGCGCAAATCCTCGGTGCCTAGCGCCATGGCCAAGTGATTAAACAGCGTCTGGTCTTCGACAGTGAACGTGCCCGCCAACAAGGGCCGCATGATCTGGGTGGCCAGCAAGGACGCACGTGGTACCGCCAGACCATCGGCCTCCGTCTGGTTGGTCAGGCCAAAGTCATAAACCGATGGATGGCTGTCGAGAGGCGACAGCATCTGTACCAGAAAGCACGGTGACTGCACTGGTTCAGCGAAAAAGCAGTGAACGTGAGGACCGTAGAGCTGGTGCAGGCCCCAGGCAATTCCGGCCGGTGCGCCGCCGACTCCGCAGGGCAGGTACACCAGCAAGGGGTGGTCTGCATCAACCACCACGTCCTGGGCCTGCAGCTGGGTGCGCAGGTGCAGTGCTGCGGCGCTGTAGCCAACCAATAAAGAGAGCGAACGCTCGTCATCGACAAAATGGCACAGGGGGTCTGCTTCGGTCCGTTGGCGTCCTGCGGCTACCGCTTGCTCGTAGTCCCCCGTGTGTTCGACCACTTGCACCCCCCGCAGACGAAGGCGCTCTTTTTTCCAGTCTTTGGCGTCAATAGACATGTGCACCACGGCGCGAAAGCCCAAGGCGGCAGCCATCACGCCAATGGCCATGCCCAGATTGCCTGTGGAGCCCACCGCCACCTGGTATTGGGCAAATAGCGCTCGTGCGGGTGGTTGCGCCAGTGCGCGGTAGTCATCGCCGGTTTGAAGCAAACCGTGCTGCAACGCCAGGTGCTCCGCCAGCTCCAGCACTTCATGAAAGCCACCGCGGGCCTTGATCGAGCCTGCAACGGGCAGGCTGTGATCGGCCTTCACCCAAAGTCGACCTTGCCCGGGCGAGAGGTCCAGGGCGCGCTGCATCGCTGGCACGGGTAACAGGGCTGATTCGATGAGGCCATTGGAGGCAGCCAGTTCGGGGAAAAGCGCTGCCAGCAAAGGAGCAAAGCGTTCAAACCGGTCCTGCGCGGCCTGCATGTCGCGCAGCCCAAGCGGGGTATCGCCAGCCACCGTGGTTGCTGGTGGTTCAGCTGTCCGATGCGGGTTAATCCACAGCAACGGGCGGGCAGCCGACAGCGATTGAAGAATCATCGCCAGTGGCCATGACCCCGGTAGCCACCACCACCCCAGTACCCATACCCCAATTCAATGGAAACAGGTGGGTAATAGGGACGCGTGTAGTACACGGGATAGGCGGGCTCGGTCACGATGACCCTGGAAGGCTGCACGTAGACCGGATGGGTCTGGATCACGTTGTTGTAAGGCTGCGCCATTTGGGTGCTGGCACCCACTGCTGAAACCTGCAACTGAATGGTCGGACCAGGGTCTTGCGGCATTTGAACGGCATACTGCCTACCACCCAATTCATAGACCACGTTGTAGCCCACGGCTCGGTTTTCATAAGCGGTTTGCATCGAACACCGTTGCACGTTTTGATACTGTGCAGATGGCGCACCTTCAATGCGGTCTCCAACAATCGCACCACCGATTACCCCAAGCACCGTGGCGGCGGCCCGGCCAGCGCCCTGGCCCACAGCGTTGCCAAGGGCACCTCCAGCGATGGCACCGATAGCCGCTCCACCGCCGGATTTCTGCTGCCGTACCTCAATTTCCTCGGTTGAACACACCTGTCGGGGAACCCCCACCTGCTGTACGACCGGTGTCGAAGAAATGACCCGGCCCACTGCGCCGCCCATATCCTGCGCGAAGCAGAACCCGCTTGCAGCAATCGACACGGTTACCAGTAGTAATTTTTTCACGATAGCAACTTTAAAGTTTGTAAGTAGCTTCAGCATGCTCCAGTGCACCATCCGATGCGTTGAAGTTTGATGAAGGCCGGGTAAAGACCCGCAACTCCATTAACGTTTCACCGGCAGGGGTCGGTTGACCACGGCATGATTGTCAGTATTAAATAGGCCTCTAGCCCCCGTGAAATATGCGCAAAAAGCTATCAAAAATATAGCAAATTGGCCGACAAAGCATTTGCTGCTACCTTGCCTGAATAATGTTACAAATGGAGCTATTTCAGCCGTTTTCGCCTACTGCTTTGCACCCAGAGCCAGTGCTGCCACGCGCTGCGCTGCCATTGCACTGGCATCCGGCTCAACCTGGGTAGGCCAGCCGGCCAGATGCTGCTGGGTCACATTGCACAGGGCGGTGATCCACTCAGGGTCGTCGTTCAGGCAGGAGATGTAGAAAAATTCCTTGCCACCCGCGTGCAGAAAGGCTTCGCGGGCTTCCATGTTGATTTCTTCCAGTGTTTCCAGGCAGTCGCTGGTAAAGCCGGGGCACACCACATCGACCCGCTTCACCCCTACCTTGCCCATCGCGATCAGCGTGGGTTCTGTGTAGGGCTCCAGCCACTTGGCACGCCCAAGCCGGGATTGGAATGTGACCTTGTATTGGTCTTTGCTGAGGCCCAGCTTCTCGCCCAGCAGGCGCGCGGTCTTGAAGCACTCGCAGTGGTAGGGGTCACCCAGATGCAACGTGCGCTCAGGTACACCATGAAAGCTCATCACCAACTGGTCGGGTCGACCGTGGGTCTTCCAGTGGCGTTGAATGCGGGCAGCTAGTGCGGCGATGTAACCCGCATCGTCGTGGTAGTGGTTGATAAACCGCAGTTCGGGGAGTGCGCGCGTTTTGAGCGCCCAAGTGTAAACGGCGTCGAACAGGCTGGCCGTAGTGGTGGCGCTGTATTGAGGATAAGCGGGCACGACGAGCACGCGGGTCACGCCCTCGGCCTTCATGGCATCGAGTTGGGATGCAATCGACGTGCTGCCATAGCGCATGGCGTAACGCACTTTGACCTGGTGGTTGCGCTGGCCCAGCCAGCCTTGCAGCAGCTTGGCCTGCTTTTCGGTCCATATTTTGAGTGGCGAGCCCTCTGGCGTCCAGATACTGGCGTACTTGGCGGCTGACTTGGCGGGGCGAAACCGCAGAATGATGCCGTGCAGGATCAGCATCCACAGCAGGCGCGGAATTTCGACCACGCGGTGGTCGCTTAAAAACTCCGCCAGGTAGCGGCGCACTGCCGACGGAGTGGGGGCATCGGGCGTGCCCAGGTTGCAAAACAGAATGGCTGTACGCGGCGTCTGGCCATGGGAGAAGGGGGGTTCTTTTTCAAAAGGCATGGGGTATTCTCCCGCACCTATGCTCGAACTATCGAAAATCAGGGCAATAACCCTGGACCTGG
>JAYTRR010000145.1:0-13337 GCA_043746005.1 Burkholderiales bacterium
TACGAGACACTGCCCTATGTACTGTCGTTTCAGTCGGAGGCCGCCCAGGCGCTGAAGCGGCCGGATAACACGGAACTGATTCACCGCTTCAACGTCACCCTGCGCGACATCCAGCGCCAGGCCAGGGTGGCCGCTGTCTACCTAATGGACCCAACCGGCAAAACAGTGGCTGCGAGCAACTGGGATACGCCACAGGATTACACCGGAAAAAACTTTGGCTTTCGTCCGTATTTTTTGGACGCCCTGCGTGGCGTGGCTGGCCGGTTTTATGGCATTGGCAGCACCACCAGCGAGCCAGGCTATTTTATCGCTCAACCGGTGTACGAGGGCCCCCGTTCGGGAAAGGCCATCGGGGTGGTGTCGGTCAAGATCAGTCTGGATTACTTGGCCAGCAATTGGCAGACTATCGAAGACCCGGTGGTGCTGGCAGACCGTTGGGGCGTTATCTTCCTGAGCAACCATGTCGATTGGCGCTACCGTAGCCTCAAAGCCTTACCCGCTGCAGCCCGCAAAGAGATTGAAGCCTCTATGCAATATATAGGCGCAACGATCGAGCCACTCAAGGCTCTACAACCCACTCCCGCCTTGCACCTGGGAACAGAAGTGACGCAAGGCGTGGGCCGCCTCGGTTGGAATCTGGGGGTGTACCCATCTCAAAAGCCCGTCGTGCGCGCCGGCTTGTTATGGGCGTTTACCGCCTTGTTGCTGTATGCGATTGCGCTAGTGTCGGTCTGGGCGGTACACCAACGCAACCGCCGTTTGGAGGAGCGTGGTTTGGCCACGCAGGCCCTGCAACATGCCGCAGAAGATCTGGACCGCAGAATCGCACAACGCACTGAAGAATTGACCTGTGCCAATAACGACGTCGAAGCCCGCTACACCAAACTGCAAGAAACCGAACACCTGATACGCAGCACTCAAAATGAACTTGTGCAGGCCGGCAAGCTCACCATGCTGGGCCAGATGGCTGCCGGCGTGACGCATGAGCTCAACCAGCCCTTGACGGCCATCAGGACGTTCGCGGACAACGCGCGCACATTTCTCGCACGTGACCAACCACATCGGGTGGAACAGAACCTCTCGCACATCAGTGCTGCTGCAGAGCGTATGGGCACCATCATTGGCCAACTTAAGGGCTTTGCCCGAAGAAGTGACGCGGCGGTCGACACTGTGGATCTGGCGCAGTCCGTTCGCGCATCTGCGCTACTGTTAGAAAGCGACTTTCAAAAGGCGGGGGCCAGCCTCCAGTTCGACATGCCGAGGGCGGTGCAGGTCAGTGGCGATGCAGTTCGCATTGAGCAAGTGCTGATCAACCTCATGCGCAATGCGCTGGATGCCGTCAGAGGCAGTGAGGTAAAAGCCGTGGTTGTGACCCTCGGGCACGATGGCAACGACGCCTTGGTTCGTGTGACGGATTCGGGCCCCGGAATGCCGGATGACGTGGTGCAGCGCTTGTTTGAGCCCTTCTTTTCGACCAAGGACTCCGGTGAAGGACTGGGACTGGGCCTGGCGATTTCCTCGTCCATCGTACAGGCCTTGAACGGACGGCTCACCGCGGTCAATCGCTGGACGGATAGTGCGGCGAGCGGTGCAGAGTTTTCGCTATGGTTGCCACTGGCTGCGCAACGCCGTGCTGCATAGCGCCCGATGAAAGTGAGATAAACGTGACGCAAATGGAAGCCGTGCTGGTGGAAGATGAAGAGTCTGTGCGCATTGCCACGGCGCAGACGCTGGAGATTGGCGGGTTCAACGTCCGCACGTTCTTCAACGCAGAAGACGCGCAGCAGTTTCTGGCGCCGGACTTCTCCGGCATCGTGATCACCGACGTTCGGCTGCCGGGTGCGACCGGGCTGGACCTACTGGCCCACACCACCGCCCTGGACCCCGATCTGCCCGTGCTGGTCATGACCGGACATGGTCACGTGGCGATGGCGGTAAAGGCCATGCGGATCGGCGCCTACGATTTTGTGGAAAAACCTTTTTCATCTGAGCGGTTGCTGGAGGCCGCTCTGCGCGCGCAGGAAAAGCGCAGACTGGTGATGGAAAACCGTGCCTTGAAAAGTCGCTGGGCGTTGAACCCGGATCTGCCTGTACTCCTCGGCCAGTCCCCGGCAATGGAGCGGCTACGGCAATCCATCCAAAGCCTGGGCCCCACCGATGTGGATGTGCTGATCAACGGACAGACCGGCACGGGTAAGGAAGTGGTGGCGCGGCTTTTACATGCGTCCAGTGGGCGCAAAGGTCCCTTTGTGGCCCTGAATTGCGGCGCCATGCCCGAGACCGTGTTCGAGAGCGAAATTTTTGGCTACGAGCCCGGTGCTTTCACCGGTGCGCAAAAGCGCAAGCTGGGTAAGCTGGAATTTGCCAGCGGCGGCACCGTCTTCCTGGATGAGATTGAAAGCATGCCCATGGCGCTGCAGGTCAAACTGCTGCGCGTGTTGCAGGAGCGGCGCCTGGAGCGATTGGGTGGTAATGAGACCGTCAAGCTCGACTGCCGGGTGATTGCGGCCACCAAAGTGGACCTGTTGGACTTGAGCGCCAAAGGCCAGTTTCGTGAGGACCTGTACTACCGCGTCAGCGTGGTGAGCCTGGACCTGCCAACATTGGGGCAGCGCCGTGACGACATCCCACTTTTGCTGAACTACTTTGTGCAAGCCGCGGCAGAACGATACAAGCGCCCTGTGTCCAACTTGAGTGCGGCGCAACTGCTGGAATACCAGCAACGCGAGTGGCGTGGCAATGTGCGTGAACTGCGCAACTTTGCCGACCGGCTGGTGCTGGGCGTGGAAGTTGCCCTATTCCAGGATGGACCAACGCTCCAAGTCAACCTGCCGCAAAGGGTGGACGCCTATGAAGCCAGCCTGATCAAGGCCTCACTCGACGCCCATGCTGGCAATGTTGCGCTCGCCGCAGAGCAACTGGGCATACCCAAGAAGACGCTGTACGACAAAATGAAAAAATCGGCTCGGGATTGAATACAGAAAAAACGGGCTTCCGGATGGCCTCGTTTCTAATTGAAATGCAGGTTTCCCGATCCAAAGAGTCCCAGCAATCCAATGACAATCAGATAGATTGCCACGATGTAATTGAGCATCCGCGGTACCGTCAAAATCAGAATCCCCGCGATCAATGCGATCAATGGACCAATCGATAAATTGATGTTCATTGTGTTTTCCTAAAGCGTTAGTGGTTTGACGGGGGACTAAGGCGGACGTTGCTACCTAGAACGCAGTATAGCCATCGTCGTGCGTCGTGTCGGTGCGGTAGCCACCATAAGCCTGGTTTAGAATTCAACCCGTCAGGAGAGAGTTTCCCCGAGCGGAAACCGCCGAAGGCGCAGGATTGCTGATTGCAGCAGTCTGAACGCTCAGGCAAAAGGACTGACAAACGTGTTGTGGCAGTGATGCCGCAAGACGATCCCCACTGGAGAGAGGTTGCATACGATGCAGCCCACCGAAGGAGCAACCCGCAGTCTGCATACCCCAAAGTGTTGCAGGCCCGGCGAATCTCTCAGGTAAAGCGGACAGCGGGGGCAGCCCATGGCGTGAGCGTTTGACGTTCAGGCCGTGGAACTTGACTTGCCCCCACCGGAGTTCGCCCTTGTCCGCATCCACCCCTGGCGCAGCAGCGCTTTTGTCCACCCCTCTCAACGCCCTGCACATTGAACTCGGTGCCCGTATGGTGCCCTTTGCTGGCTATTCCATGCCCGTGCAGTACCCGAGTGGCCTGATGGCTGAGCACCACCACACTCGTACGGCGGCTGGCTTGTTTGATGTGTCGCACATGGGCCAGTTGCGTCTGGTAGGCGCTGAAGCCGCAGCCGCTTTTGAGACCCTGATTCCTGTCGATGTGATCGACCTGCCCGTGGGCAAGCAGCGCTACGGCCTGCTGCTCAACGACGAGGGCGGCATCATTGACGATTTGATGTTCTTCAACAAGGGCAATAACGAAATTTTTGTGATTGTGAACGGCGCGTGCAAGGTGGGAGACATGGCCCACATTCAAGCCAAAATCGGGCAACGCTGCCAAGTGATCCCGATGCCCGAAATGGCGTTGCTGGCACTGCAAGGCCCGCAGGCGGTTGCCGCCCTCGCCCGCCTGGCGCCTGGAGTCGAAAAATTGGTTTTCATGACTGGCGGCACGTTCACCGTTCAGACCGGCACACAGGCGATTGACGTGTTCCTGACCCGCAGCGGCTACACCGGCGAAGACGGTTTTGAGATCTCGGTCCACAACGACCATGCCGAAGCGCTCGCCCACGCCCTGCTCGCCCAACCCGAAGTCAAACCCATTGGCCTGGGCGCACGCAACTCGCTGCGTCTGGAAGCCGGCCTGTGCCTGTACGGCAACGACATCGACGCCACCACCAACCCGGTCGAAGCCAACCTGCTGTGGGCCATGCAAAAGGTGCGTCGCACCGGTGGCGCCCGCGAAGGCGGTTTTCCAGGCGCTACAAAAATACTAGCAGCTCTCGCAGCATCCACGCGGGCTAAAGAGCCAAAATGCACTAAAAGACGCGTGGGATTGATCGCTTTGGAACGCATCCCCGTGCGTGACCACACTGCGCTGCAAGACGGCCATGGCAATGCGATTGGCGAAGTCACCAGCGGCCTGCTCGGCCCCACCATCGACAAGCCCGTAGCCATGGGCTATGTGGACGCCGCGTTCAGCGCCCTGGGCACCCAAATCGTGGCCATCGTGCGCGGCAAGCCCGTGCCGATGGAGGTGAGTGCCATGCCATTCGTGCCCACCCGCTATTTCCGCGGCTGATTGCCGGGGCCAAGCTACCCGGTGCCCGGCGCAGCTACAGTTGCGGCTGGCGGTTTCATCTCAAATTTTCAATTTTTATTTCAGGAGTTTTTCATGACTATTCAATACACACCCGACCACGAATGGCTCAACGTGGAAGGCGACATTGCCACTGTTGGCATCACCCACCACGCGCAAGACGCACTGGGCGATGTGGTGTTTATAGACCTGCCCGAAGTCGGCAAAACCTTCGCAGCCAAAGAAGTGGCTGGCGTGGTCGAGTCGGTCAAGGCTGCAGCCGACGTGTACATGCCCGTCACCGGTGAAATCACCGAAGTGAATGAAGCCCTGCGCGCCGACCCCGCACTGGCCAACAGCGACCCCATGGGTGCTGGCTGGTTCTTCAAGGTCAAGCTCTCCAACCCTGCTGAGTTGGCCGCTCTGATGGACGAAACCAGCTACACCGCCTTCGCGGTATAGAGCCCCCACGCTTGTCACTTCGCGTACTGCGCGGCCCCCCGAGGGGGCTTATTTTTCTAGGGGCGGCCCGTCGAAAAATTGCCCTCGCCCCCAAGACAAACCCCTGACGCCCGTACTGCCATGTCCACATTTTTTACCCTCGCCCAGCTCGAAAACCCCAGCGAGTTCATCGCCCGCCACATTGGCATCAGCGCAGCCGATGAAGCACGCATGCTCCAGACCATCGGCTCCAACTCCCGCGCTGAACTGATTGCGGGCATCGTGCCCCCGTCCATCGCCCGCAAGACGGCCATGGACATTCCGGCGGCGATTACCGAGGCAGCGGCACTGGCAGAACTCAAGGCATTGGCGTCACAAAACCAGGTGCTTACCAGCTACATCGGTCAGGGCTATTACGGCACCCACACGCCCGGTGTGATTCTGCGCAACATTCTGGAAAACCCGGCCTGGTACACCGCCTACACGCCCTACCAGGCCGAAATCTCGCAGGGCCGCATGGAGGCGCTGGTCAACTTTCAGACCATGGTCTGCGACCTGACCGGCATGCCCATGGCCAATGCGTCCATGCTGGACGAAGCCACCGCGGCGGCCGAGGCCATGACACTGGCCAAGCGCATGGGCAAGTCCAAATCCAACGTGTTTTATGTGGACGAGGAAGTGCTGCCGCAAACGCTGGAAGTGATCCAGACCCGCGCCCGCCCGCTGGGCATTGAAGTGCTGCCTTGCCACGGCCCGCAAGCGCTGGAGAACGACAGCTTTGCCGTGCTGCTGCAATACCCCGGTACCAGTGGCGTGGTGCGTGACGACCATGCCTGGATTGCAGCCTACAAAGCCAAAGGCGGCGTGGTCATCATGGCTGCCGACCTGCTGGCACTGACCCTGCTGACACCCCCGGGCGAACTGGGCGCCGACATCACCGTGGGCACCACCCAGCGCTTTGGCATGCCCCTGTGCAACGGCGGCCCGCACGCCGCCTATATGGCTTGCCGCGACGAATTCAAACGCTCCATGCCCGGCCGCCTGGTGGGCGTGAGTGTGGACGTGCATGGCAATCCGGCCTACCGTCTGGCACTGCAGACCCGCGAGCAACACATTCGCCGCGAAAAAGCCACGTCCAACATCTGCACCGCGCAGGTGTTGCCCGCCGTCATTGCCAGCATGTACGCCGTGTACCACGGCCCGGCAGGCCTCAAACGCATTGCCCAGCGCGTAGCCACATTCACCGCCATTTTGGCGCGTGGTTTGCAGGACATGGGCTATGCGCTGGTCAACGACAGCGCGTTTGACACGCTCACTGTGCAAACCGGCGACGCTACACATTTGATAGCTTCTCGCGCAGTGTCTGCGGGGGCTAACCTGCGATTTGTTTCTGAAACATTGCTAGGCATCTCGCTGGACGAAACCACCACGCGCGCCGACGTAGAGGCGCTGTGGGGCTTTTTTGCCAACGCCGCCCAAACCACGCAAGCCCTGCCAACCATTGCCGCACTGGAGTCGAATGTGGCCTTACTGATCCCCGCGGCCCTGCTGCGTACCAGTGCCTTTTTGACCCACCCGGTCTTTCACAGCCACCACTCGGAGACCGGCATGCTGCGCTACATCCGCATACTATCGGACAAGGATCTGGCGCTGGACCGCAGCATGATCCCGCTGGGCAGCTGCACCATGAAGCTCAACGCCACCAGCGAGATGATTCCTATCACCTGGCCCGAGTTTGCCGACATCCACCCCTTCTGCCCCGCTGGCCAGCGCGCGGGCTATGCTGAGCTAGACGCCCAACTGCGCGCATGGTTATGCGCCGCTACCGGCTACGCGGGCATCAGCTTGCAGCCCAACGCGGGCAGCCAGGGCGAATACGCCGGGCTGCTGGTCATCAAAGCTTTCCATGAAAGCAAAGGCCAGGGTCACCGCAATATCTGCCTGATTCCCAGTAGTGCCCACGGCACCAACCCCGCCAGCGCGATGATGGTCGGCCTGACGGTGGTGGTCACCCAATGCGATGACAACGGCAACGTCGACATGGCCGACCTGCAAGCCAAGTGCGAGCAACACAGCGCCAACCTGGCCGCGGTGATGATCACCTACCCCAGCACGCACGGCGTGTTTGAAACCAGCGTCAAAGAACTGTGCGCCTTGGTGCACCAGCACGGCGGGCGGGTGTATGTGGATGGCGCCAACATGAACGCGCTGGTGGGCACGGCCGCCCCCGGCGAGTTTGGCGGCGACGTGAGCCATCTGAACCTGCACAAAACCTTTTGCATTCCCCACGGCGGCGGCGGACCCGGCGTGGGCCCGGTTTGCGTCGTAGCCGACCTGGTGCCTTTCCTGCCCGGCCATGCCACCGGCGGAATCGCCAGCCAAGGCGTGGGCGCAGTCAGCGCAGCACCTTTGGGCAACGCAGCCGTGCTGCCGATCAGCTGGATGTACTGCCGCATGATGGGCCCGGACGGCCTGCAGCACGCCACCGAGGCGGCCATTCTGGCGGCCAACTACATCAGCTCGCGCCTGGCTGACCACTACCCCACGTTGTATGCCAGTGCCAACGGCCACGTCGCCCACGAGTGCATTCTGGATCTGCGCGGCTTGAAGGAAACCAGCGGCGTCATGGCCGAAGACGTGGCCAAGCGCCTGATGGACTATGGCTTTCACGCGCCCACGCTGTCCTTCCCAGTGGTCAACACCCTGATGGTGGAACCCACCGAGAGTGAAACCCTGGGCGAGCTGAACCGCTTCATCAGCGCCATGATCGCCATCCGCGCGGAAGTGGCGAAGGTTGAAAGCGGCGAGTGGCCGCAAGACAACAATCCGCTCAAACACGCGCCGCACACCGCTGCCAGCCTGATGGGTGCAGATTGGGATCGCCCCTATAGCCGCGAAGTGGGCGCCTTCCCGGTCGCATCACTCAAGGCCGTGAAGTACTGGCCCACGGTGGGCCGGGTCGACAATGTCTATGGCGACCGTAACCTGTTTTGCAGTTGCGTTCCAATCGCCGAATACGCATAAGCACACGGAGCCACGACCGCGACAAACATTGACCAATGACAAGGAACGAAGGATGACCAAGCGCCAGAATTGCCTCTAGTCAATACGACTGGGGCGGCGCTGGACAACAGACTCATAGCACCGCCTCATTGCTGCAATAAGCTGAAAGGCGATTGAAATGGCGAAGTTTTCGGTTCTGAATTTGGGCTGGCCCGGTGATCGAATCGACGGGAGTCGCCGTAGCCTGTTGTGGGTTTGCGGGTTCGCGTCGATGCTAACTTGTCCGCTTGCACGACGGATGTGGCTGTTGAAGTGCAGAACCGGCAAGCCTCTCAGGAACTCGCGCGCCAATCCCAACCGCCCGGCTCGGTCTACACAGACTGGCGAACCCTCCAGAACAAATGCGCAGCCTGCCATGGGCCGGCTGCGACCGGAGGGGCGGGCGGTCCCAATCTGTTGCCGAGAGTCAATAACATGGAGCCACGTCAATTCGTCAGCCTGGTTCTCAAACGCTATGGCTGGAACAATTCAATCGACAAAGCAAAAAGTGAAGGTGCCACGCGGGAAGCATTGATTGAAGATATTTTGCAGCGAAAGGAAGCCGCACTCGTCATGCCCGCATGGGAAGGGGAGCCATCCGTCACGACCCACATCGCCGATCTCTACGCCTACCTCTCAGCACGCGCGCAAGGTACCCAAGGTCCGAATCGCCCGGAGCCCTGATGCCTTTGGGCGCGTGGCGATATCGCCATGATAATTTGGTGGCCCGGCCTCGTGCTTCCCGGTCTCTGATTCACCAAGCAAAGTTGCTGTGCTTTTTGTGATCTGGTCACAGGGCGGGTCAACCGCCTTGGGTCAGTTCAAGTGAACAGCTTCTTCACGTCGATGGTTGAGTGCTTGCCTACGCCCTGCCCATGGGTTCCCAGCCATTGCGTGGCACGCTCGTGCCCCTGTGCGCGCAACAACTCCAGAAATGGTGCATAGGCAATCAGCTTGGTTTCGGAACGCTGCAGACTTTCAACCTGATTAGAGTCAATCATGTGAAAGCGCATGGCGTGCAGGCGCCGCTCCAGCCGCCCCCCGCTCAGAAATCCGGGGCGGGCAAAGTCAGTGGCTTGCGCAAACATGCGCATCTCACGCATGAAGTTGGCGCTGAATGACAACTCCCCGATCCGGGACTCGATTTCCTCCTTGCTATCCGGGGTGCGTTCATGCCTGAGGGGATCAAGCAGCACCAGCAATATGTCGCGTGATGTGCAGTCATAAAACAGCGGAAACACGGCAGGATTGGCCGAGTAGCCACCGTCCCAGTAAGGCTCGCCATCAATTTCAACCGAGTGATGAATTCTGGGAAGGCAGGCCGAGGCCAACAGTACGTCCATTGTCAGTTCGGATTCTCGAAATACCCGTAACTTGCCGGTGTTGGCCTGTGTGGTTCCGATGAACAACTTGAACGGGCTGCGCCGACGCAGGCCCCCAAAATCAACCTGCCGGTCAAGCAGGTCCCTAAGCGGATTCAAACCCAGAGGGTTCAGTTGCGATGGAGAAAAATAGCTGGCCCAATTGACGAGCAATTTGCTTGCAGAGGAAAGACTGATGGAGTGACCATCACCCTGGGTCATCATGCCCCACGGCACTTGATTGGCTACTTCAGCCCAAAAGTGGGCCAAGGCCTGACGCGCACCCTCAGGTCCGCCTTTCATCCACCCGTCGGCCATGACCACCGCGTTCATGGCTCCTGCACTGCTGCCGCTAACCCCCTCAAAGGCAAGACCAGGCCTGCCCAGCAGGGCATCGAGCACCCCCCAGGTGAACGCCCCATGGGCACCGCCGCCTTGCAACGCCAGATTGAGACAAACCACGGAGCGACGCTTCCATCCCCTGAGCAAGCCCGAGAGTGACGCTTTTGGATCACCTGAGTGGTCGGCTACTGTTGCACTGTCGGTCATCTGAACTCCTTTTGGGCGCCACAAGGCGCCATGCGGGTTCAGGCCAGTATAGGGTTTACCCTAGGAGTATTGCTATCGGTGTTATTTCCATCAGCAACAGGTACTTTCTACCGATTCGCGTTGGCCATGTGGTCCACTTTCTTGTCAAGCAGGACCTCTGGATCTTGCGCTTCATCCCAGGTTTCGTGATTCAAGCCGGCTTGCATGCGCTTGACGTCGAGGTCGCCCGTCCATTTGGCCACCACGAGTGTCGCCACGCCGTTGCCAACCAGATTGGTCAACGCACGGGCTTCGGACATGAAACGGTCGATGCCCAGAATAAGGGCCAGCCCCGCTACCGGCACGGTACCCACTGCCGACAGGGTTGCAGCCAAGACAATAAACCCGCTGCCGGTAATACCTGCGGCGCCTTTGGAGGTCAGCAACAGAACAGCCAGCAAGGTCACCTCTTGGATCAGCGTCATCGGTGTGTTGGTTGCCTGGGCAATGAAGACTGCCGCCATCGTCAGGTAAATGGAAGTGCCGTCAAGGTTGAACGAGTAGCCGGTCGGAATCACCAAGCCCACCACCGATTTGCGCGCACCGAGGTTTTCCAGCTTTTCCATCATCCGCGGCAACACGGACTCCGATGACGACGTTCCCAAAACAATCAGCAGTTCTTCCTTGATGTACT
Organism: Burkholderiales bacterium; assembly: GCA_043746005.1. Classification (GTDB taxonomy): domain Bacteria; phylum Pseudomonadota; class Gammaproteobacteria; order Burkholderiales; family Burkholderiaceae_C; genus Allorhodoferax. The sequence continues at coordinate 10,834 of JAYTRR010000145.1, forward strand.
TGATAAATTTCCAGATACTGAAGCCGTGCATCCGGGCAATAGTGCCCAGCACCCCAAAGATGAAGATCAAGCAAGTCAGATAAAACGTACCCATCAACAAGCCCAGTGAAAGCAGTGAGCCAACACCATATTTTCCAATGGTGAAAGCCATCGCGCCAAAGGCACCGATAGGAGCCACCTTCATGATGATGCCTACGATGTCAAAGAACACGTGGGACAGCTTCTCTATCAGGTCAAACACCATCGTGCCGCGCCCGCCAAACTTGTGCAACGCAAAGCCGAACAGCACGGAGAACAACAAGACTTGAAGAATTTCACCTTTGGCAAAGGCATCGACGACTGAAGTCGGGATGATGGCAAGGAGGAACTCGGTCGTGCTTTGCATTTTCCCCGGGCCGGTATAGGCTGCGATGCCTTTGGTGTCGAGCGAGGCCGCGTCCACATTCATGCCCGCTCCTGGCTGGACCAGATTGACGATGATCAGGCCAACAATCAGCGCCAGTGTGCTGACCACTTCAAAATAGAGCAATGCCAGTCCGCCGGTTTTGCCGACTTTTTTCATGTCTTCCATGCCAGCAATGCCAACTACCACGGTGCAGAAGATGATGGGTGCAATGATCATCTTGATCAGTTTGATAAAGCCATCCCCCAGTGGCTTCATGTCTGCGCCCGTCTGGGGATAAAAGTGCCCCAGGAGCACGCCGATCACGACGGCGAACAGCACTTGCAGATAGAGAGAGCGGTAGAAAGGACGCTTTTTTGCAGACGCAGTCATAGGTGGTACTCTTTTTTAAAGAGCACATTGTGCGCGGCGGCAAGCGTACCGGCAATTGTGGATTCCCACATCGTCCAACCCCTGACGCTTCCACTACGGCTTGTTAGCCCGGTGCCCCAGCAAATGCATTCCTTGGTAAAATGGCCCTATAGCCCTCGCAGGACAAGCGCGAGCAGCTATTAAAACGATAGCATCAACTCCTATGAATCAGCACGTATGACCTACAGCGTCAAAGAGATCTTCTACACATTGCAAGGTGAAGGGGCCAATGCCGGCAAGCCAGCGGTGTTTTGCCGGTTTGCCGGCTGCAACCTGTGGAGCGGGCGCGAAGAAGACCGAAATACCGCCGTCTGCAAGTTCTGCGATACCGATTTTGTGGGCACCCATGGCACGGCGGGTGGCAAGTACGAATCCGCGGATGCGCTGGCAGACAGCATCGAGCGCCATTGGCCCAGTGCCGACCAGGCGCACCGTTTTGTGGTCATCACCGGCGGAGAACCCCTTTTGCAATTGGATACCGAACTGATAGATGCGCTCCACGCACGCGGCTTCAAAATTGCCGTGGAGACCAATGGCACCATCGCGCCACCAGAAGGCATTGACTGGTTGTGCATCAGCCCCAAGCTGGGCTCCCACCTGGTCGTGCATGCGGGGCAAGAGATCAAACTGGTCTATCCGCAGGCCGGTGGCGACCCCCAGCAATTCGCGCACATGGCGTTTGAGAACTTCTATCTGCAACCCATGGACGGGACACAGCAGGCCGCCAATACCCAGGCGGCCATTGCGTACTGTCACCAACACCCGCGCTGGAACCTGAGCGTTCAAACCCACAAGATGATCGGAATTCGGTGAAGCACACCCTGGCCACGCTACCCCACTCACCCCGCTATTGCGTATCGTTACCTTTCGAGGCAGCGCGCCAGATTGATGAAGCGCCCGCGCACCACCGCTTGCGGCACCTGCACGGCCACAGTTTTCTGGCAACCGTGCGCTGCACCCCGACGCCGGGCTTTGCGCCTTATGCAGGTGCCGAATTGGATACTGTGCAAACCCAATGGCGCGCGCAACTGGCACAACTGGACTACCGCTTGCTGAACGCGCAAATTGCCTCGCCCACCGACCTGAACATTGCCCATTGGCTACAGGCCCACTGCACGTTGCCCGGGGTGCACCGCGTGGAACTGCAAAGCACACCACAGGCGGGCATCGAGCTGGAGCACGATGGAAGCGCCCGCGCCTGGCGGCGCTACGCCTTTCAGTCAGCGCACCAGCTGCCTAACGTGCCGGCAGGCCACAAGTGCGGCAATATGCACGGCCATGGTTTTGAAGTCATCCTGCATGCGGAGATTGCGCCAAAGGACGACATCGCAGGCGGCATGAACCTGCAAGATGCGCCAGATGCGTGTTACGCGCTTCTGGATGCCTGCTGGGCACCCATGCACGAAAAACTGGATCACGCCTGCCTGAATACCCTGCCCGGTCTGGAGAACCCGACCAGCGAGATCATGTCCAGCTGGATCTGGATCCGCCTCAAACCCACGCTGCCCACACTGCAAAAGGTGACGGTTTTCGAAACGGCGAGTTGCGGCGCCGTGTACGACGGCACGCACTACCAAATCTGGAAAGACGTGACCATGGACAGCGCGCTGCGCCTCAAAGCCGCGCCTGCGGGCAGCAAACACAGCAAGCTGCATGGCCACACCTACACCCTGCGCCTGCACCTGTCGGC
>JAYTRR010000146.1:0-4413 GCA_043746005.1 Burkholderiales bacterium
CTGCCGGAACAGCAGTTCAACACCTGGATAAAGCCCCTCACCGCCCAGGTGCAGGAAGACTTTTCCAAAGTGACGATTTTTGTCGCTAATCGCTTCAAGCTGGACTGGGTTCGCGCCCAATACAGCGGTCGTATATCGGCCTTGCTGGAAAAGATGTATGGTCAATCCGTGCAAGTTGAGTTAGCAATCACTCCGCGAGAAAATGCCGCCAGAAGTACCTTTACACTTCCTGCGGCCGAGATGGTGCCGACTGAGGAAAGTAGCAGCCCAGGTGAATCCACGCCTTCAGGCCTACCCAAAAATCGCCTCAACCCGATGCTCACTTTTGAGACCCTTGTGGAGGGCACGGCCAACCGCATGGCACGCGCCGCCGCCATGCATGTAGCGACCATGCCAGGACATCTTTACAACCCCCTGTTCATCTATGGCGGCGTCGGCTTGGGCAAGACCCACCTTATGCATGCGGTGGGCAACCGATTGTTGGTGGACAAGCCCGGCTCCAAAGTTCTCTACATCCATGCGGAACAATTCGTTTCAGATGTGGTTAAGGCCTACCAACGCAAGACTTTTGACGAATTCAAGGACCGTTATCACTCACTGGATTTGCTGTTAATTGACGATGTGCAATTTTTTGCCAACAAAGATCGGACCCAGGAAGAGTTTTTTAACGCCTTTGAAGCGCTGCTAGCCAAGAAATCACACATCGTGATGACTAGCGACACTTACCCAAAGGGTCTAACCGACATCCATGAACGCCTGGTTTCCCGTTTTGACTCCGGTCTGACTGTGGCCATTGAGCCGCCTGAGCTGGAAATGCGGGTCGCCATTTTGATCAACAAGGCACGCGTTGAAGGCTCTGAAATGCCTGAAGAAGTGGCTTTTTTTGTTGCAAAGAACGTACGCTCCAATGTACGTGAGCTGGAAGGCGCGCTGCGCAAGATACTGGCCTATTCGCGTTTCAACCAGAAAGAAATCTCCATCCAACTGGCCCGCGAGGCACTCCGAGACCTGCTATCCATTCAAAACCGGCAGATCTCTGTGGAAAACATCCAGAAAACAGTCGCAGACTACTACAAGATCAAAGTCGCAGACATGTATTCAAAAAAGCGTCCGGCCAGCATTGCCCGGCCGCGCCAGATTGCCATGTACCTTGCCAAGGAACTGACACAAAAAAGTCTTCCGGAAATTGGAGAATTGTTCGGTGGGCGGGACCACACCACTGTTTTGCACGCAGTGCGGAAAATTGGCGGCGAGCGCCAGCAGATGACCGAACTCAACCAGCAACTGCATGTGCTGGAGCAAACGCTGAAAGGCTGATGAGGAATAAAACGCCAAACCACCGAAAGTGGTGGATAAAACTGGGAAAATGGCAGGATTGACCAGAAATCGGAGCTGCTGGCTACCGGTTCAAACGACAGATATTTAATAGAGGTTGACATGATCGTATTGAAGGCAACGCAGGACAAGGTTCTATCGGTTCTGCAATCCGTAGCCGGAATTGTTGAGCGCCGTCACACGTTGCCCATCTTGGCCAACGTCCTTGTGCGCAAAACGGGAACCTCCCTGCAAGTCACGACCAGCGACCTCGAAATCCAGATCCGCACAACGGCGGAACTCGGCGGCGATACCGGCAACTTCACCACCACGATCGGTGCACGCAAACTCATCGACATTTTGCGCACCATGCCTGCGGACCAAACCGTGTCTTTGGAGTCCAGCCAAAGCAAGGTCATTCTCAAGGGTGGAAAGAGTAAGTTCACACTGCAAACCATGGCGGCTGAGGACTTCCCGCTGGTGCAAGAATCTGCCAACTTTGGTCCTGTGTTCAGCGTACCGCAAAAAACGCTCAAGAGCCTTTTAAGCCAGGTGTCTTTCGCCATGGCCGTACACGACATCCGTTACTACCTCAACGGAATTTTGTTTGTAGCCGAAGGCAAGCAGTTGAGCCTGGTTGCCACAGACGGTCACCGACTGGCGTTCGCGTCTGCCACGTTGGACGTCGAAGTGCCCAAACAGGAAGTAATTTTGCCGCGCAAGACCGTCGTCGAACTGCAGCGCCTGCTGTCCGATGCCGAAGGCGCGATTGAGATGCAATTCGCCAACAACCAGGCCAAGTTCGTTTTTGGCGGCATGGAGTTTGTCACCAAACTGGTTGAAGGCAAGTTCCCCGACTACAACCGGGTCATCCCGAAAAACCACAAGAACAGCATCACGCTCGGGCGTGCCGCCTTGCTGGCCACGCTGCAACGCACTGCTATTTTGACCAGCGACAAGTTCAAGGGTGTTCGCCTGAACATTGACCCCGGCACCCTGCGTGTAGCGTCCAACAACGCCGAGCAGGAAGAAGCCGTCGACGAGCTGGATATTGACTACGGCGGCGACAGCATTGAAATTGGTTTCAATGTGACGTACCTGATTGATGCACTCACCAACATGAGTCAGGAAATGGTGAAGCTGGAGTTGTCCGACGGCAACAGTTCAGCCCTTTTCACCATTCCCGACAACGCCACGTTCAAGTACGTGGTGATGCCAATGAGAATTTAATGCTACTAAAACAGTAGCGCCACATGACGCAAACCCCCGGTCTTCGGGGGTTTGGTCATTCCAGAGTTTGAGATTTAGCGAGAGAAGTTAGCATGACCGACGAAAACAAACCCAATCTGCCCACAAAAACCAGTGGCGAAGCCGTACACACTGGCGAGGGTGGTGCTGAGAGTTCCAACTTCCAGCCCACCATTGATGCGCATCAGGCGGGTGCATCCGAGGCCTATGGCGAAGGCTCCATCCAGATTCTGGAAGGACTGGAGGCCGTGCGCAAACGGCCCGGAATGTACATTGGCGATACCTCCGACGGCACGGGTTTGCACCACCTGGTCTTCGAGGTGGTGGACAACTCCATTGACGAATCCCTGGCAGGCCATTGCGATGACATTCTGGTCACCATCCACTCCGACAATTCCATCAGCGTGGTGGACAACGGCCGCGGCATTCCCACCGGTGTCAAGATGGACGACAAGCATGAGCCCAAGCGCTCGGCGGCTGAAATTGCCTTAACCGAATTACACGCCGGTGGCAAATTCAACCAGAACAGCTACAAGGTGTCCGGTGGCTTGCACGGTGTGGGTGTGAGTTGCGTCAACGCACTCTCCAAAATGCTGCGCCTGACCATCCGGCGTGACGGCAAGGTTCACGTCATGGAGTTCAGTAAAGGCTTCGTGCAGAACCGCCTGATCGAGACCGTGAACGGCGTTGAAGTCTCCCCCATGCGGGTCATTGGCGATACCGAAAAACGCGGCACCGAAGTGCATTTTTCGCCCGACCTGGAGATCTTTCAAACTAACTCGGATTTCCATTACGAGATCTTGAGCAAGCGCCTGCGCGAACTCAGCTTTTTGAACAACGGCGTCAAGATCCGACTCAAAGACGAGCGCAGCGGCAAGGAAGACGACTTCTCGGGCGCTGGCGGTGTCAAGGGCTTTGTGAACTTCATCAACAAGGGCAAGACGGTGTTGAACCCCAACATCTTCCACGCCATGGGCGACCGCCAGAGCGATCAGCAGACCAACATCGGCGTCGAAGTGGCGATGCAGTGGAACAGCGGCTACAACGAGCAAGTGCTGTGCTTCACCAACAATATTCCGCAGCGTGACGGTGGCACCCACCTGACCGGCCTGCGGGCTGCGATGACCCGCGTTATCAACAAATATATCGATGACTCCGAGATTGCCAAGAAAGCGAAAGTCGAAGTCACCGGGGACGACATGCGCGAGGGCCTGTGCTGCGTACTGAGCGTGAAGGTGCCCGAGCCCAAGTTCAGCAGCCAGACCAAGGACAAACTGGTTTCGAGCGAGGTGCGCGGCCCGGTCGAAGAGATCGTCTCCAAACTGCTGACCGACTGGCTGCAAGAAAACCCGCTTGACGCCAAGATCATCTGCGGCAAGATCGTCGAGGCGGCCCGGGCCCGTGAGGCGGCCCGGCGCGCCCGCGAAATGACACGCCGCAAAGGCGTGCTCGACGGCATGGGCCTGCCCGGCAAGCTGGCCGACTGCCAGGAAAAAGACCCGGCGCTGTGCGAGATCTACATTGTCGAGGGCGACTCGGCCGGCGGCAGCGCCAAACAAGGGCGCGACCGCAAGTTCCAAGCGATCCTGCCGCTGCGCGGCAAGATCTTGAACGTCGAAAAAGCGCGCTATGAAAAGCTGCTGAGCAGCGACTCGATCGTCACGTTGATCACCGCGCTGGGCACCTCGATTGGCAGCGAAGAGTTCAACATCGACAAGCTGCGCTACCACCGGATCATCATCATGACCGATGCCGACGTGGACGGCGCGCACATCCGCACCCTGCTGCTGACGTTTTTCTACCGCCAGATGCCGGTGCTGGTGGAGCGCGGCCACATCTACATCGCCCAGC
>JAYTRR010000147.1:0-4412 GCA_043746005.1 Burkholderiales bacterium
CACGAAGCCCGCGTTGTGAGGACCGAGGCTTCGTAAAACCCATCGCGCTACTTGATCAGCGCTTGAACTTCCTTGAACGCAGGGTGTTCTGCACTGCGAATCCACTCAAAAGCAACCATCTCGGTCGTCACCAGTTCTGCCCCGGCACCGGCAAGCCGGTCGAACGCGGCATCACGATTGCGCTCGGTGCGCGAACTGCAGGCGTCCGTCACGACCCACACCTCGAAATCGTCTTCCAGCAGATCCAGCGCCGTCTGCAGCAGGCAGACATGCGCCTCGCACCCTGCCAGAACCACCGTGCCACGCTCAGCACCGGCTGACGCATTCTGCAAATGCTTGGGCAAGCTGCGCGCATTGCCTTGCACGGGCTTGGGCTCGGGCCTCAACCATTCACCCAGACCTTCTTCCACGGCGCTGAACTGCATCTTCGACAGCACGCGCGCGTGGGCTTGCTGCAGCGCGGCTTGCAGCTCTGGAACGCTCTCGCCCAGCTTGGACGGATTTTGCTCCGTCGCAAAGGTTGGCACTTGAAGCAATGCCGCCAGTCGCGCCAGGCGAACCGCATTGGCCTGCACCACGGCCGCATCGAACATGGCCGGCATCAACCGAACCTGGTAATCCACCAACACCAATTGGGATTCATCAACATCTAACAACATATGCAGCTTTCAAGAGAAGGAAATGCAAGCATAACCAATCGCCCTGTGATTGGGCAGCACCGCGCCTGGACCAACGCAAACAGCCACAATTTGAAAATATTCAAATGAAATCATGGTGTTAGCTACCATTACTTACAAATTACATTGGCTTGACACCACAAATTTCACAGGTTAAGCTGGACTGATGCGCATATTTTTCATCGTACTGTCACTTGTTTTCGCCCATTCAGCCCATGCAGCCCCCGCGGCAGGCAGTGATGAAATGAACACTTTTTTGTCGGACCGTGGATTGATGGCACGCATTGGCGAAGTCGGTGGACGGGTCGAATCCAAAGCATCTGAATTGGTCGTCAATGCCATGGGCTTCTTGGGCGTTCCCTACAAACGGGGTGGCAATTCGGTAGAGACCGGGTTCGACTGCAGTGGCTTTGTTAAAGCCATGTACCAGCAAACGGCCGGGCTGATATTGCCCCGTCGCGCGGAACAGCAAGCTGCCGCGTCACAAAAAATTGAACGCTCGGACCTGCAACCGGGTGATCTAGTGTTTTTCAATACCATGCGCCGTGCCTTCAGTCACGTGGGTATCTACGTTGGTGAGGGCAAGTTCATCCATGCCCCCAAGCCGGGCGCAGAAGTTAGGGTCGAAGACATGGGCATTAGCTATTGGTCCCGCCGATTTGATGGCGCGCGCCGCGTTCCTGTAGAGCAGCCCGCCGCCACCAGCCCTTGATGCCTTGAAGGGTCGGGGCATTGATGCCAACGCTGAAGCGACGAGGACCATGTTGGATTGGGGAACTCGACGCCGACCACAGGTGTACGAAACGAACAGAAAGTTTTCCTTTGAAACGTCGAACGTCAGCGACGCACCTATGTAGCCCCCGCCCTAAAGCGCCATGCTGTCGTCTGCGTCCATGATGCCCCTTCTACGACGATTGCATTGGCACTGAACCCGAAATAGGGATCTCAATGTGCACCATCCACGAAGGGGCCATTTGCGCAATCTCAACGACTTTGTGGGTTTGGTCGAATCGTTTTCAGGGGACCACTGCAACTGCGCCAATTTTGAGATTCAAAGTGGTATGTTCCAGCGATGAAAACACAAATTGATCACCTCGTTGTTGTAGCGCATACCCTGGAACAAGGCGTGCAATGGTGCGAAGCCACGCTGGGCATAACACCTTCCGCTGGCGGCGAACATGCACAGTACGGCACGCACAACCGTCTGCTCAAAATCGCAACGCCCGCCAATCCACTGGCCTATTTTGAAATCATTGCCATTGACGCCAATGCAAAAGGGCCCGCCAACCCCAAGGCGAAACGCTGGTTTGACATGGATGATGCTGCACTCAAAGCGGCTGTGGCCATCGAGCCTCGACTGGTCCACTTTGTGGCCAACACCGATGACATTCAGGCGGCCCGCATTGCCCTGAAAACGCTCGACATTGACCGCGGCCCCGTCATGCCTGCCAGTCGCCACTCGCGCAAAGGCGTGCTGCAGTGGCAAATCACGGTGCGTGAAGACGGGCAGCGCCTGTTCAATGGTGCGCTGCCCACGCTGATCCAGTGGGGCAAACCGGGCGATGCCGAGCCCCTGCGTCTGCACCCGCGCAACAGCCTACCGCGCTCCGGTGTCACCCTGCAAAGCATTTCCATCACGCACCCAACGTCAGCCAAACTGCAGGCAGCCTATGACGCCATTGGCCTGACCGGCATCGCCATTAAAAACGGGCCCGCCGACATGATCGCAACGCTGAAGACACCCAAGGGGCTGGTACAACTGCACAGCATGGGCATTTCCTAAAGTTGCAGGTACACCCGCCCCGCATCGATCTTTACCGGCCAAACTCTAGAGGATCTGTAGCCGGTGCAAACGTCGGAGCACCCGTGTGCACGTCAAATTTTCCCTGATGAATCGGGCACTCGATATCGTGGCCTTCGATATAGCCATCGCACAGTCTGTGCGTGGTCATGCGTACACAGGTTGTCGTTGGCAAGCACCTGGGCGTCAATGCTGAACAGGGCGATGTCGTGCCCGACCGGCTCCGCAGCAATGCCCGCGCCTTCAAACAAATCTGCCTCGGCGGCCACGTCAGTCCAAGTAGTCATGCCAGTGTTTCAAATCGGATAAATGATGAAGTTGGGAATCAACTCGCGATCATAGATGCACCAGCGCTCTGCAAATTTGCGGCCTTGGGGGGGTTGTACCACCACGTCCAGACAACGCATCCCGTTGAACACACTCGGTGGCCCATCGACCTTGGTGCGGAACACGGCGTAATTGGCTTTGCAATGCAGGCCACTAGTACACTGACCTGTAAATAACGAAACATGTATACACTTCGTATGTCGCCAAATGGTATATGGAGATGTAGTCATGCGCCAGACCGAATTACACCTGAGCGATGAAGATCGCATAGTCATTGATGAAATCCGTGGCAAGGGTGTTCATCACTCGCGCGAAGTCAACCGCGCCCACACCTTGTCTTGCCTGGATCGGGATATTCCAGAGTCCCAAATCATGGACGTTCTGGGAATCGGACGCACTGCCGTGTGGCGCACCCGGGCGGCATATTTACAGGGTGGAGTCGAGTTGGCCGTGTTGGACGTGGCACGCCCGGGGCGCCCTGAGCAGTACGACACGGATGCCCAGGCACGGGTGACGGTGCTGGCATGCTCAGCACCGCCTGAAGGATTGCAACGGTGGACCATCGTTGCCCTCGAACGTGCCGCCCGCCGGGAGCCGGGCTTAAGCGGGGTGAGCCGCGAAACCGTGCGCCGCATGTTAAAAAAACGACCTCAAGCCGTGGCGCCGGTTGATGTGGTGCATCGGGGTACTCAATGAGGAGTACCGCAGTCGGATGTACGACTTGTTGGCGCTCTATGCCAAGCCTCTTTGCCACAAGGAGCCTGTGATCTGCATTGATGGGAAGAGTCTGCAGCTCATCGGACACAGCCGCCTGTCATTACCCATGGCACCCCATGCGCCGACCAAAGAGGACTACTGACTGGTGCCTACGCCAAGGCGCGTCGCATCCATCTGGTGCTGGACAATTTGAACACCCACTTCAGGAAATGCTTCGAGGACGTTCTGGGCAAACGCCCAGCGGCAAAGTTACTTCGCAGAGTGGTGTTCCACTACATGCCCAAGCATGCCAGCTGGCTCAACATGGCCGAGATCGAAATCGGCATTCTCAGCCGCCAATGCCTGGACCGTCGGATTCAAAATCGGGACTTGCTTGAACGTGAGGTCGATGCCTGGCAACAGGATCGGAACGAATGCAAGCGAACTATCGAATGGAGCTTCACCCGACAAGATGCCGATCGCAAGCTTGGATCACATTATGTTTCGAATCTTGCGTGTTGATGTACTAGTGCCCCAGGAAATGCAGGCGCTTCCGTGCCGCCGGTGAGATTCGCTGCAGTAAATCAAGAGTCTTTTCATTACCAGTTGCCAAATATTGTCAAATTGACACTGGTTTCGTAGCAACTACTGCCGCTTGTGCAGCATGGTTACTTCGATCCAGTTTGGCTAGAAAATACTTCCTTTGCCGCGAACATGCCGTTAAGTGCGGCAGGAAAGCCCGCATAGCCCCCCATTTGCTGAATGACTTCAATGATCTCGCTTCTTGGGACGCCAACATTGAGCGCAGCGCTGATATGCACTTTCAATTGAGGTAATGCTGTACCCATTGCAGTGAGTAATGAAATGATGGCAAGTTCTTTGGTTCTGTTGTCAATACCGGTACGCGACAA
>JAYTRR010000148.1:0-13322 GCA_043746005.1 Burkholderiales bacterium
GTTGCCTCAGCGAGCTTTGGTACGCTGGAACTGGTCTTGTATCGCGGCTTGGTCAGCATCGTGTTCATGGCGCTGGTGGTGCGGGCGCGCGGTGCCACCCTGCGCACCCCCGTACCCATGATGCATCTCTGGCGCAGCACCATCGGCGTGCTGTCGCTGAGTTCCTGGTTTTACGCGATTGCCCACCTGCCATTGGCCACCGCCATGACGCTGAACTACATGAGCGGTGTCTGGGTGGCCGCGTTCATTGTGGGCGGCGCCCTGCTCTACGGCGCCCCGCAGAAGCAGGGGCCACTCTTGGGCACCGTGCTGCTGGGCTTTGCCGGAGTGGTGATGACGCTTCGCCCCACGATTGATCAGAACCAGCTCTTTGCCGGAGTGATTGGCCTGCTCTCGGGCATGGGAGCGGCCATGGCTTACCTGCAAGTCACGGCTCTGGGCAAAGTGGGTGAACCCGAGGAGCGCACCGTCTTTTACTTCTCGGTCGGCACCGCCGTGGTCGGCGCAGTGGGAACGCTGTTTACCGGCCTGACGCCCTGGTCCGCAGTCAGCTGGCAAGCCGCCGCGTGGGTGATTCCCATTGGCGTACTGGCGTCGCTGGGCCAATGGTGCATGACGCGCGCGTACCGCCACGGCGCCACGCTGGTGGTCGCCAGCATGCAATATGCAGGCATTGTGTTTGCTTCGTTTTACAGTCTGGTACTGTTTGGCGACCACATTGCGCCCATCGGCTGGGCGGGCATTGCGGTGATCGTGGCCAGCGGCATTCTGGCGACCGTGCTGCGCTCCCGCGCCCTGCCCAACACGCCCGCGGAAGAACACTGACACCCCCTGGAGGACAGGAAGCCATGTACACCACCCTGGTATCCGCATCCGAGCTCAAGTCACTGCTGGCGAGCCCACAGAGGAGCATGGTGTTTGATTGCAGCTTTGACCTCATGAAGCCCGACGCGGGCGAGGCCATGTACCAGGAGGCCCACATTCCCCAAGCGGTCTATGTGCACCTGGACAAGGCCCTCAGTGCCCCCAAAGACCCCGCAACGGGTAAAGCGCGGGACCACACTGCCACATCCGGTGGCCGCCACCCCCTGCCATCGCGCGAAATCTTCGCCGCCTGGCTGGGCTCCGTGGGCTTTGACAACGCGATGCAGGCCGTGGTGTACGACCGCCAAAGCGCCAATTATTGCGGGCGCCTGTGGTGGATGCTCAAATGGTCGGGCCATGAAAATGTGGCCGTGCTCGACGGCGGCTTGCAGGCGTGGCAAGCCGCAGGCGGCGCCGTTGCCAGCGGCGTTGAAAACCCCGTTTCAGCATCAAATTACGTGCTAGCCCCCCCGCTGCTTGCGCTTACAGCTACTGAAACCATAGCAAAAAACCTGGGCAGCGGTGCGGGGCCACAGCCCCAAACGATGGTCGATGCCCGTGGCGCACCGCGTTTTCGCGGCGAGGTGGAACCCATTGACCCGGTTGCGGGCCACATTCCCGGCGCGCTGAATCGACCGTTCACCCAGAACATGACGCCCGAGGGCACATTCAAACCCGCCAATCAACTCAAAGCCGAGTTTCTGGCGCTGCTGGGCAACCGCGACCCCGCCACGGTGGTGCATCACTGCGGCAGCGGCGTCAGCGCCGTGCCCAACATCATTGCCATGGAAGTGGCCGGTCTGGGCCGCACCGCGCTCTATGCCGGAAGCTGGAGCGAATGGTGCAACACGCCGGGTCTGCCGGTGGCACAGGGCTGAAGCCTGCCGTGAACGTACAGCAACTCAAACCCTGCGGGTCACACTGAGGGCGGAGCGTACGTTCTGAATGATGTTGAAACGCGAGACACCGCCAAGAAGGCTGGGTGCGCGATTCAGTGAGGTCAAGGAGGAGGCCAACGGCCGGGGGACACGAACAGAATCGCGCACCCAGCCTTCCTGGTCCCCCAAAAAAATCAATCAATCAACCAGGTCCACCGCCTCCAGCGCCAGCAACTCCGCCACCGTCTGCTTGCGCCGAATCAAGCGCGGCTGGCCGCCCATCTCTGGGGTGTCCACCAGCACTTCCGGAATCAGCGGACGGGTGTTGTAGTTCGATGACATGGACGCGCCGTAGGCACCCGTGTCACGCAACACCAGTAAATCGCCCACCTGCGCCATGGGCAGGGGCCTGGTCAGCGCGACGCCGCCCTCGCCTTGCGTAAACACATCGCCGGACTCGCACAGCGGGCCGCCCACCACGGTTTCCTGTAGTGCGCCGGTGGCGGGGGTGCCATCGGTATGGATGATTTCCATGCCGTGGTAACTGCCATACATGGCCGGGCGCATCAGGTCACTAAAACCGGCGTCCACCAGCACAAAGTGCTTGCTACCCTGCATTTTTGTGGCGCGCACTTCGCTCACCAGCACGCCTGACTCGGCAACCAGGTAGCGCCCGGGTTCCAGCTCCAGCGTCACGGCATGGCCCAGCAATTGGGCAACCTTCTGGCGGGCCGCGTCCCACAGCGCAAAGTAATGCGCGGTATCAATAGGCGGCTCGCCCGCCTGGTAGGCAATGGACAAGCCGCCGCCCGCCGAAATGGCCTGCAGGTCCATGCCCTGGGCCTTGACGGTTTCCACCAGCGCAACCATGGCACCGCAAACCTCTTGCAAATGGCTGTAATCCACACCCGAACCAATGTGCATGTGCACGCCGATCAGGTTCAGGCCATTGGCGCGCACCCGGGCCAGGGCCTCGGGCAAATCGGTATGCCAGATGCCGTGTTTGCTGTGCTCGCCACCAGTGTTGGTCTTGTTGCTGTGGCCGTGGCCAAAACCGGGGTTGATGCGCAGCCATACCGGGTGGTCGGGTTTCACTGCGCCCAACTGGTCCAGCATATCGATGGAACCGCAGTTGACGGGAATGTTCAGCTCGACCACGCGCGCCAGCGTGGCGCGGTCCAGCAGATCGGCGGTGAACACGATTTCGGCATGGCCCACGCCGTCAATCGTGTGCAAGCCCGGGGTGTAACCCGCTGCCAGCGCACGCTCAATTTCGCCCAGCGACACTGCATCGACCACCACGCCCTGGCTTTTCATGAGCCGCAGGATGTGGGTGTTGGAATTGGCCTTTTGGGCAAAGCGCACCACGTCAAACGCGCACAAGTCGGCAATACGCTGGGTGATGGTGGCTGCGTCGTACACCCATACAGGGGTGCCAAATTGCTGGGCCAGAGCGGCCAATGTAGAAGGAAAAAATGGGTTCATAGATCGCATCATGCCCACTTCAATTCATTCAATCAATGCCATTTAATTAATAAATCCATTCATATTGGATATAGTTATCAGGTGAACACCCTGCCCCCATCCGCGCCACCCCTCTTGCCCGCACCGGCCATCACCCACCGCCAGCTCACGCTGTTTCGGGCCATCATGCTGCACGGCAATCTGAGCCGCGCAGCCGAGGTCACCGCCAGCAGCCAGCCCACGCTGAGCCGCGAACTGGCGCGCCTGGAGCAGCTGCTGGGGTTCAATCTGTTTGACCGCGTGCGAGGCCGCCTGCGGCCCACCGTGCGGGCTCTGGCCCTGCTGCAGGAGGTCGAACGCTCGTTCATCGGGCTGGAGCACATTGCTGCGCGCGCCCAGGAGCTGCGCACCCAAACCAGCGGGCGCCTGCGCCTGGCCTGCCTGCCCGCATTGGCGCATGCGCTGGTACCCCGCGCACTGGTGCACATGGCACGTGTCCTGCCCCAGGCAGCAGTGAGCGTGCACCCACTGGAGTCGCCCTGGCTGGAGCAGGCACTGGGCGAGCAACGTTTTGATCTCGGTCTGAGCGAAGCCACCCAGCCCCCCACGGGTGTGGAGCTGCGCACCATCCTGCAAGTCAATGAAGTGGCGGTGCTGCCGCGCGGCCACCGTCTGTGCAGCAAAGCCATGTTGAAAGCCACAGATTTTGAAGGCGAGCGCTTCATCAGCCTCGCCGCAGGCGACCCCTACCGCCACGCCATCGACCACATGTTCAATATCGCGCAGGTCAGCCGCAACATGTGCCTCGACACCGAAAGTGCTGTGGCGGTGTGCGCCATGGTGCGTCAGGGCTTGGGTGTGGCCATCATCAACTCACTCACGGCTCTGGAGTTGTCTGGCCCTGATGTGGTGGTACGGCCCTTGCGCGTGGCGATTCCGTTTCAGGTGAGCCTGCTGCTGCCACAGGTTGCCGCACCCCACCCGCTGCGCGGTGCCTTGGTGGATGCAGTCATGCGCGCTGCTGATGAGCTGGGCAAGCTTGCCACCAGCCTTCAATGCCCGTGAGCGATGCCACTCAGCAAAGCAACCATTCCGATCCCCAGTGCCAGCCAGGTGATCTGCACAAAAGTCTGACGCAGCGTTAAACGCGTCTGCAACTGCGGAATCAAATCGGCCAGCGCCACATAGACAAAACTGCTGGACGCCACCACCAGAAAATACGGAAGAAAGTCCTGCAGCTGGTCCACTAGCCAGTAGCCCACCACCCCGCCCAGAGCCGTTACCGCACCGGCCATTGATACCTTGACCAGCGCCATCCGTTTGTTACTGGTGCCGGTGCGCAGCACCATCAGGTCGCCCATGTGGTGCGGCACCTCATGGGCCAACACCGCCAGTGAGGCAATGGCGCCCAGGCGCATGTCGGCCATGAACGCCGAGGCAATCAGAATGCCATCGCCAAAACAATGCACGCTGTCACCGGTCAGCACAGCCCAGCTTCCCGGTTGGGGTGCGTGATTGTGACTATGCCCGTGCTCGTGTACATGGCCGCTGTGTGCCCGGGTTTCATCGACCAGTTCAGGCAGGTGATGGTGTTCGTGCCCGTGATGCCACAGTTCGGCCTTGTCGAGCAGAAAGAAAAACACCAGGCCTAGCAGCAAGGTCAGGAACAAGTCGTGGGCGCTGGCCTGGCCCTCGAACGCTTCCGGTAACAGGTGCATGAACGCGGTGGCCATGAGCGCACCCGCTGCCAGGCTGAGCATGTGTTGCGTGTAGCGGGCCAGCACACCAAAACTCAAGGCGGCAGCCAGCCACACACTGCCAATGCCAGCGACCAAAGTTCCGATGATTATTGCTATTAAAATCATAGCTTGTTACGCATATTGCCGGGGCTAACGCCCTAAATAGTCACCAAAAAGAAAACCGCCCCTCGGGGCGGTTTCTGCCAGAGGACCGGACAGCTTAACCGACCCCGTTGGCCTTGAACCATTCCAGCGCGCGCTTGAATCCATCTGCCGCCGCTTCCTTGCGGTAGCTTGACCGGTAATCCGCATGAAACGCGTGGCCCACATCAGGGTAAACAACAAATTGCGAAGCCTTGGCGGCGGCATTGCCCTTGGCACCCGCTTGTGCCAATGCGTCTTTCATCTGGTTGATGGTCGTCAACGGAATACCACCGTCCTGACCACCGTAAAGGCCCAGCACCGGCGCCTTGAGGCTAGACGCCATGTCAATCGGGTTTTTCGGACTGAGTTCCGAAGGCGTACCGACCAGACGACCGTACCAGGCCACTCCAGCCTTGACGTTTTTGCTTTGCTCGGCATACAGCCAGGTAATGCGCCCACCCCAGCAAAAGCCGGTGATGCCCACTTTTTTCAGGTTGCCGCCATTTTCGCCTGCCCATTTGACCGCACCATCCAGATCACCCATGACTTGCGCATCGGGTACTTTGGACACCACTTCGGCGATCAGTTTGGCCATTTCTCCGTACTTGCTCGGGTCACCCTGGCGGGCATACAGCTCTGGTGCGATGGCCAGATAACCCGCTTGGGCAAAACGGCGGCAGGTGTCGGCAATGTACTCATGCACGCCAAAGATTTCCTGAATCACCAGAATCACGGGCAGGTTCTTCTTGCCTGCGGGCGCTGCGTAGTAGAAAGGTACCGAAAAGCCTTCCACGTCATAAATTTCTTCGCCAGTGGTCAGTCCATCCACAGACGTCTTGATCGCAGTTTGCGCCATGATGGGCGCAGCCGCCGCGGCATAGCCCACTCCCAGGGCCACCTTGAGCGCGGTTCGACGGGTTGCGCCGCTTGCGCTGGACTTGCCAGGCAGCAGTGCGTCGAGGTCATTCATCTGGTCACGGTGAAGCATGCGTCTGTCTCCTGAAAATGAAAAAACAGAGTGTAGGCAGCCTCCGGCAGATGGACGCATCCTGGGGTTATTTTCAAGGGGAAACCCTTGCCCTGACTAACTTCACCCGACCGCCTGCTCAGGTTACAACCAACTCCAGGGCCACTCCGTTGTTGCAATACCGCTTTCCGCTGGGCGCCGGGCCGTCGTTGAAAACGTGCCCCTGGTGGCCACCGCAATGCAGGCAGTGGTACTCGGTGCGCGGGTACACCGCCTTGAAGTCGATACGCGTGCCCAGCACGCCGGGCAGTGAAGAATGGAAGCTGGGCCAGCCCGTGCCACTGTCGTATTTCATCGCCGACGTGAACAGCGCCAACTGGCAGCCCGCGCAGCGGTAGGTGCCCGCCCGCTTCTCGCTATTCAACGGGCTGGAAAACGCCCGTTCGGTACCCTGCTCCCGCATGACGTGGTAGGCCAGCGGAGGCAGCCTGGCGCGCCATTGCGCGTCGCTCAAAGTCAGCCCGTACGCAACGCGGCCCAACGCAAGGGGCAGCAGGGAACTCAGTAGATGGCGGCGCTTCATGAGTCTGGTACTCCGTTCAATGCAAAACCATGGACAGGTTGGCGGCCAGCGTCTGGCGGGCACGAAACATGCGCTGGAACAGGTTATTTTCGGTTATTGCCAGCGTTTCGCAAACCTCTTGCGCAGTCTGGTCTTGCAATACGCGCAGCTCGATGGCATCACGTAGGCTTTTGGGTAGTTTCGCGATACTGGCAAGTACGTGGCGAACCGTCTCGCGCTGCTGCAGAACTTCGTCAGGCCTTGGCTGGGAGCATTCGATTGAAAAGGCTGGTCCTTCGTCGCCGTCCATGCCGTCCATGCCGTCCAGACTTTCGGTACCTGATCTCTGACGCACCAGGTCAACAATTTTGTTCTTGAGCACCGCCGTCAGCCATGAACGCAGCGCCGAGCGGCCACCAAAGCTGGCCCGCCCGGTAGCAACCGCTTCAAAGACGTCATGGACCAGGTCTTCGGCCAGTGAGGGATCGTGCAGTTTGCGTTTGGCAAAGCGAATCAGGTAGTCGCGGTGGGGTAGCAAATCACCCCACAACACAGTCGATATCAAGCCGGACAAGCCTGACACCGCGCCAGGCTGGCAAGAGGAACTTGAAGCGGAAGGGGTGGCATTGATCATGGCGGTGTCTCCAAAGCAGCGGGTTGTGTTGGATTGAAGTTTGGTTGGCACGCCTCGCGCCAAGCTCACCAAACATCACATTCCGATAACATTTGCGTAAGAAGCCGCGCGCTTGCCCGACAATTCCGCATGGCTTATCACTTACTCGTTGCAGAAGACCAGGACGACATCCGCGACATGATCGTGCTCAACCTGCGCAATACGGGCTACCAGGTCACTGCGGTGGCGGATGGGCTGGCGGCGCTGGCCAGCCAGACAGAGCAGGTTTTCGACGTGTTGATTCTTGATCGGATGATGCCCGGCATGGATGGTCTGGAGGTTTGCAAGACCCTGCGCGCCAAAGGCCGCAATGCGCCCATCCTGATGTTGACCGCCAAGTCCACCGAGCTGGACCGCGTGCTGGGCCTGGAGTTGGGGGCGGACGACTACCTCACCAAACCCTTCTCCATGGCCGAGCTGCTAGCGCGGGTCAAGGCGCTGCTGCGCCGCGCCGAATTGTTACAGGCAGCCCAGGTAACGGCCCACGCCCAACCCGCAACCCTGCGCAACGGCGCGCTGGAAATTTTGCCAACCAAACGCCAGGTTCGCATGCAAGGCACCGCGCTTGACTTCACTGCGCTTGAATTTGACTTGCTGCTGCACTTTGCGCAGCATCCGGGCCATGTGTTTTCTCGCAGCCAATTGCTCACAGCGGTATGGGGTTACAGCCATGACGGCTACGAGCACACGGTAACGACGCACATCAACCGCTTGCGCGCCAAGCTGGAGCACGACCCGCTGCGCCCCGAACTCATACTAACCGTGCGGGGAGCGGGCTACAAAATGCGTGAAGCCCCTTTGTGATGCCGCAACCGTGACCGTACGCTTCAAAATTGCACTGACGATTCTAGTCACGGGGTTACTCACTGCTCTGGGCGTGATTGGCATGGTGGCCTTGGCGTTTGATCGCTTTGAGCGGGAAACAACGTTTGAGCGGGCCAATGTGTTTCTGACTCGCGTGGTTGCGACCTACGACAACCTGCTCGACATGCAGGACCGCTTCCCCGACGATGTAAACACCTTACTGCGCAACCTGCTACTCTTTGAAGCCGACACGCAGCTCTATCTGCTGGATGCCAATGGCACGGTGCTGTCCAGCACCGGCAATGCCAAACTTCCCAGTGGATTCAAGGTTGCACTGGCTCCTGTCAGGGCTGCGGCATTGGGGAACACATCTGATACCCGCATGCCCTATGTCATGGGTGACGACCCGGAACGCATGGACGCCAATGCCGTCATTGCCGCGCGCGCATTGAGCCGCTCCGTCATTCGCAAAACCGAATCCGCAGCAGGCTATCTCTACCTGGTCACCCATAAGGAGCCTGTACCCGCCGGGCGTCTTGCCGTGTTTCGCTCGGCCTTCGCCGGTCCGGCGCTGGGCGCTGTGGCCGCCGTGGTGGCGCTGACCACGCTATTGGCCGCGTGGATCATTGCGGCGGTAATTCGCCCCTTGCGGCGCATTAGCAACGAGGTCGCGCGGGCCACCCGCGACGGCTTGAGTTCCGCCAACCTGGAGGACCCGAGCCCCCTCTTTTCGGGTGACGTCCAAGCCCCCGCACTACCGCACAAGCACACCGAAAAACGCGACGAATTTGATCAGTTGCGGGACGGCTTTCACACCATGCTGGCCACGCTGCGCGCGCAATGGCAGGCGCTGCGCCAGCTGGACCAGTTTCGCCGTGAAGGCGTCAGCAACCTCTCACACGACCTGCGCTCACCGCTGACCGCCACGGTGGCGTGCCTGGAAACCCTGGAGCAACGCTGGACCAACGACGCCATTCACGTCGACCGCACCGAAGACTGCCGCCTGGTGGAAATGGCGCTGCGCAACACCCGCAATGCCGCGCAGCTGGTGCGCTCTATGGGAGACCTGGCGCAACTGGACGAGCCCGCATTCGAATTGCATTGTGAGGTGCTGGAACTGGGCCAGATGGTGGACGACATTGCCCTGCGCTTTGGTGAGCGCGCCGCGCAAAAAGGCGTTGAGCTGCAATGTGAACTACCAGGCATTGGGGCCACGTCGGCTCCGCTTTATGCCTCGGTCGACATTGAACTGCTGGAACGCGCACTGGCTAACCTGATGGACAACGCGCTGAAGTTCACGCCCTCTGGCGGGTGCATCACGCTTTCAGCCACGCGCGGGCCCAAGACAGAAACTGACGCGGCCGAGTGGGTTCAGATCTCGGTGACAGACACAGGCCCTGGTATTGCAGAAGCAGACTTGCCCCACCTATTTGACCGTCTGTACCAAAGCCGCGCCAGCGTTGCCCCAGCCAGCAGCGAAGGCGGAAAAGGCCTGGGCCTGGCAATTGTGAAACGCATCGCCGAGTTGCACCACGGTAACATCACGGTGCGTAGCGCACTGGGGGCTGGAACGTGTGTGACGCTGGATCTGCCGGCCCGTTGATTCCGTCAGCGAGGACCCAAAGTCTGAAGAATCCGAAAATCCTGCAAGGTTAGATCCAGTTTTTTTTGCCTTCAGGCATGGCATCCAAAACGCCCCAATCCGTATCCAGGTCGCTGTCCATCAAGTCACCAACAGGAAATCGGCGGAGGTTTGCACTGTGCGGGGAAGGTGCCAAATCGGCCGGCAGAAAAACGTCATAGAACGCCTTCAAAAGACCCGGATTGGACAGGCCGAGCGATTGGATGAAAGTACGCATTTTGTTCCCCGTTCGGAAATGTGGATACGGGGCCAATGTCGCATCTTGGGCGCGTTTTTTCCGTGCGGCGCCGCACGAATGGGTCAAACGCCGCCTGAAGATGCTGACCTTGCTTGTTCGTCCTAGTGCGCCTTGTCCCAGTTAGGCCCGACACCCACTTCGGCCAGCAAAGGCACTTTCAAATCGGCCACACCGGCCATCAGGCGCGGGATCTCGGCTTTGACCCATTCCACTTCAGCCTCGGGCACTTCAAACACCAGCTCATCGTGCACCTGCATGATCATCTTGGTGCCTTTGTGTTCGGCATCCAGCACCTCCTGCACCTTGACCATGCTGAGCTTGATAAGGTCGGCCGCGGTGCCCTGCATGGGCGCGTTGATGGCCGCGCGCTCAGCGCCCGCGCGGCGCGGGCCGTTGGGCGAATTGATCTCGGGCAGGTAGAGCCTGCGGCCCATCACGGTTTCAACATAGCCCTTGCTCTTGGCACTGAGGCGGGTTTCGTCCATGTACTGCTTGACGCCGGGGTAGCGGTCAAAGTAGCGGGTGATGTAGTTCTTGGCAGCCGTATTGTCGATACCCAGATTGCGCGCCAGACCATAGGCGCTCATGCCGTAGATCAGACCAAAGTTGATCACCTTGGCATAGCGGCGCTGCTCGGGCAGCACCTGGTCCACGGGCACACCAAATACTTCAGCAGCGGTAGCGCGGTGCACGTCCAGCCCCTCCCTGAAGGCATGCAACAGCGCTTCATCTCCACTGATGTGCGCCATGATCCGCAACTCGATCTGGCTGTAGTCGGCGCTGGCAATCAGGCTGCCTGCGGGCGCCACAAAGGCTTCGCGCACGCGCCGCCCCTCTGGCGTGCGAATAGGGATGTTCTGCAGATTGGGATCGTTGCTGCTCAGGCGACCGGTCACGGCCACGGCCTGCGCGTAATGCGTGTGCACGCGTCCGGTGCGCGGGTTGGCCAACTGGGCCAGCTTGTCGGTGTAAGTGCCCTTGAGTTTGGCCAGGCCGCGGTGCTCCAGAATCTTGGCGGGCAACGGGAAATCTTCGGCCAGTTTCTCCAGCACTTCTTCGTCGGTGCTGGGCGCGCCAGTGGCGGTTTTCTTGACGACGGGCAGGCCGAGTTTGGTGAAGAATATTTCACCAATCTGCTTCGGAGAACTCAGGTTGAAAACCTGCCCGGCCAGCTCATGCGCTTCAGTTTCCAGCTGCAGAATGCGCAGGCCCAGCGCATTGCTTTGGCCGCTAAGCGTGGGCGCATCAATCAACACGCCGTTGCGCTCGATGCGGTACAGCGCTTCGCTACTCGCAATCTCCAGTTCGTACACGGCGCGCAGTTTGGCATCAAGCTGCAGGCGCGGCCACAGGGCCAGGTGAACGTCCAGCGTCATGTCCGAGTCTTCGCACGCGTATTCAGCGGCCTTGGTCACTTCGACCTGGTTGAACGTCAGCTGGTTCACACCCTTGCCGCACAGGTCTTCGAAGCTGATACCGCTGCGCCCCACATGGCGCTCTGCCAGACTGGCCAGACCGTGGGGCTTGTGCACTTCCAGCACATAGCTTTGCAGCATGGTGTCGTGCACATAGCCCTGCACTTCGATGCCGTGATTGGCAAACACGTGGCGGTCGTATTTGATGTTCTGGCCGAGCTTGTGCCTGGTGGCGTCTTCCAGCCAGGGCTTGAGGCGCTCCAGCACTTCGTCCCGTGGCAATTGGGCGGGTGCATCCGGGTAGTTGTGGGCCAGCGGAATATAGGCCGCCTCGCCGGGTTTGACGCTGAAACTGATCCCCACGATCTCGGCGCGCATTTCGTCCAGCGAGTTGGTTTCGGTATCCAGCGCCACCAGTTCAGCCGTTTCAATGCGCGCCAGCCAGGTGTCGAACAGAGTCCAGTCGAACACCGTGTCGTAGGCCAGATTGCTGACCTGCGTACTCGCGGAACCGGGCTCATCAAACAGGCCCGGTTCATTTGCGTTTACACGGGCAAATTGAAGGGCCGCAACGGCTGCGTTACGCGGGACGGCGTCTGCGCCTGCACCGGTCGCGCCACCGTTGGCTTCAATGGCGCGGGCTAGCCCCTTGAATCCATATTTCTCATAAAAATCCTTGAGAGCCACCGTATCCATTGCGTCAATAGCTATCGAATCCATAGCAGGAAGGCCTTCCACGTAGCCATCCAGATCACAATCCGTCTTGACCGTCAGCAGGCGTCGCCCCAAGGGCAGCCAGTCCAGGGCTTTGCGCAGATTCTCGCCCGCCACGCCCTTGATCTCGTCGGCGCGCGCCACCAGCGCGTCCAGCGATCCATATTCCTGCAGCCACTTGGCAGCTGTCTTGGGGCCCACCTTCTGCACGCCGGGCACGTTGTCAATGACATCACCCACCAGGGTCTGAAAGTCCACCATCAATGTGGGCGGTACGCCAAACTCTGCTGTCACACCCGCCACATCGCGGCGCCGGCCGTTCATGGTGTCGATGATGGTGATGTGCTGGTCCACCAACTGGGCCAAGTCTTTGTCGCCGCTGCTCACAATCACTTCAATGCCCTGGCGGGATGCCATCTCGGCCAGGGTACCGATCACATCGTCGGCCTCCACGCCGGGCACGGCCAGAACCTTCCAGCCCATCAGGGCCACTACTTCATGGATGGGCTCAATCTGCGCACGCAGGTCATCCGGCATAGGAGAGCGGTGCGCCTTGTATTCGGGGTACCACGCATTGCGAAAGGTGGGGCCCTTGGCATCAAACACGCAGGCAGCGTAGTCGGCCCGCACCTCTTTGCGCAGGCTTTGCATCATGTTGATCATGATGCGAATGGCGCCGGTCTTTTGCACGGTGCCGTCGGGCAGTGTCGTGCTCATGGATTCGCCACCGGCAAAGAAGGCACGGTAGAGGTAGCTGGAGCCGTCTACCAGCAGCAAGGTTTTCTTAGGTTCGGTCATAGGGGGCATTTTGCACTGTGCTTTTGTTTGGCAGTCTCTCCGGACCGGCTGGGCTGGACGTTCTGCTTCGTGTCCCCCCGCCCTTCGGGCTCCTTCCTTTTACCTACGCAGAACGCCCATCCCAACCGGCCCTACGGGTGCTTGAACATAGTGCAGCGCTGGCGCGTGGGTTCAACTCTGGAGCAGGTGGGCATGGCACTCGGCGAAGCGGAATAAAGGAGGAGCAGTCGGCCCTAGGCCGCTGCGGGGGACAGCCGCGGAGCTGAGTGCCATGGCCGCCTGCGATCGCCAACCAAGCACCGACGCCAACTTGCTAGCAGCCATAAAACCAAGAAATAGCCCAACGAACCCAAGGGATTCCCCAAGCTTGGAGCCCTACAATTCAACCATGGCGGTCTACACAGAGGTCTCGTTCGACGA
>JAYTRR010000149.1:0-4378 GCA_043746005.1 Burkholderiales bacterium
CCCACCCTGCGCGACGAAGCATTTGCGATGGTCGACCACCTGGCCAGCGCCCACCAAGAGGGCTTTGCCTGGGGCGACATGGCAGTGCTGTGCGCCGACTGGGCCACCATGGACCTGTGCGCCAGCGCGCTGGCCGAACGCAAGCTGCCGCACCGCGTGCGCAAACGCAGTGGCGACTACCACCCCGGCGCAGACGCCATTCAGGTGATGACCATGAAGGTCAGCAAAGGCCTGGAGTTCCCCGTGGTGGCACTACCCGGCGTGGGGCACATGCCTGCGCCGGGCGAGGACGAGAAGGAAGCGGCGCGGGTGTTTTATGTGGCGGCGACAAGGGCGACGCAGAGGTTGGTGATGGGGGTGGGTGGGGAGGGCCGGTTTGGACAGCGGCTGGGCATGTAAAGAGGTAAAGAGGGCAACCAATATGAACACGATCACCAGCGGGGCAGTGCCAGCCCCTGCCGACAGTCTGCACGCGGAGCTGCGCGCGCTCATTGCCACCAGCCGCCAGCGGCTGGCCGGTGCCGTGAATGCGGAGCTGACGCGGCTGTATTGGGGCGTGGGCGAGCGCCTGCGCACGGCCGTGTTGGGCGGTGCGGACCGCGCCCAGTACGGCGACCAGCTCATCGAGCGCGTGGGCGCGCAATTGGCGCAAGAATTTGGGCGCGGGTTTGAAGTCAAAAACCTGCGCCGTATGGTGCAGTTTGCCCAAGTCTTTGCGCAGCCCGAGATTGTCGCGACACTGTCACGACAATTGAGCTGGAGCCACTTTGTCAACCTGCTGCCCCTCAAAACCGAGCAGGCACGCCAGTTTTACGCCGCCCAAGCCGCCACCCACACCTGGAGCGTCCGCGAGCTGCGCCACCAGATCGAACGCAAAGCCTTCGAGCGCACAGAACTTGCATCACTGCAGATGGCATCCCCCGTTACGGCGGAACCTGCCGAAGCCAGCACCACCAGCCTCTCCCAAGTCTTCAAAGACCCGTATTTCCTCGACTTCTTGGGCCTGCGTCAAGGCCACGACGAGGCCGACCTGGAAGCCGCCATCCTGCGCCAGCTGGAAGCCTTTATCCTGGAGCTGGGCCGGGGCTTTGCGTTTGTAGAGCGCCAAAAGCGCATGGTCATCGACGGCGAAGACTTTTACCTTGATCTGCTTTTCTACCACCGCCGCCTGCGCCGCCTGGTGGCCATCGAGCTGAAGCTGGGCCGCTTCAAAGCCGCCCACAAAGGCCAGATGGAGCTGTATTTAAATGGCTAGACAAGCACGAGCGCCAGGCCGGTGAAGAAGCTCCCATCGCTGATTCTGTGCGCCGAATCCAGCCGCGAGCAGGTAGAGCTGCTGCAAATGCACAAAGACGGCATCACCGTGGCCGAATACTGGACCGAGCTGCCGCCCAAGGCCGAGTTGGAGCAGCACCTGCACCAGGCTTTGCTGGAAGCGCGGGAGCGGCTGGCGCGGCGCGGGGTGTTGTTGGAGGGGGGTGAGGATGAGTGATGTGCGCAAACGCTTGGAATTCCCCGTGGTGGCGCTACCGGCCGCGCCCTGGCAGACATGGCGCTGGCGCAAGACATGCACGCGCATGACCCAGAGGCCAGCCCGGCGCTGGTACGGGTATACGGCTTGGCCCACCAGATGCTCAAAACCCGCGCTGCCTACTACGACGCCCTGAACCACGCGCAGCGCGTGCATTACCAGCCAGGCCGTGGTGCGGGAGGCGACTGGCAAGGCTCAATTTCGACTACGGACGGCGCTGTGCCATATCAACCCACGACCAGAGCAAGGTTCTGGAGCGCCTGCTGGAAGCCGGGCATGCGGGCTCGGGCGGCGGCTTTTTGGGCGGCATGAGTACCGACAAATACGCCAAGATCACCGCCACCTCCAAAGCCACCGCCACGCGCGACCTGGCCGACCTGCTGGCCCATGGCCTACTGCGCGTAGAAGGCGTGGGCAAGGCCACCCGCTACGCGGTGAACGTGCCGGGCTGGGAGCAATGAGTGCCTTTGGCAATGAAGGCGCTACATTTTTAATAGCTGCTTGCGCACATTCCACTTGGGCTAGCGGCGGTTTTGTTTTCACCCAAGCCCGTGGCGTCTGAGGTTTCGGCAATCTGGCGGGTGGACAATTCGGCCAGCGCGGTAAAGATGAGCTTGGCCTCGGTCATGTGGTCGCGCAGGTTGTGGCTGCTCAGACCATTGGCGGCCTTGTGGTCTTTGACGCTCAGGCCCGTCCACTCCTGGTGCATGATGTCGGAGAGGATGGCGAATTCTTGGCCTGCCTTGATGTCGTGCTCGCGCCAGTAGTCGGTGAGCTTGTTGCGGGTTTCCTGCCCGGTCATGCGCTGCTGTATCCACTTGTCACTGCGGCCGTGCTGCTGCCAGGTTTGGCGGGCGCGATTTAGCGACAGGGCGGGGTTGGCCATTTCTTGCATGGGCTCGGCTTTGGGGCTGGGAACGGATTGGACTAGGCGCAAGAGGGTTTCGGCTGTGGCTACGTCGGTGAGGTAATTTTTGCCATCGGCGGCCGGTAGTTTCAGTCGGTGACAGTTTGTCACCGACTCGCTGCCTTCTTTGCCCAAGCGCTCTTTGAGTTTGTTCCAATACTTGCGCGCCGTTTGGTAGTCGGCCTGCTGCGTCAGCACTTGCACCACGTCCACCATTGAGAACCACCAAGCCTCGGAATCTGCGTCATACACGCGCCGTATGGCTTGGCCGTCAAACTCGGTTGGCAAGATTTCCGTGGTGGGCCTCGATGTGATTACTGCGTTTTTAAGCAGTATTTAACGCCGAGGAAATAGCTATTAATTTGATAGCATATTGCGCATATTCCACGGGAGCTACAGGCCCATTTGGCTCATAAGCCTGCGTCAAATACTTCACCAGCCGCGAATGCCAGAGACGGTCCACTTGCCCATCGTTCTGATCCGTTCTGTATCCCGGGATACACATCCCGGTTGACACCTGGGCGACTCTGTTGTGGATTGGCTGGAAATGGGTGCAAGTGTCTCGAAGTTGATAACGTGGGCACGCCACGACTCACTATAGTCCGCGCAATTCGGCCGTTTGCGCTGACCATCCCCCCCTTAAAAATAGTTCTCTATGTCCATGAAACGTCGTAATTTTTTGTCTGCCATTCCCGTGATCGGATCCGGAGTGCTTGCCACTTCCTATCTTTCGCAAGCCTTTGCGCAAAAGGGCGATGGAGAAGACTCGCCTTTGCTGGTGGGATGCACTGCGGCCATGACCGGCCCTCTGGGTGGTTTTGGTATTGAAATGAAGCTGGGTGTGGATGCGGCCGTCAAGCAGATCAACGCCAAGGGCGGCATCAATGGCCGCCCATTGAAATATGAAGTGCTGGACGACGGCTATGTGCCCGACCGCGCTGTCGAGAATGCCAGGAAGCTCATTGCCAGCCCCAAGGTAGTAGCGCTTATGGGGTGCCTTGGCACGCCAACCAATGCCGCCATCACCCCGCTGATTGAAGCAGCTGGCCTGCCGCATCTGGCACCGCTGACCGGAGCCTCAAGCTTGCGGAAGGCGGAGCTCAAGAATGTGTTTCACCTGCGGGCGTCTTACACCGACGAAATCACACGCCTGGTGCATAACCTGGTGAACATGGGCATTCGGGATCTGGCGATCGTTTTTCTGGACAACCCCTACGGCAAGGAACTGGCTGAAGACGCCAAGCGCGCGCTCGCCAGCTCCGGCATCACCAATCCGACCCTGGTGCCGCTGGCGTTGGATGGAAAGACCATGGCGCAGACGGTGTCGGCCACGCTGGCAGCCAAACCCTCGGCGGTGCTGTTATGCACGGCTGGCGCGGCCACCACCGGACTGGTGGCCAACCTCAAGAAGGCTTCGCCCTCACTGTCCATAGCAGGGGTAAGCGCTTCGTTTACGCAGGACGGCATCAAAACGCTGGGTACCGCGGCGCAGGGTATTGGCGTAACCATCGTGTACCCCGAGGCCAACCTGAGCAAGCACCTCGTCGTGCGCGACTACCAGAGCGCCATGCGGGGTATTGACCAGTCCTTCTTTTCCAATGGCAGCCTGGAAGGCTATATCAGCATGCGCACCATGGCCGATGCATTGCAGCGTGCCGGGCGCACGATCAGCCGCGACAAGGTGCGCCAGGCGCTTGCCTCCATCCGCAATCTGGACCTGGGCGGGTTTACCGTGGACTATGGCAGCAGTGGTGCGCGGGTTGGCTCCAAGTACGTCGAACTGGCAGTGATGACTGGCGACGGCCGACTGAAAGTGTGAGTCAGCCATGAGCCACGCAGAAACACCGATATTGCGCAGCGATGATCCGCTGCGCCGGGCAGAGGTCGCTGTTATGCAGCGACTGGGCGACCTGTCGCTGCAGGCCATGGCGCAGACCCCG
>JAYTRR010000150.1:0-4358 GCA_043746005.1 Burkholderiales bacterium
GGGCATGGTGGCAGAAGATTGGGCGGTCTGCAAATGGGGAATCAGCGCGTCCAGCATCTGCGCAACCGGCTCGGGCGGCAAATCGTGGCCCATGCCATCAATGCCCACCAGCTGCGCCCCGGCAATGCGTTTGGCCGTGTCTTCACCGTGAACAAAGGGCACCAGCGGGTCGGCACGACCATGCAGCACCAGCGTGGGGTTGACGATGCGCTCCAGTTGCGCGGCGCGCGTGGTGTCCGACACAATGGCCAGCATCTGGCGCAGCGTGCCCACCGGGTGAAAACTGCGCTGCACAGCGTACGCAATGCGCTCGCGCATTTCAGGCTCGGGCGTGGGGTAAGCCGGGCTGCCAATGGCCTTGAAAAGTTTGATGGTTTGGTCCACCGCCGCAGCGGGCGTGTTGTTGGCCGGACGACTGAGCAGCGCCCGCATCACTTCGGGCCGAGCCTGCGGCAAACCCCTTGCGCCACTGCTGCTCATGATGCTGGTAAGGCTGATCACGCGCCGGGGCGCGGCTATGGCCACGCGTTGCGCAATCATGCCGCCCATGCTGACACCCACAATGTGTGCGCGGGCAATGCCCAGCGCATCGAGCACACCCAGGGCGTCGGCCGCCATATCGTTCACCGTGTAGGGCGGGCGCGTGGGCAGCCCCAGCTTGTATTTGAGGCCGGCCCACAACAGGTTGGGTTTGCCGAGTTGGTCAAAGTGCTGGCTCAGGCCTACGTCGCGGTTGTCCATGCGCACCACCCGAAAACCCGCGTCCACCAGCGCCTGCACCATCTCGGGCGGCCAGGCCACCAGCTGCATGCCCAGCCCCATGATGAGCAGCACCACGGGGCGCGTCAGCACGTCGGTGTCCGACGGGCACAGGCTGGCTGTGTCTTCTATTTCAATATCAATACCATTTGCTCTTATTTTCATAGCTATCTACGCAGGTTTTACGGGGGCTAGAAGCCTTTTTGGCTCTGATTGTTGCGGCGAAACACGTAGCGCTCGGTGGACGACAGGGGCAGGCTCCAGGAGTAGCCCTCTGCATCGAAGGCGCGCAGGTCTTCGGGCTTGACTACGTGGTTCGTAGCCGCAAAACGGGCCATCAGCCCGCGCGCCCGCTTGGCCATGAAGCTGATAATTTTGTACTGGCCGTTCTTGAATTCTTCAAACACGCACTCCACCACCCGTGCCTTGAGCGCGCTGGTGTCCACGGCCTTGAAATACTCCTGCGAAGCCAGGTTGATGACGACCGGGCTGATGTCCGCCTGCAGACGGGTGTTGAGGTAGTCGGATATCTGGGTGCCCCAGAACTTGTAGAGGTCACGCCCCTGCGGGTTGGCCAGGCGGGTGCCCATTTCCAGCCGGTAGGGTTGCATCAGGTCCATGGGGCGCAGCACGCCGTACATGCCGCTGAGGATGCACAAGTGCTCCTGCGTCCAGGCCAGGTCTTCGGTGCTCAAGGATTTGGCGTCCAGCCCCTCGTACACATCGCCATTGAAGGCCAGCAGTGCCTGGCGGGCATTTTTCTCGGTCGCTTTGGGCGACCAGGCCAGGTAGCGGCCCACGTTGAGTGCTGCGAGCTTGTCACTTAGCGACATGAGGGACGCAATCTGTTGCGGCGACTGCGCCCGCAACAGTTCCACCAGCTGCTGGGACTGCTTCACAAACAGGGGGGCGGTATGCGGGTGGGGACCCACGGGGGTTTCGTAGTCAAGAGACTTGGCGGGCGAGAGAAGAATAAGCATCCCCCCATTATCCTGAAACCCCACCCCATAATGGCGGCGCTATGACCAAACCCCCATCCCCCACCGCCTCCGCAGTGCCATTGCGCTTTGAAAGAAAGCCTTCCAACGGGCGCGCCATGCTGGGCTCGCTGATCGCACGCCGGCCGGCGCAAGCCCCGGCTGATGCCCTGAATGTGCATTTTCACGCGGTGTGGAGCGGTGCCCAGGCCGACCCCACCGCACTGGCAGGCTACCGCGCAGTGTGCGAACTGCACGCTGGCCCCACCCTGCCCCTGCTGTACCTGCATGCCATGGCCATGCCGCTGCACATGGCCATCCTGAGCCACCCGGCGTTTCCCCTGCGCCTGCTGGGGCTGGTGCACTGGACCAACAAAATTGAATCGCTGCAGCCAGTGGCCCAAGACGCGGTGCTGGCGATGGAATGCACGTTGAACGGCATTACCGCCACGGACCGCGGCCAGTCCTTCAGCCTGCACACCACCGTGCGCGTGGGGGGTGTGGACGGAGACGTGGTGTGGCGTGAGATCAGCACCTTTTTGTCGCCCCTGGCCAAAAGCAAATCGGCAAAATCGGCCGATGCGGCGCAGGCCAGCAAGGCCCGAGCGGCCAGCGATGTGCCCGAGCCCGACTGGGGCACCTCTGTGGCACAGTGGTCTGTCGCGGCCAATGCAGGGCGGCGCTTTGCCAAGCCCTCGGGCGACTGGAACCCCATCCATGTGAGCGCCTTCACGGCGCGCCTATTTGGCTACCCGCGCGCCATTGCCCACGGCCTGTTCAGCGCGGCACGCTGCCTGGCCTTGCTGGAAAAAACGTTACCTCCGGGCCAGCCCCTGATGCTGGACCTGCGGTTCAAGCGGCCGCTGCTGATTCCTGGAACGGTGGCGCTGCACACGGCGAAAGAGGGCCATTCAACACGCTTTGTGCTCAAGGTACAACCCACGGGGGAGCCGCACATTGAGGGGGTTATTCAGCAACTCGATCCGATCTAAAAGTGACTGTAGCCCCCGTGGAATATGCACGAAAAGCTATTTAATTAATAGCAATGCTGCGAAAGCGGTCTTGACCGAACGGAGAAAGCGGCCGTTCAATTGGCTGCGACAGGCCGCGGTTTAACGTGAAGCTAACCGGCGCTGGGCGGCTTTATCGCGCAGGGTCCAGCGACAGAAGGGAGCGAGGTTGAGCGTAGTGTTGGGCGTCACTTCCTTGACCTCAACGGAAGGCAAGCAGCGATGATATCGAGTGACGAAACAAAGCCTTTGAGCAGACCATTTTCCACAACAACGACGTGATGAATTTGATGTTCGACCATCAGACGTGCGACATCCTCGATTGACGCTTCTGGATCAGCCATTTGAGGCTTATAGCTGCATATCTCCCATGCTCGCACCGCTCTTGAGTTCTTCTTTGCGGCGTTAAAGTGTGCAATGTCTTTCAAGCTGATGATTCCGAAGCAGTCGTGTCTTTCAGGATCAATGACAGGAACAGAGGATAGACCGTGTTCATTCAGAACTTCCTCAACTTTGTACACGGCATCCTGCATATCGACTGTGACTGGAGCAACTGTCATGATGTCGAAAATCTTTTGCTCCATACGGCCAATTGTCGTTTTCATGATTCAATCTCCCCTAAACCAAATACTGGATGATTGTGACGCCCAACGTGAAGTTCAGCGGTGCGCGATACCGACGCGCGTCCGTTGGAACGGCAAGTTAGAAGTTGTTGCTTCCAGCCGCTCAGCAAGCCAGACCTTAATGACGGATTGCCTGGTAACGCCCAGCTTGCTCGCCTCACGATCAAGTGAATCAATCATCCAAGTTGGGAAATCGACGTTTACGCGCCTCTGCTCCTGCAACACGCGCTTAGCTTTGGACAAGTCCAAAGAAGCAGTGAGGTCTACTCCGTCGTCAAACTGTTGCTCAAACTTTTTAGCTTTCATAAAGCACCAACTCTTCTGTACGTGAACGCCGAACGGATATCAGTCGGATATTGCTACCCCGATAAGTAATGACCGCCGACCAATGCCTCTCGTCAATTCGCCCAATCACCAAAAGCCGCAGCTCATCGTCAGTCTTTGCCGGAATCTCCAGCAACATCGGATCATTCCAGAGGCTCTGAGCCTCAACGAAGTCAATGCCATGCTTTGCGCGGTTGGATTCGCTCTTTACAGCATCAAACTCAAAAGCGTTCATGGTATAAAAATTATACCTTTTAAGCGCGTCAACTTAAACTTCTTACGTTTGAGCTAACTGACCCTTTTTAGGCATGACGGCGCATGGACAAGAATGAAATGAGGGCCATGCGTGGCATGCTCAAAAATGTCCGGTTCAGAAAATGGTTAGGCATCCGCGTGCTGATGCAGCGCGTTAATATACTTCTCAAGCAGAGGTTTTAATTGCAGTCTGACCCCAATTTTTACCCAATTTTTACCCTAACGTTGGAGGCCACCGGCAAGCAACCCGTGCCGCGCAGCGGCAGCCTTCGGTTGCGTGTCCGAGTGGACCGACCAGTTAAATTTCATTATCTGTCCCCGCAACATGAGCCCGAGCGAGACGCTCTGCCATGCGTGTCTGCCAGCCAGGCCCCGTGGCACGCCACCGTGAAATGACATCCACCGGCAAA
>JAYTRR010000151.1:0-13141 GCA_043746005.1 Burkholderiales bacterium
ACGCTGGATGAAGTGCTTCTTTTGCGCGCGCAAGGCACGCCACTGGAAATTGTTCTGGTATTTGACGTTTCCAAAGGCGCTGACGTACTGCTGTCGCACCCGGCAACAACCAGTCTGGGTGCACTCAAAGGAAAGCGTATCGGCTTGGAGAACAGCGCATTGGGCAGCCTGATGCTGACCATGGTGCTGGAAAAATCCGGCCTCCAGATCAGCGACGTGGTTCCCATAAAGATCGCCTATGAAGAGCAGGAAGCGGCATGGGGGCGTGGTGTCATCGATGCGCTTGTCACTTATGAACCCATTGCGGGACGCCTCAAATCCGGGGGAGCGCTGCAGCTTCTGAGCACCCGTGAAATGCCCGAAACCATTTTTGACGTACTCGCTGTAACGCCGGAAGTTGCCAAACTCCATGCCAACACGCTGCGTGCAACTCTGGCCGGTCATTTCAAGGCCCTTGCCTATATGCGGCAGAACCCGTGGGACGCCGCATACCGTGTGGCGCCGCGTCTGGGCGTAACGGCTGAAGAAATGGTCGCATCCCTGCGCGGGCTTGAATTGCCTGATCTGGTGGGAAATCAACGCTATCTCTCTGACGGCGGCGGCCAGATCCTGCGGGTAGCGCAAAAGCTTTCACCCATCATGCAACAAGCTGGACTGGTGACCGATCCCATCGACACACGGCAACTGTTCACCAGCGCCTATTTGCCGGGGGATGCGTCTTGAGCGGTGTGCGAGTCGTATTCGCCTGGATCACGCTGTCAGCCGTGTGGATGTTCACCCAGGCGTCAATGGCGCAGGACACAGCCTTGACCATTGGTGTGCTGTCCTTTCGCCCCGTTGCGATGGCTCAAGCCCAATGGCAGCCTTTGACGACCTATCTGAACAGTACGGTTCCAGGCAGTCACTTCATTCTGAAAATATTCAACTTCAGGGAGTTGCAGGAGGCTGTCCGTCAGCAAGCCGTCGATGTAGTCATCACCCAGCCGGCCGAGTATGTGCGGATGGTTCACCAGAATGGCCTCTCCTCTCCCCTGGCGACCCTCATTAACCTCGATCAGGGCAAGCCCGTTCGTGCGTTTGGAGGCGTTATCCTGACACGCAAGGAACGAGAAGACATTCAGACCCTCAGCGATCTTGATGGCAAGCGCGTTGGCGCTGTATCCCTAACCTCATTTGGGGCATACCAGGTACAGATCTACGAGATGTCCAAACAACACGTCAAGCCCGGTGTCATTGTAGAAACGGGCCTGCCACAGGACTTGA
The DNA here is from genome assembly GCA_043746005.1 of Burkholderiales bacterium. Lineage (GTDB taxonomy): Bacteria > Pseudomonadota > Gammaproteobacteria > Burkholderiales > Burkholderiaceae_C > Allorhodoferax. The sequence goes on from JAYTRR010000151.1 coordinate 1,264, forward strand.
CAGTCGAAGCGCTGATGACCGGGCAGGTGGACGCTGCGTTTGTTCGCACAGGCCTGATGGAATCGATGATCAAGGAGGGAAAGCTGGACGCAGCACAGGTCAAGGTGGTGAATAGCCAGAATTACCCGGGCTACCCCTTTGCACTCTCCACACGGCTGTACCCGGAATGGCCGGTAGTCGCGATGTCTCACGTCCCGGATGACGTGACGGTTCGCATCGCCGGCGCCTTGCTGTCGCTACCCCATGGCAGCGCTATCGCACGCAGCATGGGGATCAACGGTTTTGCGGTCCCCGCCGATTACGAGTCGGTACGCACGCTGATGCGGGGCCTGCGCGCGCCGCCGTTTGATGTTGCTCCCAACGTCACGTTTCAGGACATTTGGTCCAGGTACAAACTTCCTCTTGTTGCATTGGCTATCGCTCTGGGCGCGCTGCTGCTCCTGGCCGCACGGGAGTCGGTCCTGGGCCGGCGTCTGACCTCGTTTGGCGACGCCATGGGTGAAGGCATGTATGTGCTGGACCGCAACGGCCTTGCCACCTATGTCAACCGCACTACATGCGAGTTGCTGGGGTATCCCCGCGAAGCATTGCTGGGCAAAGAACTTCTCAAGCTGATCGTCTCATCGGCGAACACGGCATCGCTTGGAACCGGTCAGAACCCGATGCTGGACCCGGATCGGCGCACCCGGTCGTTCGAGTGTGAAAGTGTCTTTGTCGGCGCAAGCGGCCATCACTTTCCGGTGGAGGTCAGTAACCAGGCTGTGCTGCGCAGAGGCAGATTCCTGCGCTCGGTAACGGTCTTCTCGGATATCTCGGTCCGAAAGGCGCAGAGCGAGCGGGTCTACAAACTGGCCTACTATGACTCAGTGACCGGCTTACCCAACCGGCGCCTGTTGCTCGACCGGTTACAACAGAGCCTGACCGCGCGGGCCAGTAGTGGGCACCACCCAGGCGCCCTGCTGTTCTCTGACCTGGACCGCTTCAAGCAGCTCAACGACAGCCTGGGCCACAAGTTCGGGGATGCACTCTTGCAGGCCGCCGCCCAGCGCATAGGTCACCTGGTTGGCTCGGAGGGTACGGTAGCCCACCCGGGCGGTGACGAATTCGCCGTATTGCTAGGTCGGCTGGATACCAACCCGGAAATTGCCGCAGAGCAGGCCAACGCGATCGCGGAAAAAATCCGTATCGCGATGCAAACACCGTTTGTGATCGACGGCCAGCACCACAAGATTTCCGTCAGCATTGGTGTCGTGATGTTTGAAGGCGATGAGGATGAACCCGAAGAGCTGCTCAAGCGTGCAGATATCGCCATGTACCAGGCCAAAGCCAACGGCCGAAACGCCATTCGCTTCTTTGACAAAACCATTGCGACACAACTCAACCGTCAGGCAGCCCTCGAAGCAGACCTGCACCTCGCGCTGGAAAAGGGCCAGTTTCTGGTCTACTACCAACCCCAATTCGACACCGCTGGCAGGGCCATCGGTGCAGAGGCCCTCTTGCGCTGGCTTCACCCCCAGCGCGGCATAGTCTCACCCGGTGAGTTCATCCCACTGGCGGAAGAAACAGGTCTCATATTGCCAATGGGCCAATGGGTGCTGGAGCAGGCTTGTGCACAAATAAGGGAATGGAGCGAGAGCCCCGCTACGGCCGAGCTGATCGTGGCCGTCAATCTCAGTGCCCATCAGATTTTTCAGTCGGATTTCGTGGAACGCGTCAGTGCAACTTTGAAGGCCCACGGCGCTGACCCTCTCAAGCTCCAGTTGGAACTCACGGAAAGCGTACTGGCGAAAAACATCGATGACGTCATCGAAAAAATGAACCAACTGGTGGCTTTGGGCATCACCTTTTCACTGGACGACTTCGGCACAGGGTATTCGTCGCTGAGCTATCTCAAACGATTGCCACTGCATCAGCTCAAAATTGACGGGTCTTTTGTGCGCGACCTGGTGACCAACCCCAGCGACGCCAGCATCACGCAAACCATCCTCGCGCTGGGTAGCAGCCTTGAACTGGAAGTCATCGCCGAAGGGGTGGAGACACAGGGCCAGAGAGACAAGCTGGTGGAGCAAGGATGCCTGTATTTCCAGGGGTATTTGTTCGGGCGCCCTCAACCGGCTGCGCAGCTGACCCAGCGCATGAACGACGCTTTGGAGATGGCTCCACAAGTGCGTTCATGAGCCAGCTTCCCTGATTGGGGAAGCTTATGTCTTACCCGCGGAACCTGGCAGCCACTTCCGCCACGCGCGCGCCAAAGAGGCGTGCAGTTTCCAGATCACCCGGCAGCATTTCTTCCGCGCTGGCGTCGGAAGGTGATTGCGCCATCGCGCCGCTGAACGAGCCCACATAGTTGACGTCATTGCGCTGCGCGGCTTTGCTGTTGGAGGGCATCAGTGCAGTGCCAACCCAAACGCCACCGTGCTGCATGGCCAGCGTGAACAGGTAATGCAGTGTGGACAGCTTGTCGCCGTTCATGGTGGCGCTATTGGTGAAGCCTGCGAAAACCTTGTCCTTCCACGCCTGGCTGAACCAAGGCTTACTGGATGCATCTGCAAATTTTTTGAATTGCCAGCTCACCGAACCCATGTAAGTGGGCGAGCCCATGATGATGGCGTCGGCCGCGCCCAGTGTTGCCCAAGCTGCGTCGGACAGATTGCCGTCGGCATCAATGGTTACCAATTCGGCTCTGGCGCCTTGTGCCACCGATTGCGCCATGCGCAGGGTGTGACCATAGCCCGAATGAAATACAACTGCTACTTTTGCCATATTAAAACTCCTTGAAACCAACTGAAAGAAGAAGAAGCTGCGCGACGCGCAACTCCCAGGGAAAAACGACGCAAATATCAGGCCCTCAGATCAAAAACCAGCACCTCGGCGTCCTTGCCGTGGGTCAAGGTCAACTGGTTCTCACCATCCAGCAGCGCCGCATCACCTGCAGCCAGCGCCGTGCCATTGACTACAAGTTCGCCCTTTAGCAGTTGCACATATCCCTTGCGATTAGGCGCCAGTGCCAATGTTGCCATCTGTTCGCCATTGAACAAACCGCTGTACATCCGGGCATCAGCGTGAATCAACACCGAGCCGTCGGCGCCATCCGGTGAAGCCACCAGCTTGAGGGCGCCTTGTTTTTCTGCGGCGGGGAAAGTTTTTTGCTCATACCCGGGCGCAATACCAGTGACGTTGGGCTCAATCCATATCTGCAAGAAATGCGTAGTCGCATCGGGGGCGTGGTTGAACTCGCTGTGCTGCACCCCCGTGCCCGCGCTCATGCGCTGGACGTCACCCGGTGGTATGCCTTTGACGTTACCCATGCTGTCTTTGTGCGCCAACTCGCCCGCCATGACGTAACTGATGATTTCCATGTCGCGATGGCCGTGGGTACCAAAGCCTGCACCGGGCGTAATGCGGTCCTCGTTGATCACGCGCAGGTTGCCCCACCCCATGTGCTTCGGGTCGTAATACCCTGCAAATGAAAAACTATGGAAGGACTTCAGCCAACCATGGTCGGCGTAACCTCGGTCAGCGGATTTGCGAATTGTCAACATGGTTCAGGCTCCTTGCTATGGGTTCAACTTTAAGGTGGGGCATGCGTGTATCCAACCACGCTGTTTGATGGCATCATTCAAATAATTTCAACAAAACTACTCGCACATGCAAACACCTCGAGATGTTTTGACGCCCGATGCCCTCGCCATGCTGCAAGCAATTGATTCTGCTGGCAGTTTTGCAGCAGCGGCCCGCGCCATGGGCATGGTTCCCAGCGCGCTGACCTACCGGGTGCGCCAGATTGAAGACGCGCTGGACGTGCTGCTGTATGACCGCAGTTCGCGCCAGGCTCAACTGACACAGGCCGGAGCAGAGCTGCTGCGCGAGGGTGGACGACTGCTGATCGAGATTGACGCCGTAGCCAACCGGGTCAAGCGCGTGGCCACGGGGTGGGAGCCGCAACTGACCATTGCGGTAGACACCATCATTTCCAAGGCCACCGTCATGGAGTTGTGCGAAAGCTTTTTTAGCCTTTCCCCGCCCACACGCATACGACTGCGCGACGAAACACTGTCGGGAACGCTGGAAGCGCTCACCTCTGGGCAGGCCGATCTGGCCCTGGGCGTCACCCGCGATGCGGCCACCCATTCGGGCATACAAGTCCAGCCTTTGGGCGAAGTTGAATTCGTCTACGCCATAGCGCCCCATCACCCATTGGCGAACGCAGCAGAACCGCTGAGCGATGAGACCATCCAGCAGCACCGCGCCGTGGCGGTGGCCGATTCCATCCAACGCGGAACCGGAATGACATTTGGCCTGCTGGGCGGTCAGGACGTTTTCACAGTGGCCAGCATGCATGCCAAGCTGGATGCCCAGCTACGGGGCTTGGGCGGCGGCTACCTGCCGCGCTGCATGGCGGACAGCTACATTGAAACGGGCCGTCTGGTGCTTAAAAAAACCGAACGGCCTTACCGTATGGTGCCAATCAGTTACGCATGGCGTGGGGCCTCCACAACGGTGCAGGGCCGGGCACTGCAATGGTGGCTACAGCAACTTGAAAGTACCACCACCCGAGCCGCATTACTGGAACAACACCGCAATCGTTGAAGCGTGCGTGTATAAAGTGAATGCAAACCCACAATAACTCTTGGAGACAACGCCTATGACCGCTTCCAGACACATTGCCATCGTTGGTTCAGGCATGGCTGCCATCACATGCGCCCGCACGCTGGTGCAGGCGGGCCACCGTGTCACAGTGTTTGAAAAAAGCCATGCCGTGGGAGGCCGCATGGCCACGCGCAACAGCCCATTCGGCACCTTTGACCACGGTGCGCAGTACTTCACCGTGCGCGACCCCCGTTTCATGCAAGCAATCCAGACGACTCCCGGCTTGTGCAAGCCCTGGAGCGCAAACACCGTGCAGGTGCTCGACGAGCATGGCCGTGTCGCGGCAGCAGGATTGCCCGCCCGCGAACAACACTGGGTGGCCAAACCGGGCATGAATGCCCTGGTTCAGGGCTGGGCCAAACCACTGCTGGCGAGCCTATGCGTGGAAATGCAGACCCGCGTGACCGCCATTGAGCCCGACGCGCTCAACCGCAAGCAATGGCAATTGCGCACCAGTGGCTCGCAAGACAGTTCCCACGTGTTCTCCGGATTTGATTCCGTGGTGCTGGCCATTCCGTCCCCACAAGCGCAGGATTTACTCAAGGGCTGCAAAGCCGGAGCACCCCTGGCCAAGAAAATCAGCAAAGTGACCGTAGCGCCCTGCTGGACCTTGATGCTGGCATTTCCGCAAGCTGTACAACCGGGCCTGACCACGCTGGGGCCCCAGTGGAACGCAGCCCGTAGCTCGCACCACCGCATCGCGTGGCTGGCCCGCGAATCCTCCAAACCTGGCCGTGGAGCCGTAGAGCGCTGGACCGTTCAAGCCAGCGCTGCATGGTCCCAAGAGCACCTGCATGATGACGAATCCCGCGTGCAAGCCAAGCTGATCAAAGCCTTCTCCGAGGTCACCGGCATCCGCGCCGAGCCTGCGCACATCGACACCCAGCGCTGGATGTATGCACAAACCACCAAACCGCTCGGTCAAAGCCACTTGTGGGACGCCAAAACCGGTCTGGGCGTGTGTGGCGACTGGTGTCTGGGCCATCGCGTAGAAAACGCCTTCGTGTCCGGCCTGGAGCTGGCACTGTCGATGGCGTGAGCGCAGAGGCTTCGTACCGGGGGCGGTTTGCCCCTTCCCCCACGGGCCCGCTGCATGCGGGCTCTCTGGTTGCCGCACTCGCCAGCTGGCTGGATGCAAGAGCCCACGGCGGAAAATGGCTGGTCCGCATTGAAGACGTCGACACGCCGCGCTGCGTGCCCGGAGTCGATCAGACCATCCTTCAACAGCTCGCCGCCTGCGGCCTGCACCCCGACGAGCCACCGGTGTGGCAAAGCCGGCGCACCGCGCTGTACCAACAGGCACTGGGCACGCTGCTCGCAAAGCAGCTGGCTTACCCCTGCGGTTGCAGTCGCAAAGACATTGAAACGGCCTTGCAGCGCTCAGGCTTGGAAAAGTCCCGCCATGGCGAACTGATCTATCCGGGTACTTGCCGCAACGGTCTACAGGGGAAGGAAGGTCGGGCCTGGCGGCTGCGCACCGACATTTCAGTGCCAAAAATGCCCTTAGCCCGCATGGAATATGCGCAAGCAGCTACTGAAACCATAGCAAATGCATCGCCCGTCGTGGATTGGAACGACCGCCGTCTGGGGCCCCGGCAGCAAGACGTGGCACGCGCGGTGGGCGACTTTGTTCTCAAGCGCGCCGACGGGCTTTTTGCCTACCAGCTCGCGGTCGTGGTGGACGACGCTGCGCAGGGCATCACGCATGTCGTGCGGGGCGAAGATCTCACGGACAACACCGCGCGGCAAATCCTGCTGCAACGCGCACTGGAATTGCCTACGCCCGAGTACCTGCATACGCCATTGGTGCTGGACGCCAAGGGTGAAAAACTCTCCAAGCAAAATGGCGCCAAGCCCGTTGACACATCCACACCCCAAGCAGCGCGCAATGCGCTGGTCTGTGCGGCACGGGTACTAGGGCTTGAATGGGACCTTGATTTCACTCACGACTCAGGTCTTCTGGGCAAGTGGGTGTCCGAATGGCGCGCGATCGCGAATTGACCTGGTGCGAGCGCCCAGGGAACAAGTGAACGGTCATCCTTCCCTACAATGCATGCCACACTTATCACCGGCCCACCATGACTTCCGCATCCCCCGAGATTGACGCAACTGACGTAACTGACCCGACTGCTGCGACCGACACACCCAAGCCCTTCATGCGCACCATCAAGAGCTTTGTGAAGCGCGCGGGCCGCACGACCGGTGCACAGGCCAAGGCGTTTGAAGACCTGGGGCCCCAATTCTTACTGCCCTACCAGCCATCTGCTATTGATTTTGAAGCAGTCTTCGCAGGTTCTCCGGGGGCTAGTGGCTTAAATGATGCAAATAAATCTCCGGTAGTGCTGGAAATCGGCTTTGGCATGGGCGAAGCCACGGCCAAGATTGCTGAGCTGCTGACCGGCACGAACTTTTTGTGCTGTGAAGTGCATGAACCCGGCGTGGGCGCACTACTCAAGCGCATTGGTGAGCAAAACCTGACCAATATCCGCATTTGCGCGCACGACGCGGTCGAGGTGATTGACCATATGTTACCGATGCAAAGCCTGGACGGCGTGCACATCTTCTTCCCCGACCCCTGGCACAAGACCAAGCACAACAAGCGCCGCCTGATCCAGTCGCCCCTGATCGCCAAGTTGGCACAGCGCCTGAAGCCGGGCGGTTACCTGCACTGCGCCACCGACTGGCAACCCTATGCCGAACAGATTCTGGAAGTTCTGACCGCCGAGCCCTTGCTAAAAAATCGCGCCCTGGCCACCCACCCCGAGCTGGCGGGCTATGCGCCCAAGCCGCATTACCGGCCTCTCACCAAGTTTGAGAACCGCGGCATCAAACTAGGCCACGGCGTATGGGATGTGGTGTTTGAGCGGGTTTGATCGAATTTGAGCCTCTACCGCCCTAACCCGCCGCCCGCCCGCCGCGGGGTGGGGCCCAGTTGCGTCGTGCTTCCTGCAGGCCCGTGGGCCACCGTGATCGACTTTTTGGTGCACCGCTTTCCTGGTGTTGCGGCGACCGTCTGGCAGCAACGCCTGCAGTGCGGCGACGTGGTGGATGACCAGGGACAGCAAGTGCCCCCCCATGCGGCCTTCCTGTCCGGGCGCAGGCTCTACTACTACCGCGCAGTAGAAGCGGAGCCCCGCATCCCCTACGAAGCAGTTGTGCTGTGGCAGGACGACCATTTGCTGGTGGTGGATAAGCCGCACTTTCTCCCCGTCATGCCTTCGGGGAAATACCTGCAGGAAACCGTACTGATTCGGCTGAAAAACGCACTCGGACTGGACGCCCTGTCTCCCATCCACCGCATCGACCGGGACACCGCCGGCCTGGTGCTGTTTTCCAAACAGGTCTCGACGCGCGGCGCTTACCAGGAGCTGTTTCGCACCCGGCAGGTGAACAAGACCTATGAGTGCACAGCGCCATGGAACCCGGATCTTCCATGGCCCGTGCGCCGAGAGAGCCGCATTGCCCCCGCAGCCCATTTCATGCAACAAACCGAAGTGGAAGGCCCGCCCAATGCCTTGACACACATTGCGCCCCTGGAGGTGCATGGAAGATGGGCGCGCTACCTGCTGAAACCCGTCACGGGACAGCGCCACCAGTTGCGGGTGCACATGGCAGCGCTGGGCCTGCCGCTGGTAGGGGATGGCATTTACCCGGTGCTAACGCCTGAAGGCGTCACCAACCATGCCATGCCGCTGCAGTTGCTGGCCAAATCCATTGCCTTCAAAGACCCATTGAGTGGCGAAATGCGGCAGTTTGAAAGCCAGCGCCGTTTGCTGCTGATTTCAATGATTGAGTAACCGGTTAGGCCCACTGCACCTTGGAGCGTCCCGCATACCAGCCATCAACCCGGGTGCCCACTTCACTCTCAATACGGGTACGTTTTATCTTCATGGTCGGGGTCAGGCAGCCGTTCTCGATGGTCCAGGGCTCTCGGGTGATCACAATCATCTGCAGCTTTTCATAGTCTGCCAATTCACTGTTGACGTCTTTGAGCAGTTGCGTCAACTGGGTCTCCACATCGGCGCGAAACGCCGCATCGCTTTGCTTGGGACGCAGTTCTTCGGACAGCACCACCATGGCGTAGGCCGATGGCTGGCCCACACCCGACACCAGACTCGTTTCGATCAGCGGGTGGGCATTGATGCGGTTCTCGATCGGCGCGGGAGCCACGTATTTGCCTTTGGACGTCTTGAACAATTCCTTTACGCGTCCAGTAATCTTCAGCAGACCATCGGCACGGCGCTCACCGCGGTCACCCGTACGGAAGTAGCCGTCGTCGGTAAACACCTCTTTATCCAGGTCCGGGCGTTTGTAGTAGCCCACCATTTGCCCGGGTGACTTGATCAAAATCTCGCCGTCCTCGCTGATGCGCACCTCCACACCTGGCAGGGGCACGCCCACGCAGCCGGGGGCATTGACAGCGGGCGTAGAGTTGTGGGAATAGGCGAAATCTTCTGTCATGGCGTAGCCTTCAATCAGGTTCAGGCCCAGACGGCGATACCAGGAGATCAACTCTGCCGGTATGGGTGCCGAGCCGCTGCCCGCCAGCAAGGTCTGGTCCAGACCGAGGCCTTTGAGGACCTTGCGCCCGACAATGCGCCCCAGAATGGGAATGCTGAGCAAGCGGTTCAGTTTCTTGGGTGGCATCTTGGAAAAAACGCCGTGCTGAAATTTGAGCCACAGGCGCGGCACCGAGATAAAGGTGGTGGGCCGGGCACGGTTCAAGTCTTGCAGGAAAGTGTCCAGTGATTCCGCAAAGAAAACATGGGTTTTCCCGTCTACCAGAGACGCGCATTCCACCCAGGCACGCTCAAACACGTGGGCCAGAGGCAGGTAAGACAAGATTCTGTTCTCGGTCTTGTCGCCCAGCCGCGACTGCGTATCTTTCACAATGTTTTCGCTCGCGCGGGTGACGCGCTCAAAGCTGTGCATCACGCCCTTGGGCTGGCCCGTGGAGCCCGAGGTGTACATGAGGATCGCAATATCAGCTCCCGCGCGCTGCACCTTGCCGGCCAACGGTGCAGTGCGTGCAACGATGGCGTCCCAGGTCTCGTAACTGGTCTTGGGCGACAGCGGCAGGGCGATGCAGGGCAGCCCCGCGGGAATGCCGGGTTTTTGATGCTCCCAAGTATCGAGCTTACCAACAAACAGCAGGCTGGCGCCGCTGTGCTCCAACACAAAGCGAACGGTCTCGGCGGTCTCGGTGGGGAAAATCGCGACGGTCGTCCCACCAGCCATCCAGATGGCCAGCTCGGCCATGATAAAGTGCGCACTGTTCTTGGACAAAATGGCAACACGCACACCGGGCTCGAACCCCTGGGCTTTGATGTACGCAGCCATGCGACGCGACTGGTCCAGCACCTGGCGCCAGGTGTAGTCAACCACTTGTCCGCCGCCCGTGGGCTGGGACAGATAGACGGTATCGGGATGCGATGCTTCGTGCTCAAAAATGTAGTCGAGCATCAGCTTGGTTACGGCCATTGTCTTGTCTCCTGTTAGTTATCCCTAAAGAATAACCCAGAGCAAGGCCGTTTTAGCGATTTCTGGCCAAGAGGCCCCACGCCCCGTAGACCCTATTTATCCCAGAGTGTGGGGGTCGTGGGGTGGCGCCCGGTCAAGCCTTGATTTCTTTGGCCGTGATTTGGTACTTGAAGTCGTCTGGCGCGTACGAGTCAAACCGGCCCGCAGCGTTCTCGCCCGCTGGATACATGAAGAAACCCAGCTTGGGTCCTTTGGAATGCGGCAGCGCCACGTCATGGGCCATGTTGTAGGCCATCCAGTTGCCTTCCCACCCCCCAAAAAGGCCCTTATTGACCGGTGCCACCAGCGAGTTTCGGGAAGATTTGATCCACTCGGGCGTTTCCTGGCGCATCACCTTGGCGACATCCGCCGGGTCCATTCCCACCCAACCGTAGCCCGTGAGGTAGACCTCGGCGCGGCAATGCTGCGCACCTTTGAGGCTGGCAGGGTTGCCGCCCAATTCGCGGTAACCAAAGGCACTGGGCACCATACGTATGCCGTAGACGTCACGCGCAGGGATGCCAAGCGAGCGGCACATGCCCACAAACAACGCATTCAAATCGGCACACTTGCCGCCCAGGTTGCCCGTCTCCAGCATGGTCTTGATGTCGCCCTCGCCACACCCGCGCACCGTGGGTTCACGGTAGGTGTTAGCCACGATCCAGTCATAGAGCATTTGCGCTTTTTGTACATCGGTGCTGGCGCCCTTGGTCGCGTCCAGGGCCGTCTTGCGCACGACGCCGTCAGTGGGCAACAGGCTGGTGGGCTGGGTCCAATATTTCAATGTGGTGGCGTCTTCGGCCACCGCCAGTTTTTGCGACCAGTTCTGGGCTCGATTTTGGGTCTGAATGCGGCTGGTCAACTCGATAAACGGCTTGACTTCGCTTTCAACAAACTCCACGTACAACATCTTTGCACCATATTTGTCGTCGTCTTCCATGCGGGCGGTGCCGTTGCTGGAGTAACTGCTTTCCAGCGACTTCTGCCAATCGCTGTTGACCGAAGGGATCGGCAGCCAAACGCGGGTGACGCCCTGCGGCTGGTCAATATCTACGCGGGTAGTGACCTCAAAGGTGCGCCAGACGCCCGGAACGGGGCTGAAACTGCGCTCGGCGACTGCCGCTGTTTGTGCAAAATTGATAGCAGGTAGCGCAGTACCGGCGAGGGCTAGAGCCGTATTCTTCAGAAATTTACGCCGTGAATCATCACGACCAAGGGCGTACATATTGGCATTAACGGTGGTCATAAAAAGAACTCCGGATTGGGTGGAAAGGGGCGCAATCGGAGTAGGTGAAAATACCCCGACACTGGCACTGGCGAGCAAGGGTCAAGCCCCGGCGCGGCCTGATTATCCTCCCAAGGGTCCGTTCAGCTTCCGAGTCTGTCGCGCAGCAGCCGCTTCATGAGTTTGCCATTCGCGTTGCGCGGCAACGGCGCATCGCACCAGGTGATGGTCTCCGGCACCTTGTAATCGGACAGCCGTGCTGCGCAGTGCGCACGCAGCGCGGCGTCATCGGGCTGGGTTGCAGACGCATAGACGAAGGCATGCACCCGTTCGCCCAGCACCGGGCAAGGCCTCGCGACGATAGCGGCTTCCAGCACACCGGGCCAGGTTGCCAGCACATCCTCAACCTCAATCGAGTAAATTTTGAATCCACCCCGGTTCAGCATGTCCTTCTTGCGATCGAACAAACGCACATAGCCCTCC
>JAYTRR010000152.1:0-4335 GCA_043746005.1 Burkholderiales bacterium
GGGCTCCAGCAGGTCGTTGATGCCAACGACTTCGATGTCGTTGAAGTTCTGCAGGGCGGAGCGCAAGACGTTGCGTCCAATGCGGCCGAAGCCGTTGATGCCGATTTTGATAGTCATGGTGATTTCCTATAAAAAAACTGAACTGCGAATGAACCTGAATCGGTTGATTACTTCTTTGCCAGCACGGTCTGCACCGTATCGGCCACATTCTCGGGCGTGAAACCAAAGTGCTTGAACAACACCGGTGCAGGAGCCGACTCGCCATAGGTGTCGATGCCCACGACGGCGGAACAGCCGTATTTCCACCAGCCGTCGCTGACACCCATTTCCACGGCAATGCGGGGCACACCGGCAGGCAGCACAGCCGCTTTGTAGGCTTCGCTTTGCTTGTCAAATGTGGTGTTACTCGGCATGGAGACTACGCGAACAGCTATCTTTTTAATAGCAAGAATTTCTTGCGCCTTGAGCGCCAGCTGCACTTCGGAACCCGTGGCAATGATGACGGCTTGTGCCTTCTTCTTCATGCCCACCTCAGAAGGCTCTGCCAGCACATACGCGCCTTTGCTGATGGCGTCCAGACCGCATGCGCCGGGCGCCACAGCGGACTCGGCCTTGGGTGCATAGCTGATGTTCTGGCGCGAGAGGAGCAGCGCGGTCGGCTTGCTCTTGTTTTGCAGGGCAACCGTCCAGGCCACAGCGGTTTCTGCCGTGTCACCCGGACGCCACACGTCCAGATTCGGAATCAAACGCAAGGATGCAGCGTGCTCGATGGACTGGTGCGTGGGCCCGTCTTCGCCGAGACCAATGCTGTCGTGGGTGAACACATGGATCACGCGCAGCTTCATGAGTGCCGCCATGCGGATGGCGTTGCGGCTGTAGTCGCTGAAGGTGAGGAAGGTGCCGCCGTAAGGGATGAAGCCGCCATGCAGCGCCACGCCATTCATGATGGCGGCCATGCCGAACTCGCGCACGCCGTAATTGATGTGGCGGCCGCCCTGGCCTTCCGCGGTCTTGACGACTGCGCCCTGCATGTCAAAGCGCAGGTTGGGCGTGCTCTTGGTGTTGGTGAGGTTGGAGCCGGTCAGGTCGGCAGAGCCGCCGAGCAACTCGGGCAGGGCTGCGGTGAAAGATTCAAGCGCCAACTGCGAGGCCTTGCGCGAAGCCACCGTTTCCGCCTTGGTGTGTGCGGCAATCACGGTGTCCACCGCAGTCTGCACAAAGTTCCTGGGCAACTCGCCCTTCATGCGGCGCAGCAGCTCTTTGGCCTGCGCAGGGAAGGCGGCTTTGTAAGCGGCGAATTGGTCGTTCCATGCCTTCTCGGTGGCCTGGCCTACGGCCTTGGCATCCCAATCCGCGTACACCTCTTTAGGCACCACAAACGGCGCGTGGTTCCAGCCGATGGCTGCACGGGTGAGTGCGATTTCCTCAGCGCCCAAGGGCTCGCCATGGGCCTTGGCCGTGTTGGCGCGGTTGGGGGAGCCAAAACCGATGGCGGTTTTGCAAATGATCAGCGTAGGCCGGTCGTCCGTCTTTTTGGCTTCGGCAATGGCATCGCTCACAGCTTGTGCATCGTTACCGTTGACCGGGCCGATCACGTTCCAGCCGTAGGCCACAAAGCGCTGTGCGGTGTTGTCGATGAACCAGGGTGCGACCTGGCCGTCGATGGAGATGCCATTGTCGTCGTACAGGGCGATGAGTTTGCCCAGCTTCCAGGCGCCCGCCAGTGCGGCGGCTTCGTGGCTGATGCCTTCCATCAGGCAGCCGTCACCCATGAACACATAGGTGTGGTGGTCCACGATGGTGTGCTCCACATCACCGTCCTTGCGATTGAACTCGCTGGCGAGCAGCTTCTCGGCCAGCGCCATGCCCACGGCATTGGTCAAGCCCTGACCCAGGGGGCCGGTGGTGGTTTCCACACCGGGGGTTACGCCCACTTCCGGATGACCGGCGGTCTTGCTGTGCAACTGGCGAAAGTTTTTCAGTTCGCTCATGGGCAGCTTGTAGCCAGTGAGGTGCAACAGTGCGTAAATCAGCATGGAGCCGTGGCCGTTGGACAGCACAAAGCGGTCACGGTTCATCCAGTGGGGGTTGCTGGGGTTGTGGCTCAGGTGCTGACCCCAGAGGGCCACCGCCATGTCGGCCATGCCCATAGGGGCGCCGGGGTGGCCGGAGTTGGCTGCCTGCACGGCATCCATCGAAAGCGCGCGAATGGCACTTGCCATCTGTTGTGTGTTGTGGGTGGTGGCCATGGGGCGAGCGACTCCGGGTAAGGTGGGCGGGGGGAAACCCGGTATTTTACCGGGGGTATGACAAGGGCCTTTGGGACCCCGTCTGAACTACAGCAAAGCGTCGTGCAGTGCGACAAATTCTTGGGTGAGTTTGTGGCCAGGGTCCAGAAAAATCATGGGCAAGCTTTGCTCGTGCGACTCGCGAATCCGCACCGATGAACCCAGGTACGGCTGCAACACCGGCAGGCCTTCGTCAATCAACTCCTGCACCATGCGCTGGGGCAGGTTGGCGCGGGCCTGGAACTGGTTGACGACGATGCCTTCCACGCGCAATTCGGAGTTGTGGTCGGCCTTGATTTCTTCGACGTTCTGCAGCAGGGTGTAGAGCGCACGGCGTGAAAAATCGTCGCAGTCAAACGGAATCAGGCACCCACGTGCCGCAATGAGGGCACAGCGCGTGTAGAAGTTGAGTGCGGGTGGCGTGTCGATGTAAATCTGGTCGTAGTCTTCCGCCAAAAGATCCAGCGCATCGCGCAGCTTGTAGATTTTGTGGCGCGATTCCAGCTTGCCATGCAACTCGTCCAGCAAGGGGCTTGACGGCATCACGTCCAGCCCCTCCCACTGGGTGTGCACGATGTACTCGCTGGCGGATTTGTCACGGATGGTGAACTTCAGACTCTGCTCAAAAAACTCGGCCACATTGGGCAAGTCATCCGGCATGTCGGCACCCAGCAGATACCGGGTGGAGTTGCCTTGCGAATCCAGGTCAATCACCAGCGTACGCAGCCCTTGCCATGCACTGATGGCAGCGAGATTGCAGGTGATGGTGGATTTGCCAACGCCCCCTTTTTGATTGAAAACGACGTGCTGCATGGGGTGGGCTCTGGTGAAATGGAATGGTGAGAGTGGGGTAACCAATTGGCAGGGAGTTTACGTGCTCGGTTTTCCAGCGGCCTGCCCGCTGCATGCCCGGCAGTGAACGCCTCTTCAAACACTGAATACCCAGCCCAGTCGCTGTGCGCAAAGGTCAGACGCTCTCACTCCAGCACGGGGCGGTTGGGATATTGCTCTGTTTTTAATAGCTGCTTTGGCATACTCCACGGCGGTCTAAGGCCGATTAGACCATGGGTCTGCGGCACCGGCGTCGCCATGCATGGCCGTAGCGTGTGATGTCGATCTGGCGGGTTTTTGTGGGCAGATCGCCCAGTGCGCGGTAGTGGGTGAGTACGGTGGCACCGGGCACGCTCTTCAGGCTTTGGTGCATGGTGTCCACATAGCCGAGACCTCCTGAACTGCTTGCACCGCTGTACACCACGTTGTCCCAACCGCGAAAGCGGGCAGCGCAACGATGAGTTGCTGGGCGTGCCGGTGCTGAAGGCCTCCACTTCCACGCCATTCCTGGACTGGGTAATCCGCACCACGCCACGCCCGGTATGCAGGCGCTCGCCCACGCCGACACGGTGGCAATGCCCGCACCGTGGTCGTCACGACAGCAGTAGTCCAGGTACCAGCGCATATTGCACGGGGGCTAGCGGCCTGTTTTGCACTGGAATGGTCCATCGGCGGGCCATGGCGCACTAGCGCGTAACAGATGCCCCCGCGTGTGGTTGATGCCGGTAAAGCTGCCGGTGATGTGCGACGCATTGTCTGACGGCTGGCAGCCGGCGCTTGTGAGGGCTGTACCCTCACCGGTAACCAGAAAGTGGTGGCGGTTGAGCACGGTCGTAATAGGGATGTTGCAGACGGAAAAGTTCAGCAAGGCTATTAGATTTCGAGCATGCAAAAAGGGCGCGGTGTCCAAGACACCGCGCCCTTTTTTTATGTTACCCAGGAATCAATTCGCTGATTTTGCACCGTATTTGGCTGGGAACAGCATGCTGAGCTTTTGGCCGGTTGCGGGCTCGATCACATCACCGCTGTTGCCAGCCTGCTGTGCCTGAGCCATCTCGGCGCTCACTTGCGCACGGATTTTACCAGATGCTACGGGGCTATTGGCGTAGAGAGCGGGGAACAGTTCGCTGAGCTTTTGACCGGTTGCGGGCTCAATGACGTCACCGCCAGAACGCATGGGGGCACGGGTTGTGGATGCCGACATATCCGCTGCCAT
>JAYTRR010000153.1:0-4330 GCA_043746005.1 Burkholderiales bacterium
GGTGCGTCAGTTGCCCGCGACGCCAGCACCTTGCTGGGGACCAGACCGACACTCTGCGTCCTATTTTTGCATCTATCTGCCTTTGACTGACTGGCGGCGAAAGCCCCCAGACAGGCCGATATCCCTAGCGCCCTGGGTGGGCGCCGTACTCATGAACTTCGAAGAATTGAACCTGGCCCCGGCCATCGTTAAAGCCGTGCGCGAGCAAGGTTACGAAACGCCTACCGCCATTCAGGCGCAAGCCATCCCCCTCGTGCTGGAGGGCCGTGACCTTCTGGGCGGAGCCCAAACCGGCACCGGTAAAACAGCGGCATTTACCCTGCCCATGCTGCACCGCCTCTCCATGAGCCGCAGCGCGCAAAACAAATTTGGTGGCGTCGGCATCCGTGCTCTGGTGCTGACCCCCACCCGCGAACTGGCGGCCCAGGTGGAAGAATCCGTTCGCACCTATGGCAAATACCTGCAGCTCAGCAGCACTGTGATTTTTGGCGGTGTGGGCATGAACCCCCAAATCTCCAAGCTCAAAAAGGGCGTGGACATTTTGGTGGCCACACCCGGGCGTTTGCTCGACCTGCTGCAACAAGGCATGCTGGACTTGGGCCAGGTACAAATGCTGGTGCTCGACGAAGCGGACCGCATGCTGGACATGGGCTTCATCCATGACGTGAAAAAAGTGCTGGCCGTGGTGCCCAAAGACAAGCAGAGCCTGTTGTTCTCGGCCACCTTCAGCGACGAAATCCGCGAACTGGCGGCTGGCCTGCTGAAAGACCCACAAAGCGTGCAGGTCACCCCCCGCAACACCACGGTGCAGCGCATCACCCAGGTGATCCACCCTGTAGGTCGCGGCAAGAAGAAAGCCTTGCTGGCCCACATCATCAACGAGCACAACTGGAGCCAGGTGCTGGTGTTCACGCGTACCAAGTTTGGCGCCAACAACGTGGCTGAATTTCTGGAAAAGAACGGCATCACCGCCATGGCCCTGCACGGCAACAAGAGCCAGGCAGCCCGTACACAGGCCCTCTCCGGCTTCAAAAGTGGTGACGTGCGCGCATTGGTTGCGACCGACATTGCGGCACGCGGTATTGACATTGATGACCTGCCACACGTCGTCAACTACGAAATTCCCAACGTCAGCGAAGACTATGTGCACCGCATCGGCCGTACCGGTCGTGCGGGCAACGATGGCGCTGCGGTAAATCTGGTGTGCCTGGACGAAGAAGGCTTCATGCAGGACATCGAGCGCTTCACCAAGCAAAACATTCCTGTGCAGATCGTGGACGGCTTTGGTCCTGAGCCAGGCGAAGTGGGTGAACCCATCGCCATGGGTCGCCAGACCATCTGGGGCGGCGCTGGCAAGCCGCCAAGCCGCGATGTGATGCAGGCAGCCGCCAAGGCCGCCCGCACCGAAATGCTGCAACGTGTGCGTGACAACCGCGCAGGCCAGGGTCAACCTGCGGGACGCGGCCCCAGCAATGGCGGCAGCAACGGTGGTGGTCGTGGTGGCCAAGGTCAACGCGCTGGCGGTGGCGGTGGCGGTGGTGGATACGGCGGTGGCAATGGTGGCGGTCAAGGTGGTGGTCGTGGTGGCGAACAAGCGCCCCGCCCGCAAGGTGCACGCGGTCCCCAGGGTCAAGGCCAAGGACGTGGTCCACGCCCTCCAATGGGTGATGCACAACCACGCGGTGACGCACAGCCACGCAGCCATGCGGGCGGCTTTGCTGGCGGCGGTTATAGCGAGCCCCGCGCACCTCGCTCGGCACCCGGTGGTCAACCTGACCCGATGCGCACCAGTGTCGATATGATGGCTGAACGCGGCGCACGCCGTGGCAATTTCGGCGGTGGAAACCGCGGTGGCTCAGGCAACGGAGGCGGCAATGGCGGCGGTTCACGGTCGGGTGGCTTTGGTGGCGGGGGCAACGGGCCTCGTGGGTCGGGAAATCCTCGCGGTCCTTTTAGCCGATAAAACAGTTAGCGCGGTCCACAGCGTGGGCCGACGTTCGCTGCCGATGCAGCATCCCAAGTTGGTGCAACACATTGTTGACTTCAAGGCCACACCGGCATTACCGGTGTTACCCAAAGTCGACGATTGTTTCATCGCCTTGGGAACCACCATCAAGGTGGCGGGCAGCCAAGCAGCCTTTCGGGCTGTTGATTTTGAAGCCGTTCAGACTGTAGCCCTTGCTGCACTTGCGGCAGGCGCTACCAAATCAGGAGTGGTCAGCGCCATGGGGGCTGACTTCCAATCTTCCATTTTTTACAATCGCGTCAAAGGTGAAATGGAGTCAGCTCTTTCTGCCATGGGTTTTCAGACACTAATATTTGCGCGTCCATCCATGCTGGCGGGCCACCGCGACGCATTAAATCAGCCCACGCGTGCAGGTGAGCGCATCGGCTTGCTGCTCATGCGGAGCCTCAAGCCCCTCATTCCCGCCAACTACCGTGCCATTGAAGCCCGCGACGTGGCGAATGCAATGGTGCAGGCCATCAAAAAAAGCAAACCTGGCGTACACGTATTGCTGTCGGGCGCGATGCAGCGAGCCTAACCGCGCACAAACAGCGTTACCAGCGGGTCCGGCCCCACTTGTCGACTCCAGTGCCCATGGATGGCGGGGTCAAACGTGGCACCCTCAGGCAACAAATCGGCCGAGTAAAAGTGCTCGCCCGGCTTGAAGATGCGCGAGACGCCGCCTTGAATGCCAATCTCCATCTGCCCACCCAAAATGAACACCCACTGGGTGTACCCGGAGCAATGGAACTGGCTGCGAAAGCCCACCGGACTGGTGCGCAACTGGTAGCCTCCCGAGGGGAATAGCCCGGACAGCCTGCTTTGCGGTGAACCTTGTTCGAGCGGCACAACTTCCTCACGGAACTGCGCACGTCCATCGGTGTCAGTAAACAAGACTACTTTGGTAAACGGTGTCATCGGTTTTGCCTGGTTGAGATGGCTGGATTATTCCCCACTCCAGTGGGCAGGATTGCAAAAAGATAGACCCATGAACCTGCGCAGTGGAGGCACAATCTGGCGCATGAGACTTCTACACACAATGCTGCGCGTTGGCAATCTCCAGCGCTCCATCAATTTCTACACCGATATTCTGGGCATGAAGCTGCTGCGCACATCGGAAAACCCCGAATACAAATACTCGCTGGCGTTTGTGGGCTACGGCAACAACCCGGACCACGCCGAGTTGGAGCTAACCTACAACTGGGGCGTGGAATCGTATGAGATGGGTACCGCCTATGGGCACATCGCTCTCGGCGTGCCAGATGCCTATGCCGCCTGCGAAAAAATCAAAGCCGCGGGTGGCAACGTGACCCGGGAGGCAGGTCCGGTCAAGGGCGGGGCCACCGTCATCGCCTTCGTGACCGATCCGGATGGCTACAAGATTGAGTTAATCCAGCGTGCCGAAGACGCTCCTGGCGCGGGTCTACGCTGAAGGCCAACGTTTGGCTTTTTACCTCTTTTGTGGCTTTGCCCTGCTCCTGGTTCTGGGGCTCCTGGGCCAGCCCCGCTGGCTGGCTTACCGTCGCGACCGTGTGGGTGGACAGGCATTTCCCGCAGCCTGGCGCAAGATCCTGCAACGCCGCGTGCCGCTGGTGCACAAGCTCCCTGCGGATTTGCAGCTGCAGCTCAAAAAACACATGCAGGTTTTCATTGCTGAAAAGACCTTCATTGGCTGCGCGGGTCTGTGCATTACGGATGAAATGCGGGTGGTCATAGCCGCACAGGCCTGCCTGCTGCTGCTGAATCGGGTGACCGATTACTTTGGCCAGGTGCGGCAAATTCTGGTGTACCCAGGCGCCTTTGTGGTTCAGCGCACCACGACTGACGGTGCCGGCGTGCAACAGGAACACCGCCATGCGTTGGCGGGTGAATCGTGGTCCCAGGGACAGGTCATTTTGTCGTGGCAGGACGCGTTGGAAGGTGCCGCAGTAGCCGATGACGGGCGCAACGTGGTCATTCATGAGTTTGCCCACCAGCTGGATCAGGAAAACGGCGCAGCCCACGGCGCTCCGCCCCCGGCTCCCGGGGATACGCACTACAGCGCTCAGCGCTGGTCCCAGGTGTTTCATGCGGCCTATGCGCAGCTGCAGGACGAGTTGCACCGAGGACACGACGGCCTGCTAAGCCACTACGGCGCAAAAGACCCCGCAGAGTTTTTTGCGGTTGTGTCTGAAGTGTTTTTTGAGCAAGCCCAAGCACTCTCAAAAGCGTACCCAGCGTTGTACCGCGAACTCACGGGCTACTACAAAGTGGACCCGCTGAGCTGGTAAGCCCCGCCTACAAACCGTCCAGAACAAAAATGGTTCTGCGTGCCGACTGCTTGCT
>JAYTRR010000154.1:0-12956 GCA_043746005.1 Burkholderiales bacterium
CCCCGTTTCCATGACATTGCGCAGAAAAGCCTCAAACATCAGCAGTGTCCAGATGGGGGCACTGTAGTCACGCGCACCAGAGTTATGAGCGTCGATCAGATGCTCAAGATAGTCCCGATTGAACCAACCGGTAGCAGCCAGGCGCGGCCCCAGCAGGGCATCGCGCACGCGCTGTTTGAGCGGGCCGCGAAACCAGCGCGCCAAGGGTACCGAAAACCCCATCTTGGGCCGATACAGCACGTCGCTGGGCAGATAGGGCTCCATCGACTTTTTGAAAATGTATTTACCTTCCGTCCCTTTGATCTTATGGCTGGTGGGCAAGGTGGCAAGCCAGTCGATCAACTCATGGTCCATCAGCGGCTCACGCACTTCGAGCGAATGGGCCATGCTGGCGCGGTCTACCTTGGTATTGATGTCGCCTACCAGATAGGTTTTGTAATCGAGGTACTGGATCAAGGCCAGGGGGTCATCCGTGCCGGCGTTGGCGGCATGGCGGTTGAAGACTTCCTGCGCGTTATAGCCGGCCAGTTCGGTCTTGAAACGGTCGCTGAACAAGGATTCACGCATGGGGCCGCGCAGAATGGACACCGAGCTGAAATATGCCTCCACCGAACTGCGTGCCAGCCCCTCAAACGTGGTCTTGGCGCGAAACATACGCGGCGCCCAGTCGGCCTTGGGGTAGAACTTGCCCAAGGCACCAAAGAGCGGCCGGCGCAGTCCCAGTGGCAAAGCAGAGCGCATGCGCTCTTCCATCAAATGCATACGGTAGCGGCGGTAGCCGCCAAGGGACTCGTCGCCGCCATCCCCGGATAGCGCCACGGTGACGTGCTTGCGCGCCAGTTGGCAAACACGGTAGGTTGGTATGGCAGAGCTGTCGGCATAAGGCTCGTCGTATAGACGTGCCAGCGTGTCAATCAAATCAAAGTCGTCACTCTTGACGGTTTCAACGCGGTGGTTGGTGTGGTAGCGGTCGGCCACCATCTTCGCAAATTCGGACTCATTAAAGGCAGGGTCGTCAAAGGCCATAGAGCAGGTATTGACCGGGTCGCTTGACAAGCCTGCCATGACGGCCACAACTGCGCTGCTGTCGACGCCGCCCGATAGAAATGCGCCCAGCGGCACTTCTGCAATCATACGCAGGCGCACCGATTCCTTCAGGCGCTCAACCAGCTCGGCTTGCGCATCGGCCTCAGAAATAGGATTGTCAAGGCTAAAGCGTACATCCCAATACGCCACAGGCTCAGGGATGGGATGGCCACGTCGGATAGTGAGTGTGTGGGCTGGGGATAGCTTGCGAGCTTGTTTGAAAATGGTGCGCGGCTCGGCCACATAGCCAAACGCAAAATACTCCTCTACGGCTAGGGGATCAATATCACGCTTGAGGCCACCATGCGCCATGACCGATTTCAGTTCGGAGCCAAACAGCAGAGTGCCGTCGTCCAGCAGCGCGTAGTACATGGGCTTGACGCCCATGCGGTCGCGCGCCATGAAGAAGGTTTGTTCATTGCGGTCCCACAAAGCAAAAGCAAACATGCCGCGAAAGCGCTTGACACAGTCTGCGCCCCACGACTCCCACGCGTGAACAATAACTTCGGTATCACTTTTGGTATGAAACACATGCCCCAGCTCCTGCAACTCAGGGATCAGTTGTTGGTAGTTATAGATCTCCCCATTGAACACCACCACCACTGAGCCGTCTTCGTTAAAAAGCGGCTGTTGTCCAGTAGCGATGTCGATGATGGACAAGCGTCTGTGACCCAAGCCTACGCCAAGCTCGATATGCAGGCTGCCTTCGTCGGGGCCGCGGTGCAGTTGCGAGTCGTTCATGCGCTGGAGCACTGCGCGGCTTATATCGGGGCGCGTGCCGCGTGTGTCAATAATTCCGGTGATTCCGCACATGGTGTGTCTTTATTGAATAAGCTGCTTCAACACTTGGGCTGAAGGCCGCTAACGCGGCGAAGCTGATCGTCGTAAACCCGCTGGTAAGTGGCAACCATGGTCTGCAGGCTAAAGTGCTCCAACACGCGCTGACGGCCAGCTTGACCCATGAGCTTGGCGCCGCCCGGATCGGTAGCCAGTTGTACAAGGCGCCGTGCCAAAGCACGAGGATCGGAGGCGGGCACGATAAAGCCCGTTTCACCATCGGCCACCAGATCAGCACTACCGCCAACCCGTGTGGCGATAACCGGAAGAGCCGTGGCCATTGCTTCCAGAATGGTGTTGGAAATGCCTTCGGCAAGCGAAGGTAAAGCAAAGCAATGGAGGCCACGCATTACATCGGGTATGTCGTGTCGCTCGCCCGGCAACCAAGCCAAACCGGCCACACCCGCACCGTCCAGAATAGTTTGCGCCTGGGTACGCAGCGGGCCCTCGCCCACCATCACCAGGCGCATGCTGGATTTGAGCGCGGGGGCCAACTTCAATGCCAACACAAAAGCGTGTGCCAACTGTGTTTGGTCCTTAACCGTTTGCATGCGCCCTACCGTGCCCACCAGCCAATGCTCTACAGGGTTGAACGGGCAACCGGCTATTGGCTGAACACTGGCCTCTGCGGGTGCGAAACGCGCAGTGTCCACGCCGTTGCACGCCTCGGTGATGTGCGGCAGTGGCACATGCACCTGGTTAAGCAGATAGTCGGCCAAGTCGCGCGAAAGAGCCAAGTAGTGCTGAACAAAGGGCTTATAGAAACGGCGGATGCGCTGATAGGTGACATTGCTTCCATCCAGGTCACCCACGTCGCGCCCGTGCTCGCCATGAATGCGCACCGGCACACCGGCCAGCCACGCTGGCAATTGAACTTCAAGCGCCGCGAGATTGCGACTATGCACTATGGCCGGACGAAGCTGGCGGAATAATTTGTACAACTTCGGGAACTGCCGGAAGCCCTGCCCAGGTGGCTTGTGCAAAGCAATGAACTCGACATCGCTGCGCGTAATACGTCGCTTGAAATCGGTCACGTCGGTCAGCGCCAAAACAACATGTCGATATGCACTAGCCGGCATGTTATTGATGAGGTTAACCACGCCGTTTTCCAGGCCACCGGTGTCGAAGCGGTACATCACATGCACAACTACGGGGCGGGTGTCAGGCGGCGCGGTCAAGACCAAAGACCATGAGCAGCACTACAGGCGCCAGAGCTTGTAGCCCGCACCAGTAATGGCAGACTGATCAAACGCTGCCTTCACATCGATGAACGCCCCACCCTTGACCAACTTCTTGCCGAAGTCTTCCACTGACAATAATGCGTACTCGTTATGGGCCACCGCTGCCACAATGGCGTCAGCACGGGGCAGGTCATCCCAGCTTAAAAGGCGCACACCATATTCGTGCATAGCCTCGTCAGCTTCGGCCTGGGGGTCGGTAACAAATACTTCAACACCGTAGGTATTGAGTTCATGAATGATGTCGATCACCTTCGAGTTGCGCAGATCGCCACAATTCTCCTTGAACGTAAGCCCCAGCACGTTGACCTTGGCGCCCTTGATGTAGCTTCCCGCCGCAATCATATGCTTGATGGTTTGCTCGGCAATGAACTTGCCCATGCTGTCGTTGATGCGCCGACCGGCCAGAATAACCTGAGGGTGGTAGCCAATCATGTCGGCTTTGTGAGTAAGGTAATACGGGTCAACACCAATGCAGTGACCGCCCACCAACCCAGGCTTGAACTTCAGGAAGTTCCACTTGGTGCCGGCTGCTTCCAAAACTTCAGTGGTATCGATATCGAGCTTGTCAAAAATAATTGCCAACTCGTTCATGAGCGCGATATTGAGGTCACGCTGGGTGTTTTCAATCACTTTGGCAGCCTCGGCGGCCTTGATGCTGGAGGCCCGGTGCACGCCTGGCACGATGATTTTTTCATATAACTGCGCAACGCGCTCCAGCGTGTCGGGGGTGTCGCCAGAAACGATTTTAAGAATCTTGGTCAGAGTGTGCTCTTTGTCGCCAGGATTGATACGTTCGGGCGAGTAGCCAACATAAAAATCCTGCTTCCACTTGAGGCCCGATTCGCGCTCAAGCACCGGAATGCACACTTCTTCAGTAGCGCCAGGGTACACAGTGGATTCGTACACCACGGTCACCCCTTTTTTCATGTGGCGGCCAACACTGGTGCTGGAACCAATGAGGGGCCTGAAGTCTGGAATGTGCGCGTTGTCAACCGGTGTGGGAACAGCCACGATGATGATGTCTGCTTCAGCCAGCAAAGCAGGGTCTGACGTGTAAACCGCCAACTTGGCAGCGGACATCTGCTCGACTGCCAACTCACGGGAGGGGTCAACACCCCGCAGACACGAATCGACCTTGGACTGAGAGATATCGAACCCAATGGTTTTGACCTGCTTGCCAAACTCCACCACCAATGGCAAACCCACATAGCCCAGACCGATTACAGCAACAACGCTCATACAGTGACCTCCCTATCCAAATATTTAATTCGATTGTGCCTTACGACAACAGCCTTTTGACATACCAGTCCATGGCCTCCACTACCCCGTCCCGAATGTGGTGGCTCGGCTCGTACCCCAACAGAGTGCGCGCCTTGGTAATGTCGGCTAACGAGTGCCGTACATCGCCCGCACGAAAGTCCCGATACACCGGGCTGTAACCCTTCAGGTGCGCAAACTGCGGTTCCAGCTTTCCACGCATGGTCTCGAACAATTCATTGAGAGTGGTTCGGTCACCCACCGCAATGTTGTAAACCTGATTGGTGGCCTCTTCTGATTCCACGGTAGCAGCCAGCAAATTGGCCTGAACGGCATTGGCGATGTAACAAAAGTCACGACTGGTTTCACCATCACCGTTGATCCAAACAGGCTCATTTTTAATCATGGCGGCGGCCCATTTAGGTACCACCGCAGCATAGGCGCCATTGGGATCCTGGCGGGGACCGAATATATTGAAGTAGCGCAATCCAATGGTCTTGAAGCCATAAGCCCGCGCAAATACATCGGCATATTGCTCGTTGACGAGTTTGGTTACTGCGTAGGGAGACAGCGGTTTGCCAATGCGGTCTTCCAACTTGGGCAGACCTGGATGGTCGCCATAAGTGGAGCTGGATGCAGCGTACACAAAGCGGGTAACCTTGGCATCACGGGCGGCCACCAGCATGTTTAAAAAACCGCCAATATTGGTGGCATTGGTGGTGATGGGGTCATCCAGAGAACGGGGAACGCTGCCCAGGGCCGCTTGGTGCAACACGTACTCGATACCGCTACAAGCTTTGCGGCAGTCTTCGCTGTTACGAATATCCCCTTCTATGAAGCTGAATCGAGCCCACTGTTCGGGAGCAACAGCCGCCTCAACCTGGTCAAGATTGGCTCGATGGCCAGTGGCAAAGTTGTCCAGGCCAACAACCGTCTGGTTCAGTTTGAGCAAGGCTTCGAGCAGGTTGCTGCCAATGAAACCAGCCACACCGGTAATTAGCCAGTTATGTGGCTCCACGAGCAGCCGGGCCTGAAGTCGATCGAACGATAATTGAGCCATCATGAAAGCCATTTCCACAGGTCGGCGGCAATGCGTTCACCGGCATGGCCATCCCAGAGTTCGGGCACCCGGCCTTTTTTCCCCCGCCCACCAAGAATATCGGCAACCGCGTTCAGAATGGCTTTTTTGTCGCGGCCCACCAGGGTGTTGGTGCCCTGCGAAATGGTAATGGGGCGCTCGGTATTTTCGCGCAAAGTGAGGCATGGTACGCCCAGCGCAGTGGTTTCTTCCTGCAGGCCGCCCGAATCGGTCAGCATCAGGGTTGCTCCAGCCATCAAACCCAGCATCTCAAGATAGCCCTGAGGTGGCAAGAGCACCATCCGCTGGGGATTGATCAGCTTCATCAAGCCAAAGCGCTCCATGTTGGCCCGCGTGCGTGGGTGCAAAGCAAAGACCAAGGAAACGTCCGCGGCAACCTCGCCAAGCACGGCAAGTAAGTCTGACAGAGTCTGTGCATCGTCAACATTGGATGGACGGTGCAAAGTAACCACACCATAGCCATTGCTGCCATCCAGCATGGCGGGATCAATGGCATAGTTGGCCAGCGTCTGGTGTGCGCCAACCGCCTTGGATTTACTGTCCAGCAAGGAGTCGATCATGACGTTGCCAACGAAACAGATGCGTTCTTCGGCTATGCCTTCGCGGACCAGGTTGTCGGCCGCGCTGCGCTCGGTGATGTACAGGCGATCTGAGATTTGGTCCGTGAGTATGCGGTTGATTTCTTCGGGCATGGCCCGATCGTTGCTGCGCAGGCCGGATTCAACGTGGGCTACCGGAATACCTTTTTTGGTTGCCACCAATGCGCAAGCCAAGGTGGAATTGACATCTCCCACGACCAGAACACAGGAGGGCTGATGGGTGTCGACCACGGGCTCGAAGCGACGCATAACCTCTGCAGTCTGGACTGCGTGCGTGGCCGAGCCGACCTCCAGGTTAATGTCGGGATGGGGTAGGCGAAGGTCTTCGAACAGGCGGTCGCTCATATCACGATCGTAATGCTGCCCTGTGTGCACGAGGAGCATAGGAATGGGCGGCTGGTGCGACGCCATGGCACGAAGAATGGGAGCCATTTTCATGAAATTAGGGCGCGCACCGACAATACAAATCACAGGTTTCATGTACTTCTATTTTCTAGATTGAATCAATTATTTGGGTCTGGCATTGCGCAACAACGCGTCAATGGCCGATGCATTGGCCTGCATAAATGCAGCCAACGTCGCCTCTCCCCGCCCATCATCTCCCTTGGGTACATAGACAATGATGACGGCGGAGTCGTCACCCCGTCCCAGCAAACTGTTCAGGGCCGTGTAGGCTTTGGCCAAAATGTCGCTGGGTGTCAGGGTGCCGTTGATCCAATAGACTTGCCACACTGTGAGGCGTTCGTCGGCGACCTGTCCGGAATGTGCTGATCTGCGCAACTCGGCAGTCCGCACAGCAATGCTTCTGTCAGGCAGATCCACTGCGCGGCTTCCGCCGAGTAACTGTGTCCATTGAGGATCATTCGTCTTTGCGAGAGCGTTGTCGGAACTCACGAGTTTGCGGTGAGGTCCTTGGTGGTGATAGAAAGCCAGGTACAGCCCGACTGACTGATCGCCCAATGTGTATCCCGTCTGGAATTGAGCCGACGGATTTTGAAACGCCGGCTGCCAGCCCAACCCCGGCGCAACCGAGGCAGTCCAACCCTGCGAAAGATATTTAGGCACCGCCAGTTGCGGAGTAGAGGTAGTGCTAGCCGACTGGTCTATGACCCGAAGGGCAACACTGGGCAAGGTCAGGAACACAAGCAGCAGGGCTGCTACCAGACCATACTGAATGGGCGAAATAGAAGGCGACGCCGCGTGTACCTTGGTAGTGATTGCGGTGATTTCGGGTTCGGGTTCAGACCAGCGAGAGCCGATCATAAACATCAGCAAAATGACAACACCAAAGAAAACCCATCCATAAATTAGGTGATCTACCCCCGCGGCGAGCTTGTTGCCGGAAAGGTGCCCCAACAACACAATCAGGTACGCGCGCAACCAGTTGGCAACGATTGGAACTACCAGGGAAACTGCGATGAAAACGACCCTTCTGCTCGTAGACTGGTAGTTCAGATACGCAAACAAGGTACCCACGGTAAGCGAGGCAATGAGGTAGCGCACACCGCTACACGCTTCTACAACTGACCAGTTACCCGAAGGGATAACAAACTGCAAGCCCTCTCGAAACACGGGTATGCCGGATAGGCGCAGCGCCAACACCGTGAAATCGGCCGTCCACACCATGAGTTGTGGCATTGCGAACTCGCCAATAGGAACGGCGAAGAACAGAAACGCCAGCGGGAAAGCAATCGCGCGGGCTACTGACATGCCCAGTAAGGCAGGAACCAGCAGGACAATCATGCTGACGAAGGCGAACTGCATCACGGCATCAATGGCCGCCAGATCGCCCAACAACCAAGCGAACGCGGCGCCTGTTAGCAGTAGAAAACCCACAGCACTGGGTTTGGGCGTGAGATGTCTCAGCGCCTGCCGCTGCCGCCAAATCAGCCAGACAACAATGGGGGGAACAACAAACCCATGAGTAAAAGTTTCAGATCGGCTCCAGATCAAGACTATTGCTTTGGCTGTGTCAAAGTATAGGAACCCAAGACAGGTCAGAAGCAACAAAAACACAGAGGAGACAAACCGCCATTGGTGACTTGAAGGAGTACTAAGGGAGGAGTTCATGGCGCATTATGCTGATTGGATGTGACGATCAATACAACCCGCTCGACCCGTTCAAACAAAGCAGTCGATGCACCAAGTAAAGCAGGTTACCCATTGCTGCAATCAGCCCAGATTGCGCACAACAAATGGCCCCAGCCAGTTGGCTAGAGGCAAGGGCATGCGTCGCCACATGTTGATCATGAGTTTGTACTTGGTGTTATTGGGGTTGTTTTGCGGAATGGAGTCCCGCTTGTACAGGCAGTATTCGTAGTGCAGCGGCTTGGGCTCGAAACCCCAGTTTTTCTTGAACGCATAGGGTCCGGTTCCCTGCTTGCTGCGCCCATAGTCAAAGACCTTGAGGCCTCGGGCACATGCACGGCGCATGAGTTCCCAATACTTGAAATCATTGGCAGCAAGATCGCGGGCAGCTTCATCGTCGCCCGCGTAGTAGGGGAGGACTTCGTCGCGAAAATAGAAGCTCAATACACTGCTCAAGGGACGACCATCGGATGTGGTGACGGTCAGTACTTCACAGTCCGCACCAAACTCTTGCTGGAGCGCCTTGAAATACTTTTTGGGCATAGCTGGTGTGCCATGGCGGTGAACGTTGTCTGCGAAAAGTGCAAAAAACCGGTCGACGTTACCATCAACATGGCTCACAAGTCCGTTCTTGATACCCTTGCGCACCATGGCGCGTTGCTTGCGCGGAATGGCCAGCATGTTGGCCTCTTCTTGGGCCAGGATTTCTTTGCGAAAGGTGACATAAAGATCCTGCGTAGGCCAGTCGGTGTGGCGTCGGCTGACATTGCGTAGTTCGAGGTGTGCAACGCCCAGCCGCTTTGCAATTTTCTGCGCCTCTTGCTCCAGCGCGTCCGCGGCCTGCGCATTGATTGCGGCAACACCGCCATAAACAGCAAACGGCAACCCTGTCAAGGACGTGCCAAAGATCCAACTATTGACATGGCCCAGTGGTAATACACCCTGGATGCACCCATCAGCCAGGGCATACAAAAAATAGGTCTCGTGCTTAAAAACATTGCGTACGATATTTTGCCAACCGGCACGATGGAAAAAAGTGGCTGTCGGGCAAGCCATTACAAACGCATCCCACAACGCGGCAGTTGCGGTGTCCTGGGGATCCAATCGTTTAATTGACAGGCCCCGCAGGCTAGGTAGGTCGGACATCGCGGGCCAGTTTTTCCAAGAAGATTTGATCCATGCGACCCCACTTGAAGTCTTGCAGCAATTGATTCAAACGCCCTTCCATACGGTCAATGTTGACGTAATGGCGGAATCGGGTTTTCGTGCTTATGCCTTCAATGCGGGGCTGCTCGGTGTCGATTTCCCATGGATGGAAATAGAAGATGCCCGACTGCTGGTCACCTGAATTCACGCGATTAAGCATCCAGCGCGAAAGTGCATAGGGCAACAGACGAAAGTAACCGCCGCCACTGGATGGAAAGTTGCGGCCAAAAGCCCGCAGGGTGGTGATGGGAACCTCTAGTAGACCCGGACGCACTTCGTAGGAAAAACGGGGAGAGTCGGGCATGCCATAGTGGTCATGGGCAATGGGATAAATGCTGGAACTGTAGCGATACCCGGCACGTAAAAGGCAATCGAAGGCCCACAGGTTATTGGATCCGATTGAGAAGCTGGGCGCGCGGTAACCAGTCACTTCTTGTCCGGAGATATCTTCCAGGATGACTTTTGCAAGCTGAATGTCAGTAAAAAACGCTTCTTCGGTCTGGTCGCTGGCGCGTTCATGCCCGTAACCGTGGCTCGCAATCTCGTGTCCTTGTGCGGCAATTTGCCTGATTAAGCCCGGGTAACGCTCTGCAATCCAGCCCAGCGTAAAAAAAGTGGCTTTGGTATCGTGGCGTTGGAGCATCTCCAGAATGACCTCCACATTGTGCTGCACTCGGCACTCGCGGGTATTCCACTCCGAGCGAGCGATGTACGGGGCAAACGCCGAGACCTGGAAGTAGTCCTCCACGTCGATCGTCAACGCGTTGGTGATCATGGATCGGGCTGTTGCGGTGGCTTTGCAACGGCTGAAACGAGCTTTTGCAACATGACGAGTACTTCGAGGTTGATGCGCTCCAGGCGCAACACACTCTTCTCGAGGCGGCGCATACGGCCATCGTATTGCTCCGCTCCCAGGCCCCGAATCTGACTGGTGATACTTTCCGCCACACCGGGCGCCAAATGCAGCTTGGTGAGGTCAATATCCACATCACCGCCCGCTGTCAAACTGGGGAAAACCGAGTCCTCCCATTGGGCACTGTCGCGAGTCGACGGAGTAGCTGCTACGGCGGACTCACCCTGTATTTCGTTAACCACTTCGTTGACGTCGGCACTGCCAAAGGCATCTTTGCTTCCCAAAAAGCCCAGCAGCAACAATCGATCACAAATCAAGTTGATGCGCCGTGGTATTCCGCCGGATGCCTTGAAGATCGCTTCGTACGCAGCGCCGTCGAACGAGGGGCGCCCGCTGGCGCCTACACAATGCAGGCGATGCTCAATGTAGCCTTGTGTTTCCTCAAGATCCATTGGGCCCAAGTGGCATGTGGCCGTGACACGCTGGCGGAGCTGCTGCATGGAAGGACTCTGCAAAATCGCCCGGAACTCAGGCTGTCCCACCAAAAAAGTCTGCAGCAACGCTTGCTGGCCATACTGAAAATTGGACAGCATACGCAACTCTTCTACAGCCCGCGGGGTCAGGTTTTGTGCTTCGTCCACAATCAACAAACAGCGCTTGCCCTGGCTGGCCTGACTCACCAAAAACGCCTCCAGCGAGAGCAGTACATCGGCTTTGGAAACGTCTTTGACACGGACCCCAAACGCTGCCCCGACCAGACGCAAAGTGTCCTCTGCATCGAGCTGGGTGGTAACAAGGTTGGCCGCCAGCACCTTGTCCCGATCAAGGCTTGCCAGCAGACCCCTTACCAGGGTGGTCTTTCCCGCTCCGACCTCTCCCGTGATAACAATAAAACCTTCGTTTCTTTGCACACCGTATTCGAGGTAGGCACGCGCGCGTTTGTGCTGCTTGCTCCCGAAATAGAAGCTGGGGTCCGGATTAAGTTGAAAGGGCTTGCCGCTTAACCCATAAAAAGCTTCATACATGGGCTAAAACTGCACGTTAAGACTGCCTGTAACGGCATTTTCCATATAGGAAGACACACCTCCCTCAGACTCGACACGTCGCACACCGACAGTTGCGCTTGCATTTTTCCAGACCTTACCGGTAACATTGAAGCTAAGCAAGCGCAACCGCGATTCTTGCAGGCTGGTCGACCCGGAAGTGTTTTGCTGGGACAGCAGTACTCCAAGGGAATAGTCGGGAGTGAGACGGTGCGCCAGATTGGCGCTCAGACCTTGCTGGCGCACCACGTTGGAGGTGTTGAAATCGTCCACACCGGTGGAAACCGTATCCAGCCGGTTGCTCTCGCTTTGTGAGGCAATAAATGTGACCGTGCTGCGCACCCCTAGCAGCGCAAAAGACAAAGCCTGCCGACGCTGCAGGGAAACTGCCGAAGTCAAGAAACCCGTGGTAACAGCGCTGTTGGGCGCCAACCCGTAGATCTGCAAATAAGCATTTACCAGTTGCGCCCGCAAAACCGGATCTGGCTGTTGCGTTGCGAACTGACTAAACAGCAAATCGTACAACGAGCCGACTATAGCCTGCCCACTTTGAATTGGAGTGGTTGAGACGTCTTTGGAGTCAGTGAATGACCAGGCCGTGCGTGGTGTGCGGTGTTCAAAGCTCAAATTGTGGGCCGTGCCAAACGACCGCTGGTCCATTGAACCAGACAACCGGGTGGCCTCTGAAGGCCTCCAGCCGAAGCCCCAGCCACTCGTAGCGTAGCTTTCCTTATTGAGGCTGGTGTAGTTATTGGCCTCACGCCCCACCCTCGCATTCACCGTTAACTGGGGAGTAATGGCATAGGTCAAACCTACATTGGCGCGTTCACTTTCAGTAGGACGCCCGTTACTGTAGTCGACAATTTGTTGACTTGCATCAGCAGTCCAACCCAAGTCTTTAAACCCACTTGCGCCGCTCACGGCGCCGCTGCCATCAGTCGTGCTAACCCCCGATGCCGCCGCAGAATTGGAACTGGTAACCGACCGACTGAGCCGGGCTTGGTAATTTGCGTCGCTGCCCAATCGACCTTGTATATGTGGCGAAACTTGATAGTTTGAAACCTCAGCCCGATTGGAATTGATTGAGGTGTTGTCAACCGACTGCAAGCCAAAAGCTGACACCGACTGCTGCGATATGGAAGCGCTGAAATCCACGAAGACAAAGTTGTCAACGGCCTCAACGGTTCCAGACGAACTGAGCGCATTTTGAGATCGTGCAGGCGCCGTGGACTGGGCATAAACTATTTGATTCAACGCATAGTCTAGGTACGCCTTGACGCGCGCACCCTGCAAATTGACCCGGATGCCAGGACTCACTTCGGTGATTTGCTCCGATTGGGCACCCGTACTGCTTAAACGAACGTTGTCCGTCAATGTTTCAGTGACGGATACCCGCGGGGTTACAGTCAACAATTGCCTGGGACCTGCAGCAGCACCCACCTCTTGTGCTCGGGCTACTGCGCCCATCCATGCAGTACCGACAACCAACGCCACCGCCCACGCACGATCAGACCCGTTGTTCGTTTTTTTCATACCCGTACCCGTATCCAGAGCCGTAGCCATAACCATACCCACCCTTGAAGGAAGTATTTGCCTGGTTCAGAAGCATCAACTTGACAGGGCATGCCTCAATCGTGGCCAGAGCAT
>JAYTRR010000155.1:0-12939 GCA_043746005.1 Burkholderiales bacterium
TGCGGCACCCAGGCCCTCCCCAGTGACTGCCTCGAATGAGCCTGCCTGTCCGCTTTGCGCTTCGCAGATGGTCAAACGGACCGCTAAAAAAGGGCAAAACGCTGGAGCTGAATTCTGGGGCTGCTCCAAGTACCCCGCATGCCGGGGAACCCTTCCGAACAGGTAAGTGTTGAATAAAAAAAGCCCAGCGCTATAGGCTGGGCTCGGAAGTCTTTGCAGACCCGTCTCAGGGAGGTGAAGACGGAGGCTATTACACCTATACGCAATTCTAGCTTTTGCGGCGCGAAGTGAAATAACGACCTCAACTTCAGCGAACCAAGCTGAAACTATCACGCCAATCGCCAGCTTTGTGTCATGCCAGTTTCGTGCGCTTGGTACGCACGTAGCCGCGCGGAACTAAAAGGTACCAACGACATTGGCAGTGGCGCCCTGGGGGCCATCGGAAATATCATTTGGTTTGTCTTTGCAGGCGTCTGGCTTGCAATTGGTCACTTCGTCTCAGCGCTATGCTGCTTCGTGACTATTGTTGGCATCCCGTTCGGATTTCAGGACCTCAAACTGGCGGCAATCGCGATAGCACCAATAGGGAAAACCATTGTGAGCAAGGAAAGTATTGCCTCAGGTCGGCCTTAGGCGCCCGGGTGCAATTCCCAAGGAAGACAATGGCTCTGAGACTACCTGCTGGCAATGACGGTCTTGTGCCTCGCAGCCGTGTGCATCCGCGATGCCTGACGAGCCGTTTCAGGCTCACCGTTTGTCCACGCCTTCACATGCGCGAGGTCCTGAGAGCGCGCGCCGGAAGACTTGGCCCCCATTAACACTACGACCACATCCCGACCAGCGGTCGTAATCCCAGCAACAAGGCAGCGACCCGCTTCGTTGATAAAGCCGGTCTTCGATAGCCAGAACTCCCAGCCCTTCTTTCCAACCGCGGGATTTGTGTTGTGAAACGACTGCAGATGAGACCCCACAGCCACGGTCTTTCCGGCAGTGGTTGTGTAGTCGGTGATGGTTGGGTAGCCAGATACTCTCCGTGCAAGCCGGCCCAAGTCAGCAGCAGTGGACATGTTTTCAGGTGAAAGTCCGGTTGGGTCAACGTAGTGCGTCCCGGTCATTCCAAATTCCAGGGCTTTGCGATTCATGGCTGCCACAAATCCGCTCATACCGCCAGGCGAAGTGCGTGCAAGCGCATGGGCTGCACGATTCTCCGACGACATCAGTGCCACGCGCAGCATTTCGCCTCGGGTCAGCTGGGAGCCAACGCGAAGTCTTGAACTGGAGTGCTTAACGTTGTCAACATCATCGTCCGTGATGGTCAACATCTCTGAGGGATTGAGCTTTTGGTCCAGTGAAACCATTGCAGTCATCAGTTTGGTGACGGAAGCGATGGGAGCTGACGAGGTAGACGACTTCTCATACAGTGTGGCGCCGGTTGCCCGGTCTACGACCATGGCGTATTCCGAGTGAAGCTGCAGAGTGCCCGCCATGGCAGGCAGAAATACGGTGGCTACACATAAAAGGGCGGCAAATGTTCTTTTTAGTTTCATGCAATGGAGGCCGATACATCAACGGGGCTTGATTTTACGGCGACTACCGTATTCTGAGGCAGGCTTTGAAAGTAAAGAAACACTTCGAACGAAGTTTGCTCTGAGGGTTACTTGCGAGTTCCTGCATGCCGGAGCGCGGGCACAAAAAAACCCAGCGCCAAGGCTGGGGTTTTTTGTAGGCAAGTCATCAGGATGCACCTTGCATCGGTTGGATTGTACAACCCCGATTGCCTCGCAGAAGCAATCGGGTCACACTCCGTAAGGTACCAGCTTAAGCGGTGCGTGATTTTTTGGCAGCGGCAGGAGTAGCGGACGCCACTGCAGCTGCGCCATTCTTCATTGCGGACTCCATGGCATTTTCCATGGTGGAGGCAGCGGCCTTCAGGTTGGCTCCAACGCTGACAAAAGCTTCTGGTGCTGGATGGGCCTTCTCAAGGCTGTCAATGCCTGATTTGAATTGCGCCACGCTCAAAGCGGTGACTTCTTTGAGATTCTTGGTAGCAACCGCAATTCCATTTTCGGCAGATGCCTTCATTGCTTCAAAAGCAGCTTGGGGCTCTTTGATGCTCTTGAGTGCCTCGACACTCTCAACCAGAGCGGTTTGCGCAGCTTGAACCTGCTTTTGAGCCAAGTCACCCCATTGCTTCATGTTGTCTTGCATGGGCTTCATTGCGTCTTGCATGGCGGTGATATCGAACTTTGGAGCGCCTTCCGTCATGGATTTGGCGATGGCTTCGAATGGAGTATTTTTGAACATGTGGAGATCCTTTAAAAAATGTTGCAGTGCAGCAATTATTGAGCAAAAAACAAATTGTGTGTGAACTTTTTGGCCCCACGGACTCAAATTAGTGAAGTCAGACTATTGATGCCAGTTGCGCGTCAGATCCACAAGTCCAGCGGCGGGTCAGCCACCACAGCGCGCAAAATATCCGAGCGCGACACAAAACCAGTCACCTTTCCGTGGTCATCCACCACGGGTAATCCAGGTAAACCGGTATCCATCAGGACACGCGCCACGCGACGAATGTCGGTCTCTGCCGCCACACTGGGTACGGGTGTCCACATGATCTCTGCAACGCTTTGCATCAAAAGGGCACGCCAAACCAGTGCGTGACTTTCGGGGCCGGGCAGACGCTCAGGCCGCATCAGGTCCGCACGCGACAGCAGGCCCACTAGCATGCCGCCTGAATCGACAACAGGCGCTTGCCCCAGGTGTTGCTGGGCCAACACCTGCCAGGCCTGTTCCACCGTGAAAGTGTCTGCAATGGTGGTGACAGGGCTGCTCATGATGGCATCCACCCGCGTGAGCAGATGCCGTGGCTGGCTGGTACTGCCGGTCTGCGCGTAAGCCGCCAGGGCCGTGCGGTGCGCGACGTCGGTTGGGAGCTGTGGTACCAGATCCGTGAAACGTGAAGGATTCTGGTCGTTGGGGTCAAGCCCGATGGGGGCAACCGCACGGGAGCGGGTCACGGCGGACACAGGGCCCACGTGACGCAGCTCTTCCATGGAACCCCTGAAGATGCGCCCAACCTTGCCATATACCGAGAACACTGAGTCGTCCCCTTTCGCGCGCAAACGGCACGCCGCTTAGCCCGCATTGGACAGGAAAAGCGCCTGCAAGTCACTCAGAAAATCAAAGCCTCGCTGCGTCGGCCGCACGCGGGAAAAATCGCGCTCGATCAAACCCTTGCACTCGGCCTGTGCCAAGGCCGCTTCAATGGCAGTCATTGCCAAACCGGTGCGCTCAGTGAAATCCCGCAAGCCAAAACCATTGCGCAAACGCAGTGCGTTGAGCATGAACTCAAAAGGTAAATCGACACGACTAACCTCTTCAGATTGCGCAAGCGCGTTGCCTGCGATCGCGTTGTCCATGTACAACCGTGGTTCCCGAAAGCGCACCTGGCGTATCACCCGGTGTGCGAAACTGAGCTTGCTGTGGGCGCCCGCCCCGATACCCAGGTAATCGCCAAACTGCCAGTAGTTGAGGTTGTGCCGGCTGCGATGCCCTTCGCGCGCATAGGCCGACACCTCGTAGCGGTCCAGTCCGGCCACACCCGTCAACTCCGTAATGTGGTCGAGCATGGCGTAGGCCGTGTCGTCCTCCGGGATAACCGGTGGAAACTTTGCAAAGTACGTGTTGGGCTCAATCGTGAGGTGGTAAATGGAAATGTGTGGCGGCTTAAATTGCAGCGCCGTGGCAATATCCTCGCCCACCTGCTCCATCGTTTGGCCCGGCAAGGCGTACATGATGTCCAGGTTGAAGGTGTCAAACGACTGCGCCGCCTCACTCACGGCGGCCAGAGCCTGGGCACGGTCGTGCACGCGACCTAACGCAGCCAGATGCGCATCATTGAAGCTTTGCACGCCCACGGACAGCCGGGTGACCCCCGCCTTACGGTAAGCGTGAAAGCGGTCTTTCTCAAACGTGCCGGGGTTCGCTTCGAGCGTGATTTCGCAATCTGCCTCCAACCGCAGGCGGGCCCGGATGTCGCCCAGCATGCGGTCAATGGTGGCGGGAGCGAACAAGCTGGGTGTACCGCCGCCAATAAAAATGCTATGGATCGTGCGGCCCCAAATGAGCGGCAACGCGGCTTCCAGGTCTGCCATCAGTGCATCGACATAACGCTGCTCAGGCAGGTTTTGCCCCCGTATGTCGTGCGAGTTGAAGTCGCAATATGGGCACTTCTTCAGGCACCACGGCAGGTGCACATACAAGGACAGGGGTGGCAGCGCGGCCAGTTGCAGCGTGCCGGGGCGCATGTAGTGCGTGACGTCCTGCTGCGCTGCAGGGCTACCTTCCACTACCGGAACAATGGGAATCATGGTGAAGCCAGCCAGCGATCCCGAATCAACGCGGCCATGGCCTGCGCTGAGCGCCCGCGGTGACTGTTGGCATTTTTGACCTCAGTGGATAGCTGGGCGAATGTTTGTCCAAACTCGGGAATCCACATGACTGGATCGAACCCAAAGCCGTTGGAACCTACCGGCTCCTGTGCTATTTGCCCGACGACACGCCCCACGGCAATCAGCGGCTCCGGGTCGTCTGGCGTGCGCACAGCGACCAGCGTGCTGACCAGCGCTGCGCGGCGGTTCTCAATAGGACGCATCTGCTCCAGCAGGGCACGAACATTGTTTGTATCACCCTTTTTATACCCAAACTGGGTTGCATAGTAGGCGGTATCGACGCCAGGCAGTCCCCCAAAAGCATCAACACACAAACCGGCGTCATCGGCCAGCGCGGGCAGACCGGTGTGTTGGGCTGCATTGCGGGCTTTGGCGAGCGCGTTTTCTACAAAAGTGCGGTGGGGCTCAGGCGCTTCGGGCACGCCCAGTTCGCCTTGGGGTACCAGTGTGCAACCCAACGGTGCAAACATGGCCTGCAACTCGGCAAGCTTACCCTGGTTGTTGGATGCAAGAACAATTTTCATGAAATATGCCTGTAGCCCTCGCGTAATATGCGCAAGCAGCTACTATTTTGATAGCGCCTGTTGCTGTAAAACCATCAAGTCGGCGATGCCCTTTTCAGCCAGCGTGAGCAGGCTGTCCATCTCCGCACGAGAGAAAGCCAGGCCCTCCGCTGTGCCCTGCACTTCCACAAAATGGCCCGCGCCCGTCATCACCACGTTCATGTCGGTGTCGCAGGCCGCGTCTTCGGTGTATTCCAGATCCAGCAGCGGCGTGCCCTGCACGATGCCCACCGAGATGGCGGCCACGGAAGCGATGATGGGCGACTCGGAAATCTTGCCTGCTGCCAGCAAACCATTGACAGCGTCTTGGGCCGCGACAAAAGCACCGGTAATGGCCGCGGTACGCGTTCCGCCATCGGCCTGCAGCACATCGCAATCGAGCTGGATCGTGCGTTCACCGAGCTTCTTCAAGTCAAACACGGCGCGCATGGAACGGCCAATCAACCGCTGAATCTCTTGTGTGCGGCCGCTCTGCTTGCCCCGTGCCGCCTCGCGGTCGTTGCGGGAATGGGTAGCACGGGGCAACATGCCGTACTCGGCCGTGACCCAGCCCTCGCCGCTGCCACGCTTGTGGGGTGGCACTTTTTCTTCTACGGATGCCGTGCACAGCACTTTGGTCGCGCCGAATTCGATCAGCACAGAACCTTCCGCATGCATGGTGTACCCGCGTGTGATGCGCACGGGGCGCAACGCGTTTGCAGCACGCGCGCCGCTTCGGACGAACTCGGTCACGCTCTGCGGGCCGATGAGCGCCGGATGGCTTCATTGATTTCTGCGATGGAACGCTCAATGGCCTCATCGTCCAGATCATCAATCGTGGAGTCCAGCCAGCCCGCCTGCACGGTGGACGCGAAAACACCGTCTTCAATGTCATCGGTCGAGATGGCGCCACGAGTGGATTGAAACGTGTCGGGGGTTTCCCACTCCATGGCAATAAGCGTCACGTTGTCACTGCGGACACCGGCCTTGAGGAGCGCACGCTCCACCAGTTCAGGCACAGCGGCGGTCACCGGCTTCTGGCCCAGCTGATAGACGATTTCGGGGTCATCCAGACTGCCCCACAGGCCATCCGAGCACAAAAGAATCCGGTCGCCCTGCTGCAGGGGCACCGGACCTGTGATGTCAAAAACCGGCTTGGCAGGAGAGCCCAGGCACGTGTACAGCACGTTGCGATTGAAGTTGACGGGCAACTGCGCTGGCTGGCGTTCACCCTGATTTTGTTCAAGATAGGAATGGTCCCGGGTACGGGTCAGCAGTTCGCCATTGCGCACAAAGTACAGGCGTGAATCACCACAGTGCACCCAGTTAGCCACCCCGCCCTGCACGATGGCAGCCACCAAAGTTGTCCGCGGCGTATCTACCAACCCCTTTTCTGTGGCGTAGCGCAGAATGTGGCGATGAGCGGCCAAGAGAGCCATGTTCAAGAAAGCGTGGACGTCTTCAATTTCTGGCGTCGCTTCTTTCTGGTACAGCGCCGAAATGACCTGCAATGCCAACTGGGCAGCTACTTCGCCTTCAGGATGACCGCCCATGCCGTCGGCAAGAAGAAAAATGCCAGACGCCTTGGTGTAACAGTACCCCATGCGGTC
Organism: Burkholderiales bacterium; assembly: GCA_043746005.1. Lineage (GTDB taxonomy): Bacteria > Pseudomonadota > Gammaproteobacteria > Burkholderiales > Burkholderiaceae_C > Allorhodoferax. The sequence goes on from JAYTRR010000155.1 coordinate 6,604, forward strand.
TTCATTCTTTTCACGACCACCTTTGCGGCTCATCTGAAAGACAGAAAATTTCATTTGGGTTTAGCACCCACATTGGTCGCGGCCTGCACCGATTTCTTGGTATCAGCGACCATGGTGTCAAATTGCATGCGCACTTTCTCGGTCACACTGAGCTTGGTGTAGCGGCGCTCGCCTTCGCGGCTGAGTTCTTTTTGCAGCGCAAAGACCGACTGCGGCCGCGAAAGCGGGTCCAGAGACATGCACCACTCAACCACTTCGATCAGGTTGTCGGAGTAAACACCGCGCAAACGGGCCAGGGCAATCGCTATGCGGTCTTTTTCAAGACGCTGCGGTGCCTCATTGGGCGGAAAACCCTGCATACACGCGTAGATACAGGCACCAATCGCGTAGATATCAGTCCACGGCCCCATGGAGGCATCACGCCGATACATCTCGGGAGCGGCAAAGCCGGGGGTGTACATAGGGCGAATGAAATTACCCTCTTTGCTCAGCACTTCACGCGCAGCGCCAAAATCGATCAGCACGGACTTGTTGTCGTCGGTAATGAAGATGTTGGCTGGCTTGATGTCCAGATGCAGCATCTTGTGCTGGTGCACGATGCGCAAGCCGCGCAGTATTTCATCAAAAAGGGAGCGAATGGTGGACTCACGGAACACTTTGCTCTGCTTGAGGTCCCGGGCGGTCACGATGAAATCCTGCAGAGCTGCACCCTCCAGGTAATTCATCACCATGTAGACAGTTTCGTTCTCACGGAAAAAATTCAGTACGCTCACCACAGAAGGGTGCGAGATTTGAGCCAGCGAGCGCCCCTCTTCAAAAAAACTCTTCAGACCCAACCGGTAAAGCGATAGCTTTTCGGGTTGTACCTGGGGCAGCAAGGCGCCGGGAGCACGCGTGGCCAATGACGACGGAAGGTACTCTTTAACCGCGACCTGCTGGCCCTCGGCATCCAGTGCGAGATATACCAATCCGAACCCGCCCGCCGCCACTTTGCGAATGACGCGGTAACCACCAATCATGGTGTCAGGTGGCAATGGTGCGGGTTTGACTTTCGACATAAATTAAGAATTGAAAGCGCGTCTGATCCGTCTGAACCGGGTTATTCTTGCGATCGTTCCCATATCCCGAGAAATCGCAATGCCAGTTTACAGCATGACTGGCTATGCCAGTGCACAGCACAGCACAGCCTCAAACACTCCAGAAATCGAAGCCAAAAGCCCTGCGGGCCAGCTCGGCTTGGAGATCCGCTCCGTCAACAGCCGCTTTTTGGATCTATCCTTCAAGCTTCCGGAGGATTTGCGCCAGTTTGAGCCGGTACTGCGTGATCTGATCGTTGGCCGACTCAAGCGCGGCAAAGTTGAAGTGCGGGCCTCTATTGAAATCGCGACCGCAACTGGCGTTCCCGACCCCACGCCCCGAATGCTGCAACGCCTCAATGCGGTGCAAGACAGCGTTAAGGCCTGGCTGCCCACGGCTGCGGCGCTGAGCGTGGCAGATGTGATCCGCCTGTCCGCTGCCGAGCAGACCGGTTCGCGCGACTGGAGTGCTGATGTGCTGCCCTTGGCCGAAAAAGCACTCAAGGCGCTCCTTAGCGCCCGCCAACGCGAAGGCAGCCGCCTGTCCACCATGCTGCTGGACCACATTGCCCAATTGCGAACACTGGCGCAGCAAGCGGTACCGCTGATTCCTCAACTGGTGGAGCAACAGCGCCTTCGCTTTATGGCCCGCTGGAAGGATGCCATGGCCCTGACCGACGGCACAACCCTGCCCGAGGCAGCGCAAGACCGCGCGCTGACCGAGGCCACCGCTTTTGCGATCCGTATCGACGTGGCCGAAGAAATCACGCGCCTGAGTTCCCATCTGGACGAAATCGAACGCCTCATCAACAAAGGCGGAGAGATCGGCAAGCGGCTGGACTTCCTGATTCAAGAGTTGCACCGGGAGGCCAACACGCTGGGTTCGAAATCTGCCGCGCTGGAGCTCACCCACATATCGGTCGACATGAAGGTATTGATCGAGCAAATGCGCGAGCAGGTTCAGAACATAGAATAGGGCGACCTCAGCACTAGCCTCCAAGAGCGCATTTTGGAGCCAAATTCTATGGATTACCCCGGGAATCTCTTTGTCGTAGCCGCCCCCAGCGGGGCCGGAAAATCCAGCCTGGTCAAAGCCCTGCTGGAGCTCGACTCCCACGTACAGCCCTCCGTCTCGCACACCACGCGCCCGCCCCGGGGCCAGGAAAAGCATGGTCGCGAGTATTTTTTCGTATCCGAGCAGGAATTTGACGCCATGGTGGCCGCCGACGGGTTTGTGGAATGGGCCTATGTGCACAACCACCGCTATGGAACATCCAAAAAAGCCATTGAAGAGCGCATGTCCCAGGGTGCAGACGTGATTCTGGAAATCGACTTCCAGGGCGCCATCCAGATCAAGCACATTTTTTCCAACGCAATTTCGATTTTCATCCTGCCTCCCAGTTGGGAGGAGCTGCGCTCTAGGCTGGAGCGCCGTGGCGAAGATGCACCCGAGGTCATTGATGTGCGCATGAAAAATGCCGCCATTGAAGTCGCCCAGGTCGACAAATTCGATTTCGTTATAATCAACGAGCTGTTTGACCGTGCGCTCTTCGACCTGAAAGCCATTGTTCACTCCCAGCGGCTCAAATTTGCAGCGCAGCGCCGCGCCCGAGCCGAAACATTCCAAGCGTTGCATATCCCTTAGTCCTCCGGAGAATTTCATGGCCCGTATTACTGTCGAAGACTGCCTGGTGCAGATCCCTAACCGCTTCCAACTGGTATTGGCTGCGACCTATCGTGCCCGCATGATCAATCAGGGGCACACACCAAAAGTCGAAAGCAAAAACAAGGCGTGCGTAACCGCCTTGCGTGAAATTGCAGCAGGTAAAGTCGGCATTGAAATGCTGAAAAAGGTACCACTCTAAGAACCGACGTTCTAAACAGGCACCGTTCGCGGTGCTTTTTTTTGCCCTTTTTGGGCCTTTTCCTGAGTGGTGCCGCCAATTTTTCGTTAGCGCGCTACATTTAGGACATGGGCACCCCATTCAAACTCACACCAAATAGAGATAACCCGCTTTCAGGCGGGGTTCGCGTTGATGCGCCCCATCCTGCAGCCGTCAATGCAGCAGCGGCCAGCTTTGCCGGCCTGACTGCCAAGCTCGATTACCTTTCCCCCACCGACCTGGAGCAGGTTCGCCTCGCCTACCGTTTCGCGGACGAGGCCCACCTGGGACAACTGCGCAACAACGGTGAGCCCTATATCACTCACCCCATTGCGGTGGCAGCGCAGTGCGCCGAATGGAAGCTCGACGCGCAAGCCTTGATGGCCGCGCTGCTGCACGATGCACTGGAAGACTGTGGCGTTACCAAAGCTGAATTGATCGAAAAATTTGGCTCGCCGGTGGCCGAACTGGTGGATGGACTCACCAAGCTGGACAAACTGCAATTCAACACGCGCGAGGAAAACCAGGCCGAGTCGTTTCGCAAAATGCTGCTGGCCATGGCACGGGATGTCAGGGTCATCCTCATCAAGCTGGCCGATCGCACCCACAACATGCGCACCCTCTCCGATGTGCCCAAGAGCAAATGGGGCCGCATTGCAACGGAGACGCAGGATATTTACGCTCCCATTGCCCACCGGCTGGGGCTTAATCAAACCTATCGGGAGTTGCAGGACCTCTCTTTTCGCCATCTGCGCCCTTGGCGCTATGCGGTTCTGTCCAAGGCGGTTGCCAAAGCCCGCAGCCGCCGTCGCGATCTGATCCAGAAAGTCCAAAAAGAAGTCGAAGCGGCATTTGCTGCAGCCTGCATGGTGGTGCGCATTGCCGGACGAGAGAAATCGTTGTACTCCATCTACAAGAAGATGGATACCAAGAATCTCAGCTTCGCCCAGGTTACCGATATTTACGGATTTCGGGTGTTGGTGCCCCAGGTGATTGACTGCTATACCGCGCTGGGGATACTGCACCAGCTCTACAAACCCTTGCCGGGCAAGTTCAAGGACCATATTGCGATAGCCAAGCTGAACGGCTACCAATCCCTGCACACGACACTGGTGGGGCCTTCAGGCGTGAATGTGGAATTCCAGATGCGTACCGAAGCCATGCACATCGTGGCCGAGTCGGGTGTAGCTGCGCATTGGCTGTACAAGGTCAAGAACCCCGATGAGGCGTCGTCCGACCGGCTGGGCAGCCAATGGCTGCAGTCACTGCTGGATATTCAGGACGAAACCCGTGATGCCGCGGAGTTTTGGGACCACGTCAAGGTCGATCTTTTTCCCGATGCGGTCTACGTGTTCACCCCCAAGAGCCAGATCATGGCGCTGCCTCGGGGTGCCACGGTGGTCGATTTCGCTTACGCAATCCACAGCAACATTGGGGACCAGGCCATGGGGGCCCGCATCAACGGCGAGCAGGTCCCCCTTCGGACAGAGCTCAAAAACGGGGATGTCGTTGAAGTGGTAACTGCACCTGTTTCCACGCCTAACCCTGCCTGGTTGGGGTTTGTGCGGACCGGGCGTGCACGGTCAAAAATTCGCCAGCACCTGAAAACTTTGGCGCATACCGAATCGCAGGAACTGGGTGGAAAACTGTTATCCCAAGCCTTGCGTGGCGAGGGTATTGAGCGCTTCCCTGACGATGATCCGGCCTACGAGCCCATTTGGGAAAAACTGCTGCGCTTTACCGGCAACAAGACTCGACAGGAACTGCTGACGGACATCGGCCTGGGCAAACGCATTGCCAACATCGTCGCCAAACGTCTGGTGCTTCTGCTGGCTGAAAAAGGTCAGCACCCCGATGCCCTGCTGTTGACGCGGGAACGGTTCACAGCCCATGAAACAGCTGCCCAAGGCTCCATCACGCTGGATGGCAGTGAAAACGCCTCGGTGCAATTTGCGCATTGCTGCCGTCCCATACCGGGGGATGCCATTGTGGGTTATCTCGGGCGCGGCGAAGGTCTTGTGGTGCACATTGCAGATTGCCCGGTTGCTAAAAAACTGCAACACAAAGACAGTGAGCGTTTTATTGGTGTGGACTGGGCGGATGAGCCCATTCGTGCGTTTGAGACCGGCATTGTGGTCACCGTCAACAATGGCAAGGGCGTGCTGGCCAAAGTGGCGGCTGCACTGGCCGCGGCAGAGGCTGACATCATTCACATCGACATGGGCCAGGAGGCCGCACAAGACACAACCGATTTGCGGTTTGTGGTGGCCGTGCGCGACACCAGTCACCTGGAGGTGGCATTGCGCAACCTCAACCGAACCGCATCAGTGCTGCGTGCAGCGCGCAGCAAAGTACCAACGCCAGGTTAACCGGCGTGGGGAGCGGGGTAACTTACCTTGAGTACTTCGATCTCTTCCACCCATTCTGGCATCACCAGTTTGAGCATGTCGCCCACACGGGCTTTAAGCAGGGTACGCGCAATGGGCGATATCCAGCTGACGTCGCCCTGTGCGCTGTTGGCTTCATCAATACCGGTAATGGTGACCGTGCGTTCCAGCCCGGCTTGATCCGCATAGGTGACCGTAGCGCCAAAGAAAATCTGGTCATTGCCAAAATGAACCGACGGGTTGAAAATCTCAGCAATCTCCATGCGTTTGGTTAAAAAGCGGATTCGGCGGTCAATTTCACGCAGGCGCTTTTTCCCATACAGGTAGTCGCCATTTTCCGACCGGTCGCCATTGCTGGCCGCCCAGAAAACCGACTCCACCACTTTGGGTCGCTCGTTGTCCATCAGGTCCAGCAGCTCGCTGCGCAGCGCGGCGTAGCCTTGAGGGGTGATGTAGTTTTTGCCGCCCGAAGGAATGCGAGGCAACTGCAGGTCGTCGTCTGCGTCAGACGACTCTTTGGTGAAAGCCTTGCTCATGGAATTAAGTGCATGAAACTGCTTACTGGACACACTCTCAGAAACCTGGACAAGAAAAAGGCCTGTAACTTTACAGTCACAGGCCTTTACTTTTTGGTGCGGCTGGCAGGAATTGAACCCACTACCCCTTGGTTTGTAGCGTACTTCTCTTCAATCCAGCAGCATCCAACAAAATTCATATTTTCAATAAAATCAACAAGTTACGAAATAAACATCATCCAACAAAGCCTAGCATAATCCATGCAAAGCCACCGTTTTTTCGGACACCGTTCGGACACGGGGGGAGAACCTTACTACCACTTGGATGATGCGATGGGTAACCTCACTGTAAAGCAAATTGACAATGCCAAACCAAAAGATAAGCCGTACAAACTAATGGACGGCGACGGGCTGCAACTGCGCGTAGCCGTCGATGGCATCAAGACTTGGCTGGTGCGCTATATGTTTGACGGCA
>JAYTRR010000156.1:0-12932 GCA_043746005.1 Burkholderiales bacterium
TTTGGCGATGGAGATCACAAGGCGCAAGTTGGCCTCGATCATTTCCTTCTTGGCCGCGCGGCTTGAGAACTCGCCCTCGTTCATGCGCTTGTTGATGTCCTTGAGCTGGTCCAGCGGCACCACCACGCGCGACTGCAAATCTGTCAACTTCTGCTGCAAATCCTGCACGGGCGGGATGTTGCGGCCCATCACCGCGCTCCACGGCTTGCCGACTGCGGCCTGCTTCTCGATCCATTTCAGGTTGAGCAGCTGGCTTGGCACCTTGTTGCCATTTTTGTCGCGGCCGCTGAAGTCGGCAATGAAGTTCTCCTGCGGGTAGCCGCATTTGTCCACAATGATGCGGCGCAGCTCGCGCTCCTTCTTGCGGATGTCGTCCACCTGCGCGCGCACCATGTCGCACAGCTTCTCGATGGCCTTGGCGGTGAAGCGGATCGACATGAGTTCTTCGCTCAGGGCCTTTTGGGCGCTGACGTAATGCGGCGTGCCGTAGCCTTCCTTGTCGTAAGTCTTGTGGACTTTCTCGAACAGCTCGCGCAGGCGGTCGTAGCGGCTGAGAGCTTCTTTTTTCAGCTCTTCAAGCTTTTTGGTCAACGCCTTGGAGCCGCCCTTGCCGTCGTCGTCATCTTCGGCATCAAACTCATCAAAATCTTCCTCGGCCACATAGTCGTCGGCCTCATTCGGGTTGGAGAAGCCGTCCACGATGGTGGTGATGACGACCTTGCCTTCGCGGATGTCTTCGCCCAGGCGCAAAATTTCGGCAATGGTGGCGGGGCTGGCGCTGATGGCCTCCATCATCGCCATCAGGCCGCCTTCGATGCGCTTGGCGATTTCAATCTCGCCTTCGCGCGTCAGCAGCTCGACCGTGCCCATTTCGCGCATGTACATGCGCACCGGGTCGGTGGTGCGGCCAAACTCGCTGTCTACCGTGGACAGCGCTGCCTCGGCGGCTTCTTCAGCTTCTTCTTCCGTGGCACCAGCGGGGGCGCTGTTGGTAAGAATGAGTGACTCAGCGTCAGGCGTCTGCTCGTACACCGCCACACCCAAGTCGTTCAGGGTGGTGATGACGGACTCCATCGTCTCGGCGTCTATCAGCTTGTCGGGCAGGTGGTCGGAAATTTCGCCATGCGTCAGGTAGCCGCGCGTCTTGCCCAGCTTGATTAGCGCCTTGAGGCGCTGGCGGCGCTTGGCCATGTCTTCTTCAGACAGGATGGTGTCGTCCAGGCCAAACTCTTTCATCAGCGCGCGCTCTTTGGCCTTGCTGATCTTCATGCGCAGGGGTTTGACCTTTTCGCCTGTGGGCGTGGTCACGACTGCTTCGGGCTCACCGACCAGGTCGGACTCGATGTCCGACATGTCCATATCGTCACCTGTCGACTCGACTGTGCCCTTGGGCTTGGGTCCGCGCTTGGCGCCGGTTTTGGCAGGGGCACTGGATTCTGTCGCTGCTGCCTTGGGTGGGCGTCCTGGCTTCTTCTTGACTGTCGCACCCGCATTCAAAAGGGCGTCTGCCGCTTCCTTCAATTGTTGGGCTTTTGATTTGGTCACAGGTGGCTTGGATGCGGGCACGGAATGGGCTTTCTTATCGGACTTCGGCGGAGGCTGAACAGCTTTGACGGATTTTTGAGCAGGCATGCGAAAACCTCGGAACATCAAAAAAAATAGGCGAACAGAACAAGTGCCACTTAGGCCTCAAACACCGCTTGCTTAGCGAATGTTGCTGGCATGGCAGGGAATTACATTTCCCACTGGCAAGATGTGAGGGCGAACATTTGGAATGCAATCCTTGCGGTAAGGTGGCCGGTTGTGATCTTGTCAACGCTTGGCCTGGACCGGAGGTGCTGCTGTCGCTCTTGCCGAAACAGCCTTGGATTATAGCGTTGAATCAGGATTTTTCCAGCTGCAGGGCCAATTGAAGCCCGCGCTCCTTCAATTCCTGGTAGCGTTTCAGGGCTGTTGGGTCGGTCCCGGAGGCCGCTATGGCTTCGTTTTGCTGCAGCTTGATCCGGTCCATGAGCATGCGGTTGAGGAGGTCCCGCAACTCGGGTCCGGCCTCGTTTGAAGGTTCGCCGGTGGGATGCGCGGCAAGTGCCGAGTCCGATATCAGCCGCACGGCCAGTTCCTCTGCCGGATGGCCTTGAAGTGCTTCGCGCCAGGCGGACCAGGTCAGAGGGCCGTGCTCATGCAACTGGCTTTCCAGCCAGGTAAACAGAGGCCCATGGGGCGGGGGCAGCTCGCATAGCAAGCTGTGGTCTTCACTCGATAGCGTCTCCCATAGTTCCGTGTGGCCTAGCAGGATACGTGTGGCATGGTCGGCGCGGCTGGCAGGCAGGGCGCGCCCGGGTGCGCGCAGGCGCGTGGCCCGGTAGCTATCGCGGTCCTTCCATTGGCCGTAGCGCTTGGGCTTGCCCCCTTCTTCGGGCGCACCGTCCCTGTGCCAGGTGGGCTCGGCGGCGAAGCCGTTGCCATTGCTTCTGGGTGCTGGTGCCGCAGGCATCCACAGTGCGGTGAGTTCCTGGCTGCTCAGTTGTACCTGGGTGGCCAACTCGGACAGCAGTTGCATCCTCAGCGCACCCTCGGGCAGCAGCAACCACAGCGGCTTGGCGTTAGCGGCCATGTGCGCGCGACCTTCGGCGGTAGTCAGGTCGCAGTCTTCGCGCGCCGCGTCGATCAAGAACCGGCTCAAGGGCGTGGCTTTGCTCACGTAGCGTGCGAAAGCCTCTTTGCCGTTGGCGCGGATGTAACTGTCGGGGTCGTGTTCGGTCGGCAAAAACAGAAACTTGATGCTGCGCACATCGGTGGCATAGGGCAGGGCCGCGTCCAGCGCCTTGCGGGCGGCGCGCCGCCCGGCGGCGTCGCCGTCAAAGCTGAATACGACGGCGTCCGTAAACCGGAACAGCTTGTGCACATGGTCATTGGTGCAGGCGGTGCCCAGCGTAGCTACGGCGTTGGGGAAACCCAGCTGCGCCAGCGCCACCACGTCCATATAGCCTTCGGTCACCAGCGCATAACCCTGTTCACGCAGGGCGTTGCGCGCCTCAAAAAGGCCGTAGAGCTCGCGCCCTTTGCTGAACACCGGGGTTTCGGGCGAGTTGAGGTACTTGGGTTTTTCATCGCCCAGCACGCGGCCACCAAAACCGATGCATTCGCCCTTGATGTTGCGAATGGGAAACATGATCCGGTCACGAAACCGGTCGTAGCGCTTTTCTTCGGTTGCTCCTTCTTCGGTATGGGCGATGACCAGGCCGCTTTCCACCAGCAGCGGGTCGTCGTAATGGGGGAACACGCTGGCCAGACTGCGCCAGCCCTCGGGCGCATAGCCCAGGCCAAACTGCTTGGCAATCTCGCCCGACAGGCCGCGCCCCTTCAAGTACTGCACCGCTTTGGGGGAAATTTTGAGCTGGTGGCGGTAGGCTTCCCCTGCCTTTTCCAGTACGTCAGTGAGGGTATTCTGCTTTTGGCGCTGCTCCAGTGCGCGGGCGCGGTCTTCGGGCGAGGCATCGTCCTCGGGAATTTGCATTCCGTATTGCTGTGCCAGGTCTTTCACCGCTTCCACAAAGGTCATGCCCGCGTGGTCCATCAAAAAGCTGATGGCATTGCCGTTTTTCCCGCAGCCAAAGCAGTGGTAGAACTGTTTGGTAGGGCTGACCGAGAACGACGGCGACTTTTCCCCATGAAACGGGCACAGCCCCATGAAGTTGGCCCCCCCCTTCTTGAGCTGCACATAGCGGCCCACGATCTCCACCACGTCGGTGCGGGCGAGCAGTTCCTGGATGAACGTTTGAGGGATAGCCATGGAGTGATTGTAGAAACAAGGGTGCCCGTGTCCGCGCGGTTTCAGATGGAGTGATCCGGCAGGGGTGCTTTTTCTACTATGAATTTAATAGCTGCCTGCGCAATGGGTGCGGGGAATACAGGCCGATTTGATTAATAATTTTCGCAGCCAATGCTTCCGTACATTTTTTCTTCTTTGGGCGCCAGCCTGCCAAAGCCACCTGATACCTTGACTCCCTTGCCGACTTCACACAGGTAGACTGAGCCAACCGGCTGCGGAACATCGCCGGTTCAAACAGGAGATTTCACGCATGCGTCATCGGATTTGGACCCCCAACCTGCATGTCGCGCTGCTGCTCGGCGCAATCGCGATGACGGCGCAAGTGTCGTGCAGGGCCGCTTCACTGGCCCCGGTGGCCGCCGAGCACGGCATGGTGGTCACCGCACAGCATCTGGCCTCCCGGGTGGGTGTCGATGTGCTGAAGAAGGGCGGCAACGCCATCGACGCTGCGGTCGCGGTGGGCTATGCGCTGGCCGTGGTCTACCCCGCGGCGGGCAACCTGGGCGGTGGCGGTTTCATGACCCTGCAATTGGCGGATGGGCGCAAGACCTTTCTCGATTTTCGTGAAAAGGCGCCCTTGTCCGCCAGCGCCAATATGTATCTGGACCAGGCGGGCAATGTCATCAAGGGTTTGAGCACGACCGGCCATTTGGCGGTGGGGGTTCCGGGCACGGTCTCGGGAATGGAGTGGGCCCGTGTCCAGTACGGCACGATGGGCCGCTCTGCCCTGCTGGCGCCCGCCATTGCGTTGGCCGACCGCGGTTTTGTGCTAGAGCAGGGCGATGTCGATCTGCTGCGCAGTACCACCGAAAGCTTCAAAAAGGACCCAGCCAGCGCCAGTGTCTTCCTGAACCAGGGCGAAGCCTTTGCCGCGGGGCAAAAGTTGGTGCAAAAGGACTTGGCCAGGACGCTACGAACGATCAGCCAACGCGGTGCGGACGGTTTCTACAAGGGCTGGGTCGGCCGTTCCCTTGTGGCGTCCAGCCGCGCGGGCAATGGTCTGATGACCCAGGCCGATCTGGATCAGTACCAGACCCGCGAATTGGCGCCAATTGAATGCGACTACCGGGGGTTTCATGTAGTGTCTGCACCGCCGCCCAGTTCAGGCGGCGTGGTGATTTGCGAGATGCTCAACATTCTGGAAGGCTATCCGCTGAAGGAGTTGGGTTACCACTCGGCGCAGGCCGTGCACTACCAGATCGAGGCCATGCGCCATGCCTATGTGGACCGCAACAGCACCCTGGGTGACCCTGATTTCGTGCAGAACCCGGTGGCGCGTTTGCTCAGCCATGTCCATGCCGAGAAGATCCGCGCGGTGATTGATCCCCATAAAGCCGGCGTATCGAGCGAGATCAGGCCCGGCACGGCGCCGCATGAAGGTTCCAACACCACCCACTATTCCATCGTGGACCACTGGGGCAATGCGGCGTCCGTCACCTACACCTTGAATGACTGGTTCGGCGCCAAAGTCATGGTGCCCACAACCGGGGTCTTGCTTAACAACGAAATGGACGACTTCACCGTCAAGTCCGGCGTGCCCAACCTCTATGGTTTGGTGCAGAGTGCCACCAATGCCATTGCCCCCGGCAAGCGGCCCTTGTCCTCCATGAGCCCGACCATCGTGACCCAGGACGGCAAACCCGTGCTGGTACTGGGCACGCCCGGTGGCAGCCGCATCATCACCGCCGTGCTGCAAACCATCATCAACACCATCGACTACCGAATGAATGTGCAAGAGGCCGTTGATGCGCCGCGCTTTCACCAGCAATGGCTGCCCGATGTGACCAACGTCGAGCCCTACGCCCTGTCACCGGACAGTGCCAAACTGTTGACGGAGATGGGCCACAAGCTGGGCGCGCCGCAGCCAGCCAATCACCTGGCAGCCATTCTGGTGGGTGCTCCGGTCATAGGCGGCAAGCCGGTTGGCAATAATCGCTTTTATGGTGCCAATGATCCCCGTCGCAACACGGGCCAGGCGCTGGGCTACTGAACCAGGAGTTAACCATGTCACTTCTCGCACGCTGGGCTCTGGCCCTTGTCCTGTCGGTAGCCCAACTCCCAACTGCGTCCGCATTGACCGACACGCCCGCCAACGCGGTGCAAGTGGCGCCACCGGCGTTGGTTCCTTTCGCATCCGACGAGGGGCTTGCGCGTTTGGCGCGGTCCACGGCCCGGAGTGACTTTGGGGCGCTAGCCAACCAGTTTGAAGCCCAGTCCAACGGTGCCTTCTGCGGTCCTACCTCGGCGGCCATCGTGCTGAACGCGGTGCGGGGACGCAGCAGCGAACTGCCCCGTGACCGCAGCCGCTTGCGCCCGGAAGACCTGCAATTCATGCCCGCCAATGCGGATCTCAGCGTTCCCCGTTTTACCCAGGACAACGTGATTCCCCAAGGCAAAAAGACCCGTGCGCAAGTGCTGGGGGAGCCGGTAACCGTTAACGGCAAAGTGATCAAGGATTTTGGCTATCAGACCCGCCAACTTGACGAAATGCTCAGTGCCAATGGGCTGGTCACGCACCTGAAAATCGTTGACGACGGCAAGCCCGAGCAAGACATTCGTACCGATTTGATCGAGAACCTCACGCGCCCCGGTGATTACGTCATCGTGACCTACCGGCGGGAAGCCGTGGGTCAACCGGGTGGCGGACATATTTCACCGCTGGGTGCCTACGACGCGCTATCTGACTCATTCCTGGTGCTGGACGTGAACCCCACCAGTGCGGGCTGGGTCTGGATGCCCGCGGCCACGCTGATCAAGGGCATGCGCACCTTTGATACGGTGGAGAACCGCGGCTACATACTCATCGATTCGCGTTGATGCGCGGCCGACAGCTCGCAGAACACTATTTCTGCTTGGGCACGCGCCCCATCAAATAGAACTCGGGGTTGGGCAGCATGCCCGACATGTTGGCCATGCGGTTGGACAGACCGAAGAACGCGGTGATGGCGCCAATGTCCCAGATGTCTTCGTCGTCAAAGCCGTGGGCATGCAGGGCGGTGAAGTCACCTTCTTCGATTTCGTCGGAGTGCAGGCACATCTTCATCGCAAAGTCCAGCATGGCGTGCTGCCGTGGCGTGATGTCGGCCTTGCGGTAGTTGGTGGCCACCTGGTCGGCTACCAGCGGTGTCTTCTCGTAAATACGCAAGATGGCGCCGTGGGCCACCACGCAATACAGACAGTGGTTGGCGGCGCTGGTGGTGGTGACGATCATCTCGCGGTCGCCCTTGCTCAGGCTGGAGCCTTCGCGCAGCATCACTGCATCGTGGTACGCAAAAAATGCGCGCCACTCGGCCGGGCGGCGGGCAAAGGCCAGAAACACATTGGGCACAAAGCCTGTCTTCTCTTGCACCTCCAGAATCTTGGTGCGAATGTCCTCAGGCAGGGTGTTCAGGTCGGGCAGGGGGTAGCGAGATGGTGTGGTCATGGGGTGTTTTGAAATTATGCCAAGTCGAAACGATCCAGATTCATCACCTTGTTCCAGGCCGCCACGAAATCACGCACGAAGGCTTCCTGCGAGTCGCCGCATGCATAGACTTCTGCCAGCGCCCGGAGCTGAGAATTCGAGCCAAAGACGAGATCGACGACGGTGCCGGTCCATTTCGGTGCACCCGTCTTTCGGTCGCGCCCTTCCATCACGCCTTCAGACGTGGCGGACTTTTTCCACTGTACATTCATGTCGAGCAGGTTCACAAAAAAGTCATTGCTTAACGTCTCCGGGCGTTGGGTGAACACGCCGTGCTGCACCTGGCCGACGTTCGCGTTCAGAACGCGCAGGCCACCAATCAACACGGTCATTTCGGGGGCCGTCAGCGTCATCAATTGCGCCTTGTCCACCAGCAACTCGGCCTGTGCACCTTCAAGCCCTTTGCGGACGTAGTTGCGGAATCCGTCAGCGGCGGGCTCCAACACGGCGAACGCGTGAACATCGGTCTGCTCTTGAGATGCGTCCGTGCGCCCCGGCGCAAAGGGAACGGTCACCGAAACGCCTGCCTTTTGCGCAGCGGCCTCCACTGCGGCGCAGCCGCCCAGAACGATCAGGTCAGCCAGCGAGATTTTTTTGCCGTTGGATTGCGCGCCGTTGAACGCGTGCTGGATCGCTTCCAGCTGGGTCAGCACTTTGGCCAGTTCGGCTGGCTGGTTGACTTCCCAGTCTTTCTGCGGCGCCAGGCGGATGCGCGCCCCGTTGGCGCCGCCTCGTTTGTCGCTGCCGCGGAACGTGGCTGCCGATGCCCAGGCGGTGCTCACCAGTTGGGAAATAGAAAGCCTGGATACCAGAATCTTGGCCTTCAGGGCTGCGATGTCCTGTTCATCAATCAGCGCATGGTCCAATGCTGGGACCGGGTCCTGCCAGATCAGCACTTCCGTTGGCACCAACGGGCCGAGGTAGCGGGCGAGCGGGCCCATGTCGCGGTGCGTCAGCTTGAACCAGGCGCGGGCGAACGCATCGGCGAACTCTGTGGGGTTGGCCATGAAGCGGCGTGAGATCTTTTCGTACACCGGGTCCATGCGCATGGCCATGTCTGCGGTGGACATCATCGGCGCGTGGCGTTGGGTCGGGTCATGCGCGTCCGGCACGGTACCGGCGCCTGCGTCACCTTTGGGCTTCCATTGTTGGGCACCGGCGGGGCTTTTGGTCAGCTCCCACTCGTAGCCGAATAGCGTCTCGAAATAGCTGTTGTCCCATTGGATGGGCGTGGGGGTCCAGGCGCCTTCCAGGCCGCTGCTGATCGTGTGGAGGCCCTTGCCGCTGCCAAAACTGTTCTTCCAGCCCAGGCCCTGCTCCTCGATGCCTGCGGCTTCCGGCTCGGGCCCGACGTACTGACCCGGATCGGCCGCGCCGTGGGTCTTGCCGAAGGTGTGGCCGCCGGCGGTCAGCGCCACGGTCTCCTCGTCGTCCATGGCCATGCGAGCGAAGGTCTCGCGGATGTCGCGCGCCGACCCGAGCGGGTCCGGCTTGCCATTTGGGCCTTCGGGGTTCACGTAGATCAGGCCCATCTGTACGGCGGCGAGCGGGTTGTCCAGATCACGGTCACCGCTGTAACGCTGGTCGTCCAGCCACTTGCCCTCGGGGCCCCAGTACGTGTCTTCCTCGGGCTCCCAGATGTCTTCGCGGCCACCGGCGAAACCGAAGGTTTTGAAGCCCATCGAATCCAGCGCGACAGTACCGGTCAGGACAATCAGGTCGGCCCACGAAATTTTGCGGCCGTATTTTTGCTTGATCGGCCACAGCAGGCGGCGCGCCTTGTCGAGGCTGACGTTGTCCGGCCAGCTGTTGAGGGGTGCGAACCGCTGCGCGCCGTTGCCTGCGCCACCGCGCCCATCGGCGATGCGGTAGGTACCAGCAGAATGCCAGGACATGCGGATAAAGAAGGGCCCGTAGTGGCCGTAGTCCGCGGGCCACCAGTCCTGTGAGTCCGTCATCAGAACATGCAGGTCCTTGACCACGGCGTTCAGGTCAAGGCTCTTGAATTCGTCGGCGTAGTTGAAGTCCGTGCCCATGGGGTCGGACTTGGCAGAGTGCTGGTGCAGGATTCGCAGGTTCAGCTGGTTCGGCCACCAGCTTGCATTTCCCGGGGCGCCAGCCACAGTGTGTTTGCGTGCGTCACCCGAGAAAGGGCATTGGGCTTCGTTGGACATGATTCTCTCCTTGGGTTGTTTGAAGTCTGTGAAGAACACCAGTCTAGAGCGTGGGTACCCATTGAACAACCCAATTTTGCTAATGGCATCCATAGTGATGAACAATCAAACCGCCGGAGCCCAGCGCATGCCGACTACTTTGGGGCTGCGGCAAGCTGGTTAACATGACGCTTTTTCCCGAAAGGCGTGACCATGAACTCTCCCGTGCCTGCTGATGCACACAAGCTCCTGCCCGAATCTGCCTACGACAAGGGCCTGGCCACGCGCAGACTGGTCATGGGTGAAGACTTTGTTAGCGCCGCCTTTGCCAACGCCACGCCATTTACCCAGCCCATTCAGGAGCACATCACGCGTGCGGCCTGGGGCGACGTGTGGCAGCGCCCGGGGCTGGATCTGAAGACCCGCAGCCTGATCACCGTGGCCATGCTGACCGCCTTGGGCAAACAAAACGAGCTCAAAGGACACGTGCGCGGCGCGCTCAACAACGGTGCCACGGTGGAGGAAATTCAGGAGGTGTTGCTGCACGCCACGGTGTACTGCGGCGTGCCTGCGGCCGTCGAGGCCTTTCGTACTGCCAATGAGGTGGTGGGTGCCGCAGTAAAGGGCTAAATAGGTGGCTAGCGGTTGTCGTGAATCTGCGTGGGCGCAAAGCCCGCGTCATCATCATCGTCATCCAGTACAGGTTGCACCAGCACGGCTTTTTTGGAAGCTTGCTTCGATTCTGCCTTTGTGCCCGCACTCCAGAAGCTGGGTCCTGGGAGCTGGGTATGCGGGCATCCACAATCCGGCGCAAATTTCCAGGAAAACTGGTACCTGTTTGCATCCGCTGCAGGGTCGATGCGCCGGAAGCCGTCGAGCAATTCCTTCTGAATCGCCGGCGCGTATTGCATCAGCCCGTCATGCCATTTGAGAACCACCAGCTGCAGCAACAGTGCTTCGCGCTGGTCCGGCAGCAGCATGGGGGCGACTTCACCCGCGATCCAGCTGGACGGAATGCCCTGACGCCGCAAGACGTTGTGCAGGGTCAGGCGCACCATCTCGCGCTGGGTGGGGCTGATCGGGTCCGTTTCCGCAGACGGTCCTGCGGCCGCATCCGCTACCCCAGGCTTGGAACGGCCAAGGCCAAAAAATTCAAACATGCAGTGTGCTCCCGTCTTGCCTGGAAAATTCGTGAACACGAGTGTAGCTGACACCCATCCGTCACAAAACAGGGCTCAGGTTCTGCGCTTGACCAGCTTGCCAAACCACTGGCCCATGTCATCGATGAGGGTGAACACGGCAGGAATCACCAGCAGACTCAGAAGCGTCGATGTGATCAGACCACCAATAACAGCCACGGCCATGGGGCTTCGGAAGCTGCTGTCGGCAGCGCCCCAGCCCACGGCCAGTGGAAGCATGCCGGCGCCCATCGCCAGGGTGGTCATGACGATGGGGCGGGCCCGCTTGTGGCAGGCATCCAGCAGGGCGTCCATGCGACTCAAACCATGATCGCGACGCGCGACGATGGCGTACTCCACCAGCAAAATGGAATTCTTGGTGGCAATCCCCATCAGCATGATCAGGCCGATCAGCGAAGGCATTGAAAAGCTTTTTCCCGTCAGCAACAGCGCGACAAAAGCACCCCCCAGTGACAAGGGCAGGGCGGCCAGAATGGTCGCCGGGTGCAACAAACTTTTGAACAGCAGCACCAGCACGATGTAGATGCAGATCACCCCGGTCAGCATTGCCATGCCAAAGCTGGCAAACAGCTCGCCCATCACCTCGGCATCGCCCAGTTCGAGTTGTTTCACTCCCGCAGGCAGGTTCTGGATGCTGGGGAGCTTCTGCACGGCAGCGGTCACATCACCCAGAGGGGCGCCCGATAGCTCCACTTCGAACGTGATGTTGCGTGCGCGGTTGAGCCGGTCAATCACCGCCGGGCCGCCGGACATTTCCAGTGTGGCAACCTGGCTCAGCATCACCGGGCCTTTCGCGCCGGGCACGGCGAGGCGGCCGAGCACCTCCAGGTCCTGGCGGGCCGAGTCGGCCAGCTTCACCACGATAGGCACCTGGCGCTGGCTCAGGTTGAGCTTGGCCAATGCGGTGTCGTAGTCGCCGACCGTGGCAATGCGCAAGGTTTCACCAATGGCAGAGCTGGTAACGCCCAGGTCGGCCGCACGCGCAAAGTCGGGCCGTACGGCAATCTCCGAGCGGATCAGGCTGGCGCTGGACGTGATGCTGCCCAGGTTGGGGATGGTGCGCAGGTCTTTCTCCACGGCGGCGGCGGCAGTAGCAAGGGCGTTTGGATCTTCGCCCGTCAGAACCAGCTGGTATTTTTCACCCGAACCGCCCAGGCCCACCTTGCTGCGCACGCCGGGCACCTCGGCCATGGCGGTGCGAATCGCATTCTCGATGCCCTGCTTGCGCGGGCGCTGGCCGCGCTCGGTCAGCAGCACGGTGAGGGTAGCCTTGCGTACTTCCGTGGTGCCCGCCGGTGCGAAGGGGTCAGAGCCCGCCGCTCCGCCGCCCACGGTGGTGTAGATGCTGCGGATGTGGTCCACCTTGGTGAGCAGCTGGCGAGCGTGTTCGGCCGCGTC
Organism: Burkholderiales bacterium; assembly: GCA_043746005.1. Taxonomy (GTDB): domain Bacteria; phylum Pseudomonadota; class Gammaproteobacteria; order Burkholderiales; family Burkholderiaceae_C; genus Allorhodoferax. The sequence continues at coordinate 12,046 of JAYTRR010000156.1, forward strand.
GCGGGTCTGGGTCAGCGTGGAGCCCGGAGGCAACTCGATGTAGACCTGCGTCTGCGAGTTGTCGTCCGGCGGAATAAACCCCTGGGGCAACAGCGGAATGAGCAGGATGGAGCCCACAAAAAATACACCGGCTGCCCCCACAGTCAGCCAGCGGTGGCTCAGGGCCCACTGGCTGGCTTTGAGGTAGATGCCCATCCAGAAAGGGTCCTGGTGCGCGCGGGGGCTGCGCTTCATCACGTAGGCGGCCATCATGGGCGTCAGTACCCGGGCAACCACCAGCGAGGCAAACACCGCCAGCGCCGCAGTCCAGCCAAACTGTTTGAAGAATTTGCCCGGAATGCCCGCCATGAACGCGGTGGGCAGGAACACGGCAATCAACGTGAAGGTGGTGGCCACCACGGCCAGCCCAATTTCGTCGGCCGCTTCCATGGCCGCCTGGTACGGCGTCTTGCCCATGTTGAGGTGGCGCTCGATGTTCTCCACTTCCACGATGGCGTCATCCACCAGCACGCCAATCACCAAAGACAAGGCGAGCAAAGTAACCGTGTTGATCGAAAAGCCCAGGTAGTGAATGCCGATGAAGGCGGGAATCACGGACAGGGGCAGGGCCACGGCAGACACCAGCGTGGAGCGCCAGTTGCGCAAAAACAGCCACACCACCACCACTGCCAGCACCGCACCTTCCAGCAGCATCGTCATGGAGGCATCAAACTCTTCGGCCACCGGTGCCACAAAGTCAAACGCCTGGGTGAGTTCAATGTCGGGGTGCTGGGCTTTGAGCGCGTCCAGAGCCACTTTCACGGCGGCGCCCACTTCCACTTCGCTGGCGCCCTTGCTGCGGGTGATCTCAAAACCCACCACGGGCACGCCGTTGAGCAGGGCAATGG
>JAYTRR010000157.1:0-12851 GCA_043746005.1 Burkholderiales bacterium
CCAGGTCGCACCGAATACCAAAGAGGAATCCTGTCGACCGACACCGATGGCAAGCAAACCGTGCGAATTACTGGATCTCAGGGCTCCGGGATCCTGAGCTCCATGTCAGAGGCCAACTGCATTGTCGTGCTGCACCATGAACAAGGCAGCGTCGCCCAAGGCGACGCGGTTGACGTCGTGCTATTCGACGGATTGCTTTGATTCAACCACTTCAAATCAAGCTTCGATGTAACCCGGGTTAGGCTTTACGCCTGACAACTTGGGTGCGTTGAGTTTGCGCGCCGATACTTTTCCGCCCTTCGATTTAAGCCAGGTTTCCACTACATCCCAGACCATCTTGTTCCCTTGGGTGCTTGCCTCTTCGGCCACAGGGGCCCAACCTGCAACCTTGTACTTTTTGCCAGCCTCAATCGGTTTCCCGGCAAGGCGCATGTCGTCAATGCGCTTACCCATTGCCGCGGTGGGATCACAGCTGTACTGCAGACCACCCACACGCACCATATCGCCACCCTGCTGGTAGTAGGGGTCGGGGTTGAACAGGTTATCGCAGACATCTTCCAGCACGGTCTTGATGGTTTCGCCAGTCATCTCGGTTACCGTTGCATATGAATAGGTCGTGGCCGTCATGTCCATCAGCCATTCGCGCGTGATAGCCTGACCCGGCAACAAGGTGGTACCCCAGCGGAAGCCAGGCGAGAATGCAATTTCTGCACCCTGCACGTCCATCAACGCGTCGACCAGCAACTGGTCACCGGTGCCATTGAAGTTGCCGCGACGGTACAGCGTACCTTCAGTAACCGCCAGTTTTTCTGCCAACTTGGCTTCATACGGCGCGCGAATTTTGGTAATGAGTGCATCCATGTCGTGATCGGCTGGCAACATGTTGGCAAACACAGGCAGCAGTTTGTAACGGAAGTCCATAACCCGCTTGTTCTGCACATTGAAATCCAGCACACCGAGAAACTTGCTATTGGAGCCCGCATTGGTAACGATAGTCTTGCCACCCTTGTTGGAAACCAGCGAGGCAACCGGCATGCCATCGTGGGTGTGGCCGCCCATGATGGCGTCAATGCCAATAACCCGGCTGGCCATCTTCAAATCCACATCCATGCCGTTGTGGCTCAGCACAACGACCACTTGCGCGCCTTTGGCACGCGCCTCGTCCACCATCTTCTGCATGTTTTCGTCCTGGATGCCAAAGGACCAGTCGGCAACCATGTAACGCGGGTTTGCAATGGGTGTATAGGGGAACGCCTGCCCGATGATGGCGCAAAGGACACCATTGATTTCACGGATGACATAGGGCTTGAACACCGGGTCACCAAAGTCGGCCGTCTTGACGTTCTGGGCAACAAAATCGACTTTTCCAGCAAAGTCTTTTTCAATAATTTCTTTCACACGCTCCATACCCAGCGTGAATTCCCAGTGCCCTGTCATCACATCCACGGTTAGCAGCTTGCAAGCGTCCACCATATCCTGGCCGTTGGTCCACAAAGCCGTACCTGATCCTTGCCAAGTGTCGCCGCCATCCAGCAGCAGCGCACCGGGCCTGCTGGCTTTCATACGCTTGACCAGTGTGGCCAAATGCGCGAAACCACCCACTTTGCCATAGCGATTTGCGGCTTTTTCATAGCTGAGACAGGTCAGCGCGTGGGCCTCTGCCGTCCCGGGTCGAATATTGGACACCTTGAGCAGATGCTCGCCAACCAGATGCGGCAAGTTGCCCTTCATGGTTCCCAGACCAATATTGATGCTGGGCTCCCGGAAATATATGGGCTTGAGCTGGGCGTGGCAATCCGTCATGTGCAAAAAGGACACATTGCCGAACTTGGGAATGTCGTACAAACCGCTAGCTGCCGTAGCAGCATCTGCTTCGGCATAGGTTCCCAGCCCCATACCCGCCATGGTGCCGGCACCCAACACCTGAAAAAACTCACGCTTGGTTAAATTCATAAATACGCAATCACAAAATTAACAGAAATAAAAATACCCGAACAGGCGTCGGGTACGGAAAAATTTATTGATTGACCGGGGACTTCGGATCCAGCAGCAACGCCAGAACATCCGCCACCTGAGATTCGGTCAGAATGCCCATATGCCCTGCGCGCGGCATGTTCGAACACGCGTTGTAGGCCTTGCTGTTCCACACCTTGCCCCAGGTGTACTCAACGATAGGCTTGGCATCAGGACTGGCCGGGTCTGCAACCCCGCGTAACTTGCCATAGTTGTAAAGGCTAGGGCCAATGGTGCCGAAAGAAATCTCTTTCTTGTCGATCTGGTGGCAGTTGTAGCAATTGCCACCATTGGGTGTTTGGGCATCATCCGTCCAAGTCAGGCCACGACCGCTTTGGGCAATCTTTTCACCTTCTTTCCAGTCGCCCAAAAACTTGCCATTGGATGGCCATTTCACGGATTTGAGGTTGCTGGCCTCAATGGCTTTGGCGGAAGCGTCATCCAGCGGCTGACCAGCAACATCTGCAGCACTGCACACCCGATTGGTCTCATCTGTGTCGAGAACAGCGGCTTTGACGATCCCTTCATCCCTGAAAGATGCCTTGACGATTTTGGTCGTTAGTTGATCCAGATCGGCTGCACCAGGAAGCGCGGCACATCCAGCGACCACGGCAGCAGCGGCCATTGCAGACAAAAAAATCTTGTGTTGTTTCTTCATGATTTTTCTCCGCTTTTTCAGCGCTTGATGGCTGGCGCAACAGACGCTGAGCCCTGACTGTTAACCCCGAGATACACCCCGAGTGCAACCGTGGCATCACTGCCGAAACCCGGATAAGGAAAGCGTTGTTGCCGGTAGCAATCGTTCAGACGCTGTTGCATGCCCCACATCTGCCCGTTGGAAACGCGGTAGGCCGGCCAGGCGGCAAAGCCAACGCCATCACCAGGATTCTTGGTAAGGTTGGGCAAGTCCTGAAGACGAATGCGGGTATTGTCTTGTCCGTGGCACGATGCACAGGAAAAATCATGAGGCCCCGCCCTTTGGAAGAACAGGCGCTTGCCCACTTCATAGAACGTCTTTTCCTGCGCATGGTTTTGGGACAGGTTGAAACGCAACCCCTTGGATTCAGCAGCAATCCAGGTGGCCAGCGCCGTCACGTTGTTTTGCTCATCCTTGCCAAATGGAGTTTTGGCAGTATCAGCGGCACTGAAGCCCTGCAACGTTTCCATACAGGTCAAGAGGCGGGATTCCAGATCTTGGACCCGATTGGTATCCGAAAAATACCGGGGCAACTCAACAAAAGCGCCCTTGACAACACCGGGGCCCTTACCCAGATCACACTGCTGAAGTGACACATTCCTGGGACCGCGCTTTTGCGCCCAAAGGCCTTCGCCTTTGGCTTCAAACAAGTCGGACGGGTTTCCATCCTGCAACATGGCCCGGTACTCCTCAATCGACTGCACCGCCGATTTTTGGGCCATGACCCCCGTACTCGCCAAGCACGCAAGAGCAATCATCGTCAGTGTTTTTGTCATCCTCTTGTCCAATCTCTTTTTAATTTTTACAAGGTAAACAGGGGAAGTTTTACTTCCCCTGGGCAAAACATCAAATCAAATCAAATCAGGACACAGTCGCTTCGTCGCTGCGGGTGTCACCCCGGTTGTCTTTCCAATTTACGCCGATTTTGTCACCCGCCTTGGCACCTTTGACTACGAATTGCAGGAAAGGATTCTTAGACACAGCCGGGCCCCATTCAGCGGTCAAAACGGTCTTGCCGTTATGGGTTGCCGTGACTTCCTGGATGTACCAGGCTGGGACGATCTTGCCAGCCGCATCCTTGCGCTGGCCGCCTTCCATCTCATGCGCCATCAGAACGCGAACGGTTGTTTTATCGCCAGCTGCCTGGGCGCGAATGCGCATTGGATCTGCCATTTTTAGCTCCTAAATTAAAATTGAAAAATTAATTGGTTGGTCAATCAGCCGCCGCAGCCACCGAGCGTGACTTTGACTTCCTTCTTGGCGAACAAAACCTTGCCATCGTTCATGATGGCAATGGCGTACACATCGGAAGACTGGCCCATCTTGACGCGTGCAGAAAATGCGGCGTCCACGCTGTCAGTCATATGGAACATGGCCGTCAAGGTAGCAGGATTCTTTTCAACCATGATGAGCATGCTTTTCACGCCCGTCAGCGTCGTCGCAACGGCGACTGGCACCACAGAGCCATTCTCGGCAATGTCAGGAGCGGTGATTGAAACGTCCTTGCTTTCGGTCGGGGCGCCGGCACCCAATGCCTTGAGTGCGTCGGCAACGGATTTGGCTTCAAAAGCGTCCTTGTTGAAGGCGGCGAAGGCGAACTGGGGGAACAGTCCCGTGGTGGCCAAAAGGCCAGCCACAACGGCGGTTTTCTTGAGTGCTTGTCTGCGTGATTGCATGTAGTTTCTCCTGGTTAAACAAATGGTAGTCAAGTAATAAAAAAGTCGTGACGGTGATTTCCCTGATGCCTACTTGGCAGCGCCTGCAGCGAGCCAGGTTGCGATGGCTTTGGCATCTGCATCAGGCAGCGATTGGGCCGGCATCGGAATGGGACCCCATACGCCTGAGCCGCCTGACTTGATCTTGGCCGCAAGATAGTCCGCTTTGCCGGCATGTTTCTTGGCGATGTCAGCAAAACTTGGGCCTACGATCTTCTTGTCAATCCCGTGGCAAGCGACACAATTGTTTTTCTGCAGCAATGCCAGCGCCGCTTTGGAATCTGCGCCGCCCGTTGGTGCTGGCGTGCTGACTTTAGGAGCATCGGCCACCTTCACCGGTGCAGCGACTTGTGCCACCACCACGGCTGCGGTTGCGGCAGCACCAGGAGTCGGAGCCTTGCCTTCAGGTTTGGTCGTATCAACACCATGCTGCGCGCCGACCGGACGGTTCTGTTCAGCCAGATTGCCATGAGCGTTGCGCGCAAAGTCTGGCAGAAAGGACGCAACGGTTGGTTCAGTCGCACAATCCTTCATGCAGGCGATGTTCTTGACATCTGGCGCCTTGGTACCCTTGAACTCGTTGCCCGGCCACATGGCGTGCTCGGTGGTCATGCCATTGCGGTTGGGCATGCGGGCTTGCACCTCGGCAATGTTTTTGTCAGACAACGTGAAGTTGTCGGGCACAACACCGCTGAGATTCAACAAGAAGGCAGTCACCGCATAGACTTCTTCCGTCGTCAGCGACTTGGGCTGCGTCCACGGCATGGCGCGGTTGATGTAATCCCAAATGGTGGAGAGCGTAGCTACCTTCATGAACGTGGTACGACCGGCTGTCGAGTCCTTGAGCTTGGCCACATGACCGGTCTTCACGTCCTCAGCGGTGGTGCCGCCAACCAGCGGACTGAAAACCTCCCCGGAGTCACCGAATACACCATGGCAGGAAGAGCACTTGGTCTCCCAAACGTCCTGCCCCTTGGAGACGGAGCCAGAACCTGCGGGCAAACCCTTGAAGTCCGGACGCACGTCAATATCCCATGCAGCCACTTCTTTGGGGGTCGCCGCTCGGCCAACGCCAGCATATTGCGCGCCGGTCTGCGCTAGCGCACAGCCGGCCACGGCCATCACCGCTGCTGCGACTGCTGCGTTACGAAAGCTGAACATTTTTCACCTCGCCATTTTCCTGTACCAGCCATGATTGAATGGCGTTGTTGTGATAGATTGAGCGCGTTCCGCGCACGGCACGCAGCTGCTTGTAAGTGGGCTGCACATAGCCAGTTTCGTCAGAAGCACGGCTCTGGACAATGGCTGGTTTGCCATCCCAAATCCAGTCAATATTGAAGCGGGTGAGCGCCTTGGAAAGCACGGGTGTCTCCAGGCGGGCCTGGCGCCAGTTGCGGCCGCCATCCACAGACACATCCACTTTCTTGACCTTGCCCCGGCCCGACCACGCCAGGCCAGTGATGTTGTAGAAACCCTTGTCAAGCAGGACTTGTCCGCCGGACGGCGTAGTCACCACGCTCTTGCATTCCTGAATGTTGGTGTACTGCCGCTGCAAGCCGCTGGGCTGCAGATCGATGTAGTGAACGGCCTCGTCCTTGGTCGCATAGGGCTTGTCACCCACTTTAATGCGGCGCAGGTACTTGACCCAACTCACGCCTTGCACCCCCGGTACGATCAGACGAAGCGGATACCCGTTTTCGGGACGCAACATCTCGCCGTTCTGGCCATAGGCCACGAAGACTTCGCCCGACTTGATCAAGCTCATCGGGATAGTGCGTGTCATGGAAGAGCCATCGCCCCCCTCGGCCAGCACAAACTTGCCGTTGGTGAGGTCGGCACCCGCCAGTTCAAGCAAGGTGATCAGCGGCACGCCCGTGAACTCACTGCAGGAAACCATACCGTGCGTGTACTGGGCGGTTGGCACTGCCACATTGCCCCATTCAGCCGCCGTGTTCGCTCCGCACTCAATAAAGTGGAAGCGCGAAATGGAAGGCAAACGCATGATCTCGTCCATGGTGAAAACCTTGGGCGTCTTCACCATGCCGTTGATCATGAAGCGGTGCTTGGACGGATCAATGTCCCACCAACCCTGATGGTGGCGTTCAAAATGCAAGCCGCTGGGTGTAACGATTCCAAACAGCGACTGCAAGGGCGCAAACGAGACGGACGCCTGCGTTGTCTGTGTCAAGCCAGGGCTCTGGCGACGCTGCACATTGGCTTCAAACTTGGATGGTTTGCCGTAACTTCCTTCGGAAGAAACGCCCTGCCCCAAACTGGTTGCGTGCTCCGGCAGATTCAGAATGTTCGGGTCTCCACCCTCTGTGGGAACCGGGTTGCCCTGCGCCATCGCGATGGGAGCGGCTACACCTGCTGCGGCTGCAGCAAAGGCGTTTCGCAGAAAATCCCGACGCCCACTTTTCGCCTCGGTAAATACGGTCTTGATGCCTTCGCGGCTCAAAAAATTCTCAGGCGCCTTGATGATGCGGCCTGAACCCATAACTTCTTGCTTCACATGTTCTCCTTCACTTGTTGGGCTTCCAACGACTCAACGTTTAAACAATATATTCGAATGCACTGATATATTTTTGACAAAAGAAACTGACAAATTGATGACGTCCGGCCATAAATGACATCACGTTACTTGAAACGATAGTGATCACGGTTCAACACTGCACTCACCGCTGTAACCTCTTCAGGAAACAACCCCAGATTCATCTCGGTATTGCATTGCTCCACCATGCCCCGCAATACGCTTGGCGTGTTGACTCGCCCAGCCGGACGGTAGATGGCCGAACCGTCGCCGCCAACTTTCTGCTGGTGACAAGCCGAACACTTGTTTTCTGCAATGAGCTTGCTTCCCAGCTTCAGATCAGCACCAACAAAAATAGAAGGAACCTCAGCCGTTGCTGAACCAAGGCCCAAGACCAGACAGGAGAAGATGAGGGTATGTTTCATAAAAATTAGCTTAACGATTCATTTACCGAATTACAACCGCATCTTCCCTGTCAGACCGGATTAGAACTTCCAGCCAAACTGGACGCCTAAAGATTGCTGGGACATCTTGATAGTTTCATTACCGGCAGAGGCACCAAGTGCGTTATACAGCGACGGCCCGGTGACCGAGTTTGACGGTGCATGCATATAGGAGAAGGTCACCTCAGTCTTTTCCGATAGGGTGTAGGTCCCCCCCACGGTGTAGTGAGTTGTCGTTACACCGGGCGCGAGAATGTTGAAAGTCACGTCGCGGCTCTTGATGGGGTTATCACCCACATTCACACCCGCACGCAGGGTCAGGCTCTGAGTCGCCTGCCACTGAGCACCCAACTTCCATACATTGATGTCTGCCCAGCCAAAACCCCGGCCATTTGCAGCACCTAGCGGCGCCGCATTGCTACTGGGATTTGACACCGAGGGAACGCCGCTATAGCTGATGCGCTGGTAGTCTGCCGCAATCGTCACACTGGGCGATGCCTGAAAGGCTAGCCCTAAAGTGTAATTTTCGGGAATATCAAAAGAGCCCTGGCCGGCAAACAGACCCGCGTAATTCGAAAACTTTGACATCGCGATCTTTGGCGAATAGGAGGCACCCAAGGTCAACTGCTCACTCAATTTTCCTAGATAGCCCAAACGTACACCAAAGCCGCTGCTGGAGTCCGTTCCATTGTTCGTGAGATGAGTTGAGTCGCTTGACATTTGGCTAAATCCTTGCAATCCGTCAGCCTTAAATATCTGCTTGACCAGCAAAGGTGATATGCCGAACGAGTGCTTTTCGGTGAATTTGTAGGCGATCGTTGGGGCAATGATCAACTGCTGCAAGTCCATTCCAAGCCGACCGGAGCCGCAAAATGCGTTCGATCCTGCTTGAGCTCCGATTAACGAGCAATCCACCTGCCCGCCCGCGTAGTCTGTATTCATCCCCCCATTCCCATACGCCGTAATACCCACACCCAACTGATCCGAAATGGCGCGGTTGTAGCCAAACTCTGGCACATAAAACACATTGCTATCACTATCAATGGAGGCCGCAGGCAAGCTTCCAGGCCCTCCTGCACCACCGGTACGCTCCATGCCGCGCTTGGGCATAAACACGTCCACACCCAACTCCACGCGATTACCGGCCCAGGCAGCCACAGCAGGATTATTGGCACCCGCAAAAGCGTTGTCGGTCATGGCGACAGACGCACCCCCCATGCCTTTTGATTTCATTCCGTAGCCATGAGAAAAGTAGCCATTGGTCGCAAAAGCGCTCGACAGGCTGCCGCCAAGAATCAAAGCCACCGCCAAAGGGCGAAGCCGGGTTGTTGTTGTGCGTGATGAGGTCAATGTCTGTCTCCGGTTTAATTTTATTTAACGTGAACTACCAGCTTAAAACTCACCCTTGGAGGCGCGTTCCATCATTTCATACAGCGTACTGCGTACAGCCCATGCGTGCTCTTTCAATGGCGAAGGCAACTTGCGACCCATCTTGACCATCATGTCCATGTTCAGGGTGTAGAGCCACAGGCCATCTTCCTTCTCGACCACGGATACGCGGCAAGGCAGGTAGGCTGACATGGCCGGACTGAAGTCCACCATCTCGCGTGCGGTGGATGGGGTGCAGAACGAATACACCGTGAGCAGCTTTTGCTTCACGCCGGTACGGGCTTCCAGCTCTTTGGACAGTGGCAGGATGCCCACTTCCTTCATGTTGCGCTCGGTGGCGACACTGCGCAAAATTTGCTCGATGTCGTCACCAGTGACACCCGCCTTGACTTTACGTTCCCAGGTTGTCGCGACCGCAATGTCGCCATCCGCCTCTACCCAGCGATCCCACATGCGACTGGCTTCGGCGCCTGCGCCATCTTCGAGCTTGCCAAGGGTGCCAATCGTGCCGCAGCCAGTCAAAAAGACTACTCCCAGCAAAACCAGGGCGCGAAGAGAGGGTGACAACAAATTCATGGGTACTCCGTATTTCGGGTTGAGGGAAGTCAGCAAGACCACTTAAAAAGTCTTTTGCTAAAGACTGATCAATCATCTTGCAAGTAGCAAAAGAAAGTAATTGGTAGATACCCTATACCCATCGGGGTATAGTATTTTTTTTGAAATGCACCGTTTGCAATTAACTTCCAAATGACTATCTGGCACACTCAACTTGCCAACACATTTATTTGCAAAACACCATGACCAAGAAGATCACCGCAGCGGCAACGCCAAAGTCCACAGGTTTGAAGCAAGACTATCGCCTGGAGCATCAAAAAGATATGGTCAATCGCCTGCGCCGCATTGAAGGACAGGTGCGCGGGATCGTTGACATGATTGAAAAAGATCGCTCCTGTGAAGACGTGGCTACCCAGATGTCGGCCGTCCGCAAAGCAATGGATAAAGCTTTCTACCGGATGATGACCTGCTCATTGATTGAAGCGGTGAACGAATCAGAAACCGATGAACAAGCCATCCAGGAGGTGGAACGCTCCGCCCGCCTGATGGAAAAATTTGCGTAAAAAAACCCGCTAACGAGCGGGTTCCTGGACTTGACAAGCAACGGATCGCTTACTTGGTGCCCGCCATAATCCAGTCAGCCAGCGTTTTGGTATCGGCATCACTCAAAGCAGCCTGTGCGGGCATGGGGATGGGGCCCCACTTGCCAGCGCCACCGGCTTTGATATTCTTGATCAGGGTCGCTTCGGCATCTTTCTGCCCGGCATACTTTTTGGCAACCTCCAGATAGGCAGGCCCAACGATCTTCTTGTCCACCCCGTGGCAAGCCATGCAGTTGTTCTTTTTGGCCAGATCCAGGCTGGCAAATGCCGGGACTGAAACCAACACTGCGGCACCGATCAAAATTTGTACGAATTTCATTTTGTCTCCTCAATAGTAATTAAAACCAAACTTCCAACGCTCATTGGTAGCGCGCCACCATGGCATCCAAACTCACGGGTTTGATGCGACTGGCCATGCCGGCACAGCCAAACGCCTCGAAGCGGGCCTTGACGATGTCGCGTGCCGCATTTTTAGCCGCTACCAGCGCCTTGCGCGGGTCAAACTCGCTAGGCTGTTGGGCAAAGACCTGGCGCATGGCACCGGTCATGGCCAAGCGGATGTCGGTGTCGATATTGATCTTGCGCACACCGCTCTTGATGCCACGCTGAATTTCTTCCACCGGCACGCCATAGGTTTCCTTGATGTCGCCACCAAACTGGCGAATGATGGCCAGCCACTCCTGTGGCACGCTGCTGGAGCCATGCATCACCAGATGGGTGTTGGGGATCTGGGCGTGGATGGCCACGATGCGGTCCATGGCTAGAATGTCGCCCGTGGGCTTGCGGGTGAACTTATAGGCGCCGTGGCTGGTGCCAATGGCGATGGCCAACGCGTCCACACCGGTTTTCTCCACAAAATCCTTGGCCTGCACGGGGTCGGTCAGCATCATCTCGTGCGTCAGTTTGCCTTCGGCGCCCACGCCGTCTTCTTCGCCCGCTTCACCGGTTTCCAGGCTACCCAGGCAACCCAGTTCGCCTTCAACCGACACGCCCACGGCGTGCGCCATCTCGCCCACACGGCGCGTTACATCGACGTTGTATTCGTAGCTGGCAGGTGTCTTGCCATCGCCCATCAGGGAGCCGTCCATCATCACGCTGGTGAAGCCCGAGCGAATGGACTGGATACACACCGCCGGCGTGGTGCCGTGGTCCTGGTGCACCACTACGGGAATGTCGGGGTGGCTCTCCACCGCAGCCATCATCATGTGGCGCAAATAGGCTTCACCGGCGTATTTGCGGGCGCCCGCCGAGGCCTGCAGGATCACAGGGCTATCGGTGGCCTGTGCGGCTTCCATGATGGCCTGGATCTGCTCCAGGTTGTTGACGTTGAAAGCGGGCACGCCGTAGCCGTGTTCGGCAGCGTGGTCCAGCATTTGGCGAAGGGAAATGAAAGCCATTGAAGTCTCCTTAGTATCAAAAAATAAGCCGTGTGAGGGGTTCAGGAATCAGCCGTCTTGCGGGGGCAGGCCAACGCGGTACTCCACTGCGCGAATATCCTCCGGCCTGCAGCCTCTTCCTTTATTTCGCTTCGCAGAGCACCGCGTCGACCTGCTTTGGCACGTGATGGGCGCACTTGATATGGGCAGACCTATGCATCGTTTGCCCGCGCTTGCAAAATCTCGAACGCAGGCAGGGTCTTGCCTTCCAGAATCTCCAGAAAGGCACCGCCCCCGGTGGAGATGTAGCCCACCTGGTCTGCTATGCCGTATTTGGCAATGGCCGCCAGCGTATCACCGCCCCCGGCGATGCTGAAGCCGCTGGACTGCGCAATAGCTTTAGCAATGGTTTTGGTACCGGTCTCGAACACCGCAAATTCAAACACGCCGACCGGGCCGTTCCAGACGATGGTGCCGGCGTGCTTGAGTTGTTCGGCCAGGCGCGCGGCGGTCTCGGGGCCAATGTCCAAAATCAGGTCATCGTCTTCTACGTCGGTGGCCCACTTGACCGTGGCAACCGTCTCTGCGCTGAAGATTTTGGCGGTCACCACATCGGTGGGGATCGGCACCTCGGCACCGCGGGCTTTCATGGCCGCAATGACCGCTTTGGCCTGGTCCAGTAAATCGGGCTCAGCCAGGCTCTTGCCAATGTTCAAGCCAGCGGCCAACATAAAGGTGTTGGCAATGCCGCCGCCCACAATCAACTGGTCCACATTGCGGGCCAGGCTTTGCAAGATGGTTAGCTTGGAGCTGACCTTGGAGCCGCCCACAATGGCCACCAGCGGCCGCCTGGGGTTGGCCAGCGCCGTGTTGATGGCATCAATCTCTGCCGACAACAGCGGCCCGGCGCAGGCTATCGGCGCATATTGGGCGATGCCGTAGGTGGTGCCTTCGGCCCGGTGGGCGGTGCCAAAAGCGTCGTGCACAAAAATATCGCACAGAGCTGCGAGTTTGCGGGCCAAGGCCTCGCTGTTCTTCTTTTCGCCTACGTTGACGCGGCAGTTTTCCAGCATAACGATTTGGCCGGGGGCCACGGTGACTCCATCGACCCAATTGGAAATCACCGGCACCTCGCGGCCCAGCAACTCACCCAGCCGTTTGGCCACGGGTGCCAGCGAATCTTCCGGTTTGAACGCGCCTTCAACGGGGCGGCCCAGGTGGCTGGTGACCATGACTGCCGCACCCGCGTCCAGCGCCATCTGGATGCAAGGCACGGATGCGCGGATACGCGTGTCCTCGGTGATGCGCCCTTCACCACCGGCACTGAAATCCAGCGGCACGTTCAGATCCGCGCGAATGAACACGCGCCTGTTCAAGGCGAACCCGCTTTTCAGCACATCGGCGAAGCGCAAGACTTTCATTTTGAGCCTCCAGCCACTACGCGCACCATCTCCAGGCACTTGTTCGAGTAACCCCACTCGTTGTCATACCAGCTGATCAGCTTCACGAAGGTGCCGTCCAGTGCGATGGA
>JAYTRR010000158.1:0-4228 GCA_043746005.1 Burkholderiales bacterium
TTGGTCGAGGGTACGGAACCACTTCCAGAGCCTCAATATCATTGTCAAAAATAATACGCGCCGAGTACCTGCATCACCCGGCGATCTGGCAGTACTCCGAACTCGCTATCGGAGCTACCCATATTTTGCTGGTACTGGACCATGAGATCGAATTTTGGCCAATGATGGCGGAGTTCAAACCAAGCCAGCTTGCTGTTGTCCACGGCGTTGACGCGCAGGTAGGCTGTTAAATCCAAGTCCTTGAGCCACAGTGCTTTTTGGGTGACGTAGACCAGGTAGGCGGACCGAGGTGCCAGCTCCTGCAGTCGCAACGCTTCACTCAGATAGGCCAACTGTGTCGCTGGCACTCCGCCTAGCGCTGCCCAGCCTGATTGATCGAGCCCGAAGCCGTTGTACTGGTATTCGGCTGTAATGGAGGTTTTTCCCAGTGTAGTGTAGGTAACACCGCCTACAAAGCGATCCCGTATCACCCGGTTGGTCGGCGTTCCCAGTACCCGGCTGAGCAGGTCGATCTCACTGCCATGCGTCCACTCCAGGTGCGCTACGGCCGCATCCGACAACAATGCTGTCATGTTCGCGCCCAAGGTCGGCGTCACAGCGTCTTGCGAATAGAGCAGAATCTGGCTGTTGACGTTTTGGGAAATCTGGGTGCCGAGTGTGAACAAAGCCCGGTCGCGGTTGTTGGTAGACCCAAGATCAAGATTCCAGCCATCGGCACTGGGGCGGTCTGCCAACTTGGGAGAGTAAGCCGCTGAAAACGAACCGCCACTCCACAGGCGCTGAGCGCGCACCATCACAGAACCAATCCGATTCTGCCGCAGGGCGAATGGGTCGGCGCTGGTGATGACCCTCAAACTGCCATCACGGAAAAAGTCTGTCGGGTTGTACCCATAGCCGGGCCCGTTACGCAGATTGATGCGCCCGAAGTCGACCACAGTATCTCCGCCATCGGGCTGCCAACTCAAGTAGGCTTCGCGCAGGCTGTTAACCGGTCCATCCACCCCCATGGCGGCAGGGTGAATCGCATCAATGCGATCCGAGAATACTGCACGCAAACCGGCGCCGATGCGGTCGGAATACATCAAGTCAACCGACGCGCGCCGGGTATCTACGCTGTCCGACAGGTAGCGTTGGCTGGCATTGCCAACGGCGCCTTCAATGAATAGTTTGGTGCTATTCGATAACTCGACTTTTTCGGCTGGCGCACTTTCCAGGCTGAGTGCGTCTTCTTGCGCATGGGCATCGCGGACCGGTAGCACCAAGGCGAGGGTCGCAGCAAGACACGGGTAGAGAAGAGAGCGAAGGGAGTGATGGGGCATTGGTTTAGTCCGGCTGAAACCGCGGCAGGTAATCCCGCTGCATCCAGGTTTCAGGGATGGTGCGAGCGGCGTAATCTGAAAAACGCATGAGCGTCACCAACTGAGGGTTGAGGCCGTCAATGATCACGGACTCCGTAGGTCGCTCCGCGCCCAGTTGGGTCTGAAATTTCCGGTAATAAACCGTCTTGAGCAAACGCGACGATTCGGCGAAAAAGCGTGCCTTGATGGGGCGGTTATTCTCCGCATCAACCCACATGTCCACGCTGGCATAGGTGACCTCAGGCGTTGCCGCAGTCAAGGCCAGTTTGTACGCCTTGCGCGTTCGTCGCTCCCCATCCTGCACATCTTCTTCGCTCACCAGGGCAGGTTTGTAATCCTTGCCCAGATTTACAGTGACCACATCGCCATTGGACGCCTGCCCCAGCAAGCGCTGTTGCGGCGACAGGCGAACGCTGGCTTTGTTGGTGGGGTCATAGAACCACATGTCATTTCCATTTTTTAGCATCAGCTTGCCAGCATCGCGCGCTGGCAAAACAAACCGGACCAAGCTGGAATACTGCCCCCCCTGCTGCAAACGGGAGTAGCTCGACAGCGTACTGGCATCAACCTGCTTGCCATTTTGAAACTCGGTGAGCGTGACGGTCACGCTGAACGATCGACCCGGATTGCGAATGGCATCACTAGCAGCGAGGATGTCGTCCGCGCTGGGTGCAGACCATACCGCACCACACCCAAATAGAGCTGAAAACAGAAAAAGAAAAACTGACTTCATGATTACCGTATCACCTAAAGTCAAACGTGGCGAAGTGCTTCAACCACGTCCAGCCGCGCAGCCCGGTACGCTGGCCACCATGCAGAAATGGTCGCTATAAGAATAAGACCGATCGTCGTCCCGAGAATCATGCCGGTTTCACCCCAGACCGCCACGGTAAAAGGCATGGGCGCTACGCTGGCTGGCGGTAGCCAGAGCATCCCGGACTGATTGATCACTGCCGACAGCCCGAGTGCCAGCACCGCACCGAGCACCGCACCGGCCAAGCCGAGCAGTGCGCCTTCGACCACAAACAGTTGCAGGATTCCGCTGCGCCTCAAGCCGATGGCGCGAAGGGTACCAATTTCGACGGTGCGCTCAACAACGGTGGTGTTCATCGTATTGCTGACGGTGAAAAGAACGATGCCTCCGATCAACAAAAAGACGAAACCAAAAATGGTATCAAACATCAACATGGTCTGTACAAAGAAAGGATTCAATTCCCGAAAGTCGAGTACGGCAAGCGGCTCGGTGGATGAGAAACCGGCCAATAGAGTCATCAGTCGGGCCCGCGCAACCGGAATCTGGTCGGAGTGGCGCAACTGAATCATGATGGAGGTGGCTTTGGGTGGTGCCGACCCGTAAACCAACTGCTGCAATTTCGCAAGATGCATGATCATGGAGACTTCATCGAGTTCCTTGATGCCCTGGTCTTCGGCTCGCACCACGGAGAGGGACGTAACATTGGGCGCACCGCGGGCGTTCACCACCAACACCTCGATCTTGGGCACAACGGTTCCTGGCACTGTCACAGTTGCAGGTGCCTCTTGCAGACTGAGCTGCGCAATGTCATCGGGCAGTGACGCACCACTCGCCGTTGCCTGTTTTTCTGGCTTGGGGCAACGCTCGATCTTCAATGCTTCGCACAACTGCAACACCCGGGCAACGCCTGTTCCGACCACGGCAGCATCCGCAGGGGTGCCCTCCATGGCGGACAACGGTGCCGAGCTGCGAAGCCCAAAGTCGTTCCAGCGACGCATGCGGTTGGTGTCCTCTGCAACAAATCCGTTGCCAATAACCGTGCGCGACACGCTTGCCGCGTAGTTTCCGGCGATACCGCCGAACTGTAAAGCGGGTGTCGCAACGAGCACCATGTCCCGCAACACTTCATCTTTCTGGATCGCCTCCAGAATATTTTTGTAGTCCGTAATGCCATAGGCCGTTGGGTTGCCGCTGCCATACAGATAAAAGTCCCGGTGCTGTATTTGTAGATGGCCGTCTTTTCGCACATGGGTCGTGTGCATTTCGTAGCCGATGTTGATCTTGAAGCCGCCAAATAGAAGAATCGCAATCGAACCAATCGCCATCGCCAGTAGTGTGGCCAATGACCGCCGACGGTTCCGCAGCAAATTGCGGAGGGCCAAGTTGAAAGTCATCATGACGCGGCCTCCATCCCTTTGCGGCGGGACCCCTGAATCAACCCGTCTTTCAGGAAAATGGTGTCATCTGCCGCCTTGATGACTTCGGGGTCATGGGAGGAAAAAATAAATGAAATCTGATAGCGCTCAACCATACGCCGCATCAAGGCCAGGATGGCCGCTCCGGTCTTGCTGTCCAGGTTGGCGGTTGGTTCGTCGGCAATAACCAGTTTGGGCTTGCGGACCAACGCGCGGGCAATCGCAACGCGCTGACGCTGGCCTCCCGACAGTTGGCCGGGAAGATTCTTCGCCTTGTCACCTAGGCCCACCGCATCGAGGAGTTTGGGCACACGTTCGCCCCGTTTTTTTGCCGAAACGCCCGCCAGGAGTAACGGATACTCGATGTTTTCGTAGGCACTCAATACCGGCAACAGATTGAAGTTTTGAAAAATGAATCCGATGTTTTTTGCGCGGAAGTCCGACAACGCGTCATCGGTCAAGTCACCCACCTTGCAGTCGGCCACGATAATTTCGCCTTTGTCCGGCTTGTCAATGCAGCCGATCATGTTGAGCAACGTTGTCTTGCCGCTGCCGGATGGGCCCAACAGCACGGTAAAACAGGCTGGGTGGACAATGACATCCACCCCTCGAATCACAGGAACACTGATTGAATCCAAATGGTAGGTTTTTTCGACCTGCGTGAGAACAGCGACTGACAGGGGATTGACCGTCTGTTTAGC